>JBJETY010000036.1:68967-125406 GCA_051883555.1 Christensenellales bacterium | reverse complement strand
TTCGGATAAGCTGACGTTTCCTGAACTTGTCGAGATAATAAGAATATATCTTGTAAACAATTCAAAACTTGATTTTTCGGCGTTCGCGTCAAACGATTTAAAGTTTATAAATATGTCGTTTAACCCGATAATTAAATATATGCCTTTGACTTTCGTCAACGCCGTGTCAAACGTAATTGCCGACGTTATTATGTCGATTGACGAGCCAAACTCCGCAATAGAATTGTTGCGCAACATGATTGACGATAATATACGCCGTGACGGCGACAAAATATATTTCGGGAATATGAGTATGGAAAAGCTGTCTAAAATTAAATCTGTTAAAACGCTTGCCGGCGTTCTCGTGTTCGCCACGGGGGCTTTCGGAAAAGCCGAAGATATAATCGGCAGATATTCTTTGAATAAAACGACTTTCATTAAATATTTAAAAGCGATTTTCGGTCAGGAGAAATAACGGTATGGAAGAAGAAATAAAATTCACTATTGACGACAAAAAGAAAATGGTCGATACCATAGCGGACGATAATGCGTCTTACGGCAATAAACTTGCCGCATACGAGTATCTTTTAGAAGAGGGCGAGGACGTCGTCGATTATATGTTGTCCCTCATTCCTAATCTTCAAGGCGAGAGCGGACAGATGATTGTTGAGATTCTTGCCAATTATAAAGGCAGAAAGGATATATTTCTTTGGCTCGTATCCTATTTTTACAGGGGCGAAGATATTCCGCTTTTTGCAAGGTTGCTCGGATCTTACGGAGACGAATCTGCAATAGACCTTCTTACGTCGTATGCCAGAGATTACGACGTCGATTATAACGAGTTTATAGAAATAAGAAACGCAGTCGAAGAATTGGGCGGTGAATTCAACGTCAAAAAAGATTTTTCGGACGATCCTCTTTTTGCTTACTTAAAAGGGGAAGTGGAAACGGATATTTTCAAGCGTACGGAAGCGGACTCTGAAATGGACGCCGACGAGGAAGAAGACTGCGAGTGTCACCACTCTAAGTGCAGTTGCGGCGAACGTCACGGCCATACCGTTTGCCACGACCATTCCGCTTGTGACGGTCACTCCGAATGCCACGGTCATTCCGAATGCGATTGCAATGACTGCGAAGAGTGCGGATGTCACTCCGATGAGAATTAGCGCAATCGCTATCGGAATTTAATCGGTTAAAGTCAATACTTTTTTTATCGGTTTTAAAGTCGTTCCGACGGCTTTTAAGATTAGTATTATGCTGTTTGATTTTTGAATAAAACGCTGCCGTTTTCGGTAGCGTTTTTAATATCGTCATAACGAGCTGAACAAGACCCGCAACGCTGACAAGAGGATATCCGTACGTAATTAACGCCGAAAAACCTAAAAGAGACAGAGGATAGCACAGAACGAGGCAAGTGAAATAGGATAATACCTTTGACGTTATTTTAACGGAAATTGCGTCGGTAATAATTTTTGCGGACGACACCATAGTCGTGAATATCGCAAGCAATATAAGAGCGTTTGCTATATGTCCGTATCCGAGTTTTTCGGCAACGTCGTACAGCGGCATTTCTCCGTCTTTGCCTATAACCGCACAGCCGAGGCAGAAGAGCATAAGACTGAGTATTATGGCGCTTATGACTCCCGACAGTACGATTTCTTTTTTCGTCATGGTCTTTCCCACGTCTGCCATCAGAGTGCCGGCGATTAAAAGATTCAAAGCCGCATAGGATATCGGTTTGAACGGCGAGAACGCACCGCTTAGATTTGTCTCTCCGTTTTTAATAAATAATATAGCAATGCCTATTATTATCACGGGGACCATTACGGTGTTTATGAGTTTAATTTGTTTCATTCCCGAAAAGGCGATGAAAATAGAAAGAAGCGTAAATATCAGTCCGCCGAAAGGAATGACAGGTTTTATAAGACTTTCCGCTCCGGCGCACATTGCGGAAAGCGTAATAACCGAACAGACTACGGTTACGAAACGAAACCACTTCGGATAAAACAGAAAATTGTTTTTTCCCGCAAACATGAACAGAGCACAGAAAAAACCTAAAAAGACGCCCGAAAAGATTGTAGTTAAAGGATTAAGCCCGTTGAAATAAACGGCTATTTCTTTTCCCGACGCAAGCCCGGCTCCTACTACCGTTCCGATAAACAGAGCGACGGCTTTAATAACTTTTTTCATAAAATAGCGTATGTTTTTTAAATGCGTAAAATGACTATTTGAAAATACGATTTATCGCATACGGCATAATTTTGCATACGGCATAATTTTGCATACGGTAAAAGTTTGCATACGGCAAAGCGTTGCAAGGGCATAAGCACTGCTACTGCATAAGTACCGTTTTGTAATGCCGTTTAATAAAGCTGTTTTAAACAATAAAGCAGAATTTAAAAGGTAAAAAAATTAAAAAGATTAAATAATAACGGCGTGTTTTGATTTGAACGGCATGCTTTTTTTGTCCGTTTATCAAACGATTTTCGTTTAACTACTTTAAGATTTTAGCGTATTTTGCAAAGATAAGAATCTTAAAAAGAACCTTTTATTTTTCGGATACATAATATGGATTTATGAAATCTCTTTTGCAAAGAAAATCCGCCGCCTTAACTTTGATTCTTTTTCTTTTGTCGCTCGTGTTGTTGCCTGTGCTGTTTTGCGGTTGTAATTACGATATAATAGTGCCTTCCGGGACGGTAGTAGAAAAAAGGTATGCCGAAGCGATAGTTGCCGATTACGGCATAGTCAAAATTCTTGATCCGAGAAGAGTTAGCGGATACAGGATAAAAGTTATGAACGACGAGGGCGATTCGCAGTGGTTTTACGTATCTGAAGAACATTATAATTTGATTTCGGTTGGCGACAGATTCGTATATAATTCGGCGATATATATTCCCGTGTAAGCCGACTACGTGTAAGCTTACATAGGATAAAAGGCGGCAGGAATGTCGTTTTCGGTTTAGTTTTTATATGCTCATTAGTTTTTTTCCCCATTTGTTTTCTTTGCCGCTAGGTATGTTCGTTACGGCATATCGGCATATTTGCACGCGTTAAATTATGAATATATTTAACGCATTTTTGACGAACTTTTTTAAAGCATAATAGGACTAACGCATTTTTACTCATTATTTTCAAAGCATAATACGACTTAAATTTTAAAACTATGGCGCGTTTAAAAAGCGGCGCTAAACGAAAGCGCGTTTTGCTTTAAAACTTTGCGCTTTTATTTGCGCGTTTATTTTTAATGCGATTAATTTTGCTTTTTTCGCTATAAAAGACAAATTTTTATGCAAAGAACGAAAAGAGATGTTTTAAAACTATTTCATTTAAACGATTTATAGGGTATAATGTGCTTATGAAAAAAGCAAAAACGATATTATTAATTTTGTTAGTATTAACGCTCGTTTTCGCATTGGCGGCATGCGGAGATAAAGACCTCTCGTTGAAAGAGAAAGCGGATTCGGAAAAAGTCGAACTGAAAGTCGCGGTTATGTCCGATACGCATTATCTTTCATACGATTTAGTCGGAGACTATGCGTATGAAAGTTTTGCAGGCAAAGTCGCCGATTCGAAAACCAACGAGCTTTCCAACGCAATTATTCAGACTGCGTTCGATAACGCCGTCGAAGGGGACTATGAAGCTCTTATAATAACGGGCGATTTGTGCGACGACCATGCCGTACAGAATCATGAAGAGATGTCGGCGCTAATTAAAACCGTTGAAGAAAGGGGACTCGAAGTCTTTGTCGTTCCGGGCAATCACGACGTAGCGCCCGAAGGACACAGGGGATACCGATATACGGGAAGCGGAAAGGTGGACGTCGAAAATTTGCAGGATACTGCAGAAGGGATAGTAGAATCTTTTAAGAACTATTATTACGAATTCGGTTACAGCGAAGCCTTGGCGGTAAGCGGCTTGTCATACGTTGCAAAACTCAAAGACGGATACAGACTTTTAGTTATTGACAATTGCAGCGGCGACCTTGACGATACGGCGTTTTCGTTTATCGAAACTCAATTGAGCGAAGCAAAGGCGGCGGGCGATAAAGTCATTGCCGCATACCACAAACCAATCAACAACATCTTCGGAGCGATAACCGATACTTTGGGACTTGAAGTGCATGCGACGACTCCGGGCAGCGACAGACTTACCGAACTTCTGGCGGGAAACGTTGAAGTAGCGATTGCAGGCCATAACCATGCAAACGACGCCGTAACGCTTGAAAGCTCGGACGGAATTTTTACGGAAGTTATGACATCGTCTGTCAGCCAGTGCGCAAACTGCTATCGTGAAATGGAATTTACCAAAAACTACGTTAAGAGCGAAGTGGTGCAGATAAAATCGTTAAAGGAAGAATATCTTCCGACTTATTTGTCGACAGAAGACAAGGCGGCGGTGCTTGCCGATTTTAACGCTTACTCCAAAGGAAGAATAGCCTATTACGGAAAGTCGTTGGTAAGCGGTTTGAATATCGCTAAGATACTCAAAGACGTTATATTCGTCACGACTCCTGCTCCGGCTAATTTCGACGAAATTGTAAACGGAATAATTGATTTTATAAACAGACCGCTTTACGGCGAAAACAGCTATCAGGAATTTTTCGCAAAGTACGGTGCGACTTTCCCGACAAGCGATTATAAAGATTTGTACGACGTGATTGCAAAGATAGGAGAAAACGTATTCTATGGCGGTGAAAATCAGAAAAACAGCGTCGAACTTAACCTTTTAAAAGCCGCGATAAAAGGGGTAGTAGCCTACGTTTATTCATCTGAATTTTTTGACTGCCTTAGCGATATATACGGAGAAATAATAGGAAGAGCTGAAAAGGTAAACGACTTCTGCAAAGCGTTATTAATCGACGGCGAACTTGACTTATATAATAGCGGAATTGTAAATTCGGTTTTGAGATTCGAAAAAATCGCGGCAAAGCTGAGTGAAAATTCAATTATTCGCAGTACGTTGTCTATACCTAAAAGCATGTGTTATAAAAGCGAAGCGGAGTTTTCTAAAACCATATCCGCACTGCTGAAATTGGTCAACGGAATAGAAACGTTTAAATCTTTGGAATTGGACAAATATTTTGAGAGCAAGACGGAGGGCGAAGTTACAACCTATACGGGGGTAATTTATCTTGATAAACTTATGGACGAATTATTGTTCGGACAAATCGTACGCTCGTTTGTCGACGATTACGATTTCCCTGATTGCAATTTCGTTTTGCGTCCGTCCGACGGTAAGTGGCAAAAATTAGTCGGATAGAGCTGACGGCAACTGAATTTTTAAAGAAAAAAATCGGTATATAACGCCGATTTTTTTTGCAATTTTTCAAAACGCTTTTTATTTGTTTGACATTATTTTTTTAAAATAATAAAATATTTAAAATTACACAAAAGGAGTATAAAATGAACAAAATAATTAAAGAAGGTTTGACCTTCGACGACGTTTTATTGGTTCCGCAACACTCTTCTATTCTTCCTAAAGACGCAAATCTTGAAGTCGATTTAGCAGAGGGCATACATCTTAATATTCCGTTGCTGTCAGCTTCTATGGATACCGTAACGGAACATCAGCTTGCAATAGCTATGGCAAGAGAAGGCGGCATAGGAATGATACATAAAAATCTTTCCATCGAGAAGCAAGCGGAGCAGGTAGATAAGGTAAAACGAAGCGAACACGGCGTTATAACCGACCCGTTCTTTTTATCTCCTCAGCATAAATTGTCTGACGCTTTGCAACTTATGAGCCGTTATAAAATCAGCGGCGTACCTATTACGGTTGACGGCAAACTTGTAGGTATTCTTACAAACCGTGATTTGCGTTTCGAAACTAATTTCGACCAACCGATAGGAGACGTAATGACGAAAGAAAATCTTGTGACTGCTCTTGAAGGCGTGACGCTCGAAGAAGCTCAAAATCTTCTTGGCAAGCACAGAATCGAAAAGTTGCCTATCGTCGACAAAAATTATAATCTCAAAGGACTTATCACGATTAAAGATATTGAAAAGGCAATTCAATATCCGCACTCGGCTCGCGACGTAAACGGAAGATTGCTTGCAGGCGCCGCCGTCGGAACAGCCGCCGACACAATGGAAAGAGTGGCGGCATTGGTTGACGCGAAAGTCGATATAATCGGAGTCGATACGGCTCACGGACACAGCGATAAGGTTCTTAACGTTGTAAAACAGATAAAAGCTAAATATCCTAAAATCAAACTTATTGCCGGCAACGTTGCTACGGCAGAAGCGACGAAAGCCTTGATTGAAGCGGGTGCAGACGTCGTTAAAGTCGGTATCGGCCCCGGATCTATCTGTACGACGCGAGTCGTTGCAGGTATTGGCGTTCCGCAAATTACGGCGATTATGGATTGTGCGGAAGCGGCGGATAAATACGGCAAACGCATTATTGCAGACGGCGGAATCAAATACAGCGGCGATATAACGAAAGCAATCGGCGCAGGCGCTTCGGCGGTTATGATCGGCAGCCTTTTTGCAGGTACTAAAGAAAGTCCGGGAGAGCTTGAAATGTTCCAGGGCAGAAGTTTTAAGGTTTACAGAGGTATGGGCTCTCTTGCGGCTATGGCGGCAGGAAGCAAAGACAGATATTTCCAGGACGACGCACAGAAATTCGTTCCGGAAGGCGTTGAAGGAAGAGTGCCTTTCCGCGGACCGCTTTGCGACACGGTATATCAACTTATGGGCGGTCTCAGAAGCGGTATGGGATATTGCGGAATGAAGACGATAGACGATTTGAGAAAGAACGCTCAGTTCGTCAAAATTACGTCCGCTTCTCTTGTCGAAAGTCATCCGCACGATATAACGATTACAAAAGAAGCCCCGAACTATACCACAAGGGGTTAATATTACAAAGGAAAACTTTATGATTGATACGCACGTACACTTCTTTCCGGATAAGATTGCAGAAAACGCAGTTATAAAACTTGCGGCTGCCGCAGGGAAAATTCCGGCTACAAACGGAACCGCCGCCGATACGGCAAAAAAGATGAAGGAATGGGGTGTAGACGAATATTGGCTCATGTCCATTGCCACAAACGAAAGGCAGATGAAAAACGTGAACGACTTTGCTCTGTCGTGCAAGTCGGACAGTTGTTATCCGTTTGCTTCGGTATATCCGTTATCGGATATGGCTATTGACGAACTCGAAAGAGTATATTCGCTCGGATTCAGGGGAATAAAACTTCATCCGGAATATCAGCAATTCGACGTTGCGGATTATAGAGTCTATCCCGTATATGAATTTATACGTTCGCACAATATGATGCTGTGTTTTCATGCCGGCAAAGATTGTGCTTATCCCGATACTTATTACGCTTCGCCTAAAAACATTGCCAAGGTTGCCGAAGATTTCAAGGGAATCAAAATTATAGCGGCGCATCTCGGCGGTTGGGACGTATGGCAGGAAGTTATCGAATATGAGGCGGGAAAAGATATTTATTTCGATACCGCATATTTGCAAGGTATGATTTCAGACGACGAAGTAAAGAAGATACTCGGTAAACATTCAAAAGAAAGGATAATTTTAGGTTCGGATTGTCCATGGTCTACTCCTGTTAAAGAAAGGGAATATTTTTCACGATTTGTTTCTGCCGATGATTTGGAGCTTATAACTTATAAAAACGCAATCGAATTAAAATCGGAAGCGGAAAGAGGATAAAATTTTGATTAGAGAAGATTTACGCAATATAGCAATTATTGCACACGTCGACCACGGCAAAACTACGCTTGTCGACGGTATGTTGAAGCAATCGGGAACGTTCAGAGAGAATCAACAGGTTGAAACGAGAGTTATGGATAACAATGCTCTCGAACGCGAACGCGGCATTACGATTTTAGCTAAGAATACGGCTATTCATTATAAGGGAAAGAAGATAAATATTATCGATACGCCGGGGCATGCAGATTTCGGCGGAGAGGTAGAAAGAGTTCTGAAAATGGTATCGGGTGTTCTGCTTCTTGTAGACGCCGCTGAAGGCCCTATGCCGCAGACAAGATTTGTTCTTACAAAAGCAATAGAACTCGGACTTAAAATAATTATCGTTATAAACAAAATTGACAGACCGGACGCCAGACTTTCGGAAGTCGGAGACGAAGTTTTGGAATTGCTTCTTGAATTGAACGCAAACGACGAACAGCTCTTCAGTCCGATTATTTATTGTTCGGGAAGAAACGCCACCGCGACTACCGATTATAACGTTGAAGGCAAGGACCTGGTTCCTTTGTTCGAAACGATATTGAATTATATCGAACCGCCGTCAGGAGATGAAAACGCCTCTCTTCAACTATTATGCTCTTCAATAGATTATAACGAATACGTCGGAAGAATAGGAATAGGCAAAATCGAACGGGGACAAATTAAAGTCGGACAGGAAGTTTCGATATGCGATTATCACGACTCGTCCGTCGGATATAAGGGGCGCATCGTGTCTTTGTATCAGATAGAAGGTTTAAAACGCGAGCCTGTCGAAACCGCTATGGTGGGAGATATAGTTTGTTTTTCGGGAATCGAGGATATAAAAATCGGAAATACGCTTTGTGCTACGTCAAACGTCGAGCCGTTACCTTTTGTAAAAATAAGCGAACCGACGATAGAGATGACTTTCTCCGTTAACGACTCTCCGTTTGCAGGAAGAGAAGGAAAATTCGTCACTTCGAGAAATTTGCGTGAAAGACTTTATCGCGAGCTTTTAAAAGATATGTCTTTGCGCGTAAACGATACCGAAAGCACCGATAGTTTTAAAGTGTGCGGCAGAGGAGAAATGCATCTTTCTATATTAATCGAAACGATGCGACGTGAGGGTTATGAGTTTATGGTAGGTCCGCCAAAGGTCTTGCTTAAAACTATAGACGGAGTAACCTGCGAGCCTATGGAACATCTTTACGTCGACGTTCCTCAGATTTCCATGGGAGCTATTATGGAAAATATGGGCGTCAGAAAAGGCGAACTTGTCACGATGGACGCCGTGGGCAATCGTATGCGATTGGAGTTTATCGTCCCTGCAAGAAGTTTGTTCGGCTTTAAAAATGAAATGCTGACCGCTACAAGGGGCGAGGGAATTATGAATACCGCATTCGAAGGATATGCGCCTTTTAAAGGAGCGATACCGAGAAGGTTTACCGGTTCTCTTGTAGCATTCGAAACGGGCGAGGCGGCAACTTACGGATTGTTTAACGCCCAGGACAGAGGAGTGCTGTTCATCGAACCGCAAACTCCCGTTTATGAAGGTATGGTAGTCGGTTACTCGCCGAAAAACGAAGATTTAAGAGTTAACGTCTGCAAAAAGAAACACGTAACGAATATGCGTGCGGCAGGCAGCGACGAGGCACTTCGCCTTAATCCCGTAAAAAAACTTAGTCTTGAAGAGGCTATCGAATTTATCGCAGACGACGAGTTGCTTGAAGTAACGCCAAAGAATATAAGAATCAGAAAAACGATTCTTGACGGCAGTCAGAGAATGAAGGCGTTTATGAACGCTAAGAACGGCGAGAACTGATAAATTGAGTTTTTGCAAGCGTCAATTTAAACGGCTCGCAGACTTTATAAAAATTCAAACAACTTTACATTTAAAACGAAAAGGCTTAAATTAAGAAATGCTTAATTTAAGCTTTTTTCTTTTTTCTTATTTTTAGTTTACCGTTTTGGTTGCGTCTATCATTTCGATTATGACTTTTATTTGATTATGCCTATTAATTAAGTTTGTTGCAGCCTTTGCTGAGACTTTTGATTTGTCGCCGCTTATTATTGTTTTTAGCGGACTATTTCTTGATTTTGCTTGTTGAAACTTTGATGTCGCCGCTTATTGCTTTTTTTGCTAAAGGTTTTTCGTTTAATTTTATCGTTTGTATTGTAAAAACCTATTTAAACGGGACAAAAAGGAAAGAAGAGCGGATTTAAACGATAAAAATTTAAAAATATAAAAATTAGTGCGTTATTCGTTTGACAACTCTTTTAATATAAGGTAATATATCGATAACGAGTTATCGATAATATTTTAACGGAATTAAGTATTGATTGAACACTCGTTCCGAATTGCGATAATTGTCTACGACGAAAAGATTTCAGATGATAGCGATTCATAAAGTCTTAACTCGCTCGGCAAAACAATCTGTAAGCGAATTTACGACGGGCGGTCAGGACGGACGGTTTTTAATCAGTTATTAATTTAAAATACTTTTAAGGAGATATATATGACCAAAGATTTCATAGTAAACGATGAAGAAAGCCTTGAGAAATTGCTCAAAAACGTCAGGGAAGCGCAAAAGCAGTTCGCTACCTTTACGCAGGAGCAAGTAGACAAAATTTTCTTTGAAGCAGCCATGGCGGCAAACAAGATGAGAATACCTCTCGCAAAGATGGCGGTTGAAGAAACCGGCATGGGTATTGTGGAAGATAAGGTTATTAAAAACCACTATGCTTCCGAATACATCTACAATGCATACCGTGACACAAAGACGTGCGGCGTTATCGAACGCGACCCTGCTTTCGGTATAATGAAGATAGCAGAGCCTATCGGCGTATTGGCAGCCGTCGTACCTACGACAAACCCGACGTCAACGGCAATATTCAAATCGCTTATCGCTTTGAAGACAAGAAACGGAATTATTTTCAGCCCGCACCCGAGAGCAAAGAAATGCACTATCGAAGCGGCAAAGATAGTTCTCGAAGCAGCCGTCAAAGCAGGCGCACCTGAAGGAATCATCGGTTGGATAGACGAACCTACCGTTGCACTTTCGGCGCTTATTATGAGAGAAGCGGACTGCACTCTTGCAACCGGCGGTCCTGGCATGGTTAAATCGGCATACAGCAGCGGCAAACCTGCAGTCGGCGTTGGCGCAGGAAATACTCCTGCAATAGTTGACAGCACGGCAAATATCGAACTTGCCGCATCGTCCATTTTACATTCAAAAACGTTTGACAACGGTATGATCTGCGCTTCCGAGCAATCTGTTATCGTTCTCAGCGACGTTTACGATAAGTTCAAAAAAGAACTTCAGGCAAGAGGCGCTTATTTCTTAAACGACGAACAAAAGGATATGGTAAGACATACCATTCTTATTAACGGCGCACTCAATGCTAAAATCGTCGGACAATCGGCTTGCAAAATAGCAAACCTTTCAGGATTCGACGCACCGGAAGGAAGCAAGATTTTGGTAGGTGAAGTCGAAAGCGTTGATTTGGCTGAAGAGTTTGCACACGAAAAACTCAGCCCTGTTCTTGCTATGTATAAGGCAAAAGATTTCGACGATGCCGTAGCAAAGGCCGGTCAGCTTATAGCAGACGGCGGTTATGGACATACATCGTCAATTTATATAAACACTCTCACGGAAGGCGAAAAGCTTGCAAAGTGGGAAAAGAACATGAAGACTTGTCGTTGCCTTATCAATACTCCTTCGTCACAGGGCGGTATCGGCGACCTTTACAACTTTAAACTCAAACCGTCGTTGACGCTCGGCTGCGGAAGCTGGGGCGGAAACAGCGTAAGCGAAAACGTTGGCGTAAAACACTTAATCAATATCAAAACGGTTGCTGAAAGGAGAGAGAATATGTTGTGGTTCAGAACACCTTCGAAGGTATATTTAAAGAAAGGTTGCTTGCCTGTTGCTCTTGACGAATTAAAGACCGTTATGGGCAAGAAAAAAGCATTTATCGTTACAGACAGTTTCTTATATAACAACGGATATACAAAGCCTATTACCGAAAAACTTGACGAAATGGGCATTCAACACACTACGTTCTTTAACGTAGCTCCGGATCCGACACTTGCATGTGCAAAAGAAGGCGCGGAACAGATGAAAGCATTCCAACCTGATTGCATCATCGCATTGGGCGGCGGTTCCGCTATGGACGCAGGCAAAATCATGTGGGTACTTTACGAACATCCTGAAGTAAACTTTATGGACCTTGCAATGCGTTTCATGGATATCAGAAAGAGAGTTTACACCTTCCCGAAGATGGGCGAAAAAGCGTTCTTTATCGCAATTCCTACGTCGGCAGGTACGGGCTCAGAGGTTACTCCGTTCGCAGTTATCACCGATGAAAAGACGGGCGTTAAATATCCTCTTGCAGACTATGAACTTATGCCTAACATGGCTATCGTCGACGCAGACGTTATGATGAACGCGCCTAAGGGCTTGACTGCCGCATCGGGTATCGACGCAGTAACTCATGCACTCGAAGCAATAGCTTCTATGATGGCAACGGACTATACCGACGCACTTGCGTTGAAGGCTCTTAAAGTTATATTCGAATTTTTGCCGAGAGCATACGACAACGGCCCTAACGACGCGGAAGCTCGTGAAAAGATGGGAAATGCCGCAACTATGGCAGGTATGGCTTTTGCGAACGCATTCCTCGGCGTATGTCACTCGATGGCACATAAACTCGGAGCTTTCTATCACCTTCCTCACGGCGTTGCAAACGCTCTTATGATTGACGAAGTATTGCGTTTCAATGCCGCTGAAGTTCCTACGAAAATGGGTACGTTCCCTCAATACGACCATCCGAAGACGTTGGCAAGATATGCAGAAGTCGCAGATTATTTGGGACTTAAGGGTAAGACCAACGAAGAAAAACTCAACAACCTTATTAAAGCGATTGACGAGCTTAAAGAAAGAGTCGGAATCAAAAAGACGATTAAAGATTACGGCATCGACGAAAAGGAATTCTTGGAACGCCTTGACGAAATGACAGAACAGGCATTCGACGACCAATGCACGGGGGCAAACCCAAGATATCCGCTTATGTCTGAAATCAAACAGATGTATCTCAACGCCTATTACGGCAAATAAGGAGGGAATATGGGAAAATTAGCAGAAAGAAAGCACAAAGTTATTTATCGCGACGGCAACAGAGTCGTAAAAGTATTCGATTCTGAGTTTAAAAAGTCGGATATCTTCAATGAAGTTTTAAATCAATCCAGAGTCGAAGAAACGGGACTCGATATTCCTGCAATCGAAGAAGTTAAAATGATTGACGGAAAGTGGGCAATCGAAATGACTTATATCGAAGGTAAAACTCTTCAACAGCTTATGACGGAAAATCCGGCAAAGGAAGACGAATATCTTGAAACGTTCGTTGACCTTCAGATGAAAATGCATACTTTCAAAGTCCCTCTTCTCAATAAACTCAAAGACAAGATGGACAGAAAAATTTCAGAAAGCGACCTTGACGCAACTATCCGTTACGAATTGCATACAAGACTTAGCGGCATGCCAAAGCACAATAAACTTTGTCACGGAGATTTTAACCCGTCGAATATTATCGTTACGCCGGAGGGCAAGATGTTTATTATCGACTGGTCGCACGCAACGCAGGGTAATGCTTCTGCCGACGTAGCAAGAACGTACTTATTGTTCAAACTCGAAGGCAAAGACGAACTTGCCGAAAAATATCTTAAACTTTTCTGCAAGAAGAGCGATACTGCCGTTCAATACGTAAAGAACTGGTTGCCAATTGTTGCGGCGTCGCAATCGGTTAAAGGAAAACCTGAAGAACGTGAATTCCTGCTTAAATGGGTAGACGTTGTTCAATTTGAATAAGCCATACTTTTTAAGAAGCGGAATCGGCAACGTGCTGTTCCGCTTTTTTTAGGAGGAATATATGAAATTAAGTATTTGCGTCGGAAGCAGCTGCCATCTTAAAGGCTCGTATGACGTTATCGAAAAATTAAAAGAGTTGGTCAAAAAATATGACGTTGAAGACGTCATCGAGCTGAATGCAAGTTTTTGCCTGGGAAATTGCAGCAACGGCGTTTCGGCGAATTTAGACGGTAAACTTATTTCGGGACTTAATCCCGAAAACGTAGAAGAAGTTTTTCTTGAACAGGTTATGCCTGAAATCAACGTAAGCAGATAACTTACTTAGGAGAAACAAATGAGCTATCTTGATTTTAAACCTGCAATTTGTAAAAATTGTTATAAGTGTTTAAGGGAATGCCCGGTTAAGGCGATAAAAGTCACCAATCATCAAGCGAAAATTATCGATGAAAGGTGTATACTTTGCGGCACTTGTACCGGCGTATGCCCGCAAAATGCAAAAATCGTTCATAGCGAAACGGACGTAGTGGAAAAATTGTTGAAAGGCAAAGAAAGAGTTATAGCGTCCGTTGCCCCGTCGTTCGTTTCCAGTTTTAAAATCGACGATTTTTCCGTCATGCAGATTGCTTTGGGAAAACTCGGATTTTCTTATGCCGAGGAAACGGCGGTAGGTGCAAATCTTGTAGTATCCGAATATAAAAAACTTCTGACTGAGGGTAAATATAAAAATTTTATAACTTCCGCATGTCCTGCCGTAAACAATCTGATTCAGGAATACTATCCGAAAGCGCTTCCGTATCTTGCAAAAGTAGATTCGCCTATGATTGCTCATAGCAAATTGCTCAGAAGGCAGTTCCCGGACGCAAAGATTGTGTTTATCGGTCCGTGCATTGCCAAAAAGAAAGAAGCTGCGGAATCCGGCATTATCGACGCGGTTTTGACTTATGAAGATTTAAAGACGTTGTTCGATAAGAAAGGAATAAATTTATCGGAAATCGTCAAATTGAGCAACAAAAAAGAACTCAGTGCAAATAAGGCGAAATATTTCCCTATAAGTCGCGGCATTATTAAATCATTCGACGAATTGCCGCAAGGATACGAATACGTAGCTATTGACGGCGTGCAAAAATGCATGGACATTTTGGAAAACGTCGATACGCTTGACGGAATGTTTTTAGAGCTTAATGCATGCGATTACGCGTGCGTAAAAGGGCCGTGCAGTCTTACGGGAGCGGAAGAAGCAATCAAAGCGAATGCCGATATAAGAAAATACGTTACCCGAGGCGGCGGCGAATGGGTTAACGTCGACGGAAACGGCGTCGATATATCTAAGCTGTATCCGAAAATTAAGCCGGCGGGCATAGCGTTTACCGAAAACGACGTTAAAGCCGTGCTTGCAAAAACAGGAAAGTTTAAAAAAGAAGACGAATTGAATTGCGGTGCGTGCGGTTATCGTACTTGCCGTGAAAAGGCGTGGGCTGTTCTGAACGGATTTGCCGAACCTGAAATGTGCGTGCCGTATATGCGTGAACGAGCCGAGACTATGTCTTATGAAATTATTCAGAATAGTCCTAACGGAATTATAGTAGTCGATTTCGATTTGAAAATAATCGAAGTATCTAAAAAGGCGAGAGAATTGTTTGGCATTTTGGGAGACGTAAAGGGCAGAGACCTTGTAGATTTTATTAATCCTACCGAATATCTGCTCGCTTCGACGGGTAAGAAATTTTTTACTCACGAAAGGATTAAAATCGGCGAAAAGACCGTTGAAATGTCTATTATCGTATGAACTGAACAAAAGATAATATTCGGAATGTATACCGATATAACCGAGCAAACAAACGCTGATAAAAAGCTTGAAAAAATGCGTCTCGATACAATTGCTATAACCGATGAAGTGATTAAAAAACAAATGAGAGTAGCACAGGAAATCGCTTCTCTTCTCGGAGAAACGACGGCGGAATCTAAAGTGGCGCTTTTAAAACTGAAAGCGGCGTTGCTCGAAACACATGAGGATTAAATGGGACTTATCATTGAAAGCGGATATACGTCTATTAATAAAGCCGGCGAGGAATTATGCGGAGACAACGTTGCCGTTTCTAAAAACGGAAAATATACGACGCTCGTTCTGGCAGACGGATTGGGTAGCGGCGTAAAAGCAAACATATTGTCCATTTTAACGTCGAAAATTCTTTGCACGATGATGGCAAACGAAATTTCCATGGAAGAGTGCATTGAGACGATAATCAGTACTTTGCCCGTATGTAAAGTCAGAGGCGTTGCCTATTCGACTTTCAGCGCAATACATATCGACGACGACGGCAAGGGATATATGTTTGAATTCGATAACCCCGCCGCAATTTATTTTCATGACGGAAAGTGCATGGATTTTGACAGGCAACTGCTTGAAATCTGTGAAAAGAAGGTTTATAAAACCGAGCTTAATCTTTCGGACGGCGATTATATTATCGTAATGAGCGACGGCGTGCCGCATTCGGGAGTGGGAATGTTGCTTAATTTCGGTTGGCAACGGAATGAAATTATGCAATATCTCGACAGAGAGATAAAGCCTGATATGTCTGCAAAATGCGTTGCCTGTATGTTGACTTCGGCATGCAACGATTTATATCTAGATAAGCCGGGAGACGATACTACGGTTGCCGCTATCAAATTCCGCGAAGAAATCACCGTCGATATGATGGTAGGTCCGCCAGTCGATAAAGATAACGACGACTTTTATCTTGAAAAGTTTATGGCGGGTAAGGGAAAGAAGGTTGTTTGCGGCGGCACAAGTTCGCAGATTGTGGCAAGATATCTTCACGAGGAAATTAAGACGACTCTTGATTTTCCCGACCCCGAAGTTCCGCCTATTGCCTATATAAACGGCATAGACGTAACGACTGAAGGCGTACTTACGATACGAAAGCTACTTAAACTTTCGGAAGAATATATGTCAAACAGTGATTTGACTCCTAAACGTTACGAAAAAAAAGACGGAGCTTCGCTTCTTGCCGATATGTTGTTTGTGAAAGCTACGCACGTCAATTTTTTTGTAGGGCAAAGCGTAAACGTTGCACATCAGGGATTGCCGATTGATACGACGATGAAGCTCAAACTTGTAGAAAAGCTAAGTAAAAATTTGCAGTTAATGGGCAAAACCGTCGAAATGAATTATGATTGAGGCTGATATGAGAATATTCGATACAAACGTACAATTGTTGAAATACAAAACTTTAAAAGCAGTTATTAAACATATATATGCAGACGACCTTGAAAGCATTTATCTTGACGTCCCGAAAGAAATAGTCCCGGGACCTAAAGCGACTATGAGATGCTGTATTTATAAAGAGAGGGCAATTGTCGGCGAAAGAGTTAAACTTGCTTTGGGCGGAGATAAAAACAATCCGAACATTGTTGAAGTTATCGATATAGCTTGCGACGAATGTCCCGTAGACGGCATTATGGTGACTCCTGCCTGTCGTGGTTGTCTTACTCATCAATGCAAGGAAAATTGTCCTAAAGACGCTATATCGATAATAGACAAGAGAGCGGTTATAGACAAGGAAAAATGTATCGAGTGCGGAAAATGCGTAAAGTCCTGTCCGTACGGAGCCATAATCGCTCAGCACCGTCCGTGCGTCGTGAGTTGCAAAGCTAAGGCGCTTAAAGTAAACGCCGAAAGCAAAAAAGCGGAAATCAACGTCGATAAATGCATAAACTGCGGCGCTTGCGTATATGCTTGTCCTTTCGGCGCTATAGTCGACAAGTCGTTTATCGTCGATTGCATAAACCTTTTACGCGGTTCGCAGGACGGCAAAAATTATAAGGTGTATGCGGTAATCGCGCCGAGCATCGTAAGTCAGTTTAAATACGCAAAAGTCGAACAGGTAATAACCGGCATGAAAAAGTTGGGATTCCATCAGGTTATCGAAGCGGCTCTCGGTGCAGACGTCGATTTAAAACTTGAAGCGGACGAATGTATCAAAAAGGGCGTTTTACTCAGTTCTTGTTGCCCTGCGTTCGTCGACTACGTGATAAAGAATTTCCCTGAACTTGAAAGCTATATATCCGAAAACGTTTCTCCTATGGTCGTTACGGCAAAAATGATAAAGGCAAGCGACCCGACGGCAAAAGTTATATTTATCGGTCCGTGTTCGGCGAAAAAGGCAGAATACAAACTTCCGAAAACGGGAGGCGCGATAGATTGCGTAATGTCGTTTGAAGAGTTGCAGGCGTTTTTGGACGCAAGAGACATAAACGTTTCCAATCTCGAATGTTCGCCGCTTGATAACGCGTCGTATTTCGGAAGAATATTTGCAAAAAGCGGCGGCGTTGCACAGGGTATCAAAAACGAAGCCGCAAAAGCCGGCAAGGAAATTTCAGTTTGCGCCATGAACGGAATTGACGAGTGCCGTGCAAATCTTACCAGGCTTAAATTCAAAAGAGCTACCGAAAATTTCTTTGAGGGTATGGCTTGCGAGGGCGGTTGCATAAACGGCGCATTGTGTTTGACGCACGGCGTAAAAAATGCGGACGACGTCGACCGCTACGGCAACGAAGCAAAAGAAAAGACGATAGAAAATTCCGTAAATCTTTACGAAATGGCTTTAGGAAAAAAGAAAGAAAGTTGATAAAATACGGAAATAATCAGCTTAGCGGAAATGATTGGCTTTTCGGAAATTTCAACCGTGGGGCGGAAAGTATTATCGTTTCAGTTTTTAACCGCTTGCGTTAAAGCGTGTGCGTGATTTTTCTTATGTGACAAACGTAAATAACGTTTGTAAATATTAAATAGAACATAAAATTGTCGGAACCAAAAAACAGTCGCATTGCGACTGTTTTTGTTTGCTTTGTAAAGAAACAGAAATTCGATTGCTATTATCTGTAATGAAACGGAAATTCGATTGCCGTTAAAAACGCTTTATTTTTTAATTCTAAAATTTAAACGGCAGATTTAAATTCTTTACCAAACCGTATAAGTTTAATATTCGAATTCTTTTGCGAAGTATTCTTTAAGATCGTCGATTTTAATTCTGACTTGTGCCATCGTATCTCTTTCTCTTATAGTTACGGTGTCGTCTTCGAGAGTGTCGAAGTCAACCGTTACGCAGAAAGGCGTGCCTATTTCGTCCTGACGGCGATAACGCTTTCCGATTGAACCGGTTGCGTCGAAATCAACGCTGTAACTCTTTGAAAGGAGTTTAAATATTTCTTCAGCCTTTTCGTTAAGTTGTTTTTGAAGCGGCAATACTGCGATTTTAATCGGAGCAAGAGCAGGGTGGAAGTGAAGCACGACTCTGACGTCTCCGTCGATTTCTTCTTCGTCGTATGCGTTGCACATAAAAGCAAGGAAGGCTCTGTCCGCACCGAGCGACGGTTCGATGACGTAAGGGACGTATTTTTCGTTTGTTATCGGGTCGACGTAGCTGAGGTCTTTGCCCGATTCTTTTATATGTTGATTTAAATCGTAATCCGTTCTGTCGGCAACGCCCCAAAGTTCGCCCCAACCGAACGGGAATAAAAATTCGAAGTCGGTCGTTGCTTTGCTATAGAAACAAAGTTCTTCCTTATCGTGGTCGCGAAGTTTAAGGTTTTCTTCTTTTATGCCGAGCTCTAAAAGCCATTTGTGGCAGAAATTTTTCCAATAATCGAACCATTCGAGGTCGGTACCCGGTTTGCAGAAAAATTCAAGTTCCATCTGTTCGAACTCACGTATTCTGAAAATGAAATTTCCCGGGGTGATTTCGTTTCTGAAAGATTTACCGATCTGACCGATTCCGAACGGAACTTTTTTTCTTGTGGTGCGTTGTACGTTTTTAAAGTTGACGAAAATGCCTTGTGCCGTTTCCGGGCGTAAATAAACGGTTGAAGTGCTGTCTTCCGTGACTCCGATAAACGTTTTAAACATAAGGTTGAATTTTCTTATCGGAGTGAAATCGTTTTTGCCGCAGATAGGACAGGCGATTTTGTTGTCGGCAATATATTTTTCCATCTGTTCGTTAGTCCACGAAGCGATGTTTTCTTCTATGCCTTTTTTCTTCATATAGTCTTCGATAAGAGTGTCGGCTCTGTGACGCGCTTTACAGCCTTTGCAGTCGAGAAGAGGGTCGCTGAAACCGCCTATATGTCCCGAAGCTTTCCACGTGCTCGGATTCATAAGGATAGCGCTGTCAAGCCCTACGTTATATTCCGATTCGGTTATAAATTTTTTAAACCAGGCCTGCTTGATGTTGTTTTTAAGCAATACGCCGAGCGGACCGTAGTCCCAGGAGTTTGACAATCCGCCGTAGATTTCGCTGCCCGGATAGATAAAACCACGATTTTTTGCCAAAGCCACGAGTTTGTCCATAGTAAGTTTTGCCATATTTATTTATACCTCTTTTATATATTGCAAGTTTATTTTTCAATGCGACAACTTTTAATGCGGTAACCGATTGTTTAAAAAAATATCGTTGTTACGTCTTAAATTGAAGTGCAGTTGTTGCACTTAAAATCAAATTTAGATTTACGATTTACATTTTCTTTTCGGAATAAAAATTACGCTTTTAGACTCTATCTAAAGAGAATCAATTATCTTCAAAATAATATTATATCCTATCGGGTATGTCAAGTATTCCGACATTTTTAAAAAATTATCACACAATTTTCAGCGGTTGCGTAAATTGAAGTATGGGGAACCCCAATAAAAAAAGGAGGTGGCTTTATGAACGGATGCTTTGGACAAAACGGTTGCGGCTGCAATTGCTGTGACCTTATTTTGTTGTTGCTCATTTTATCTTGTTGCGGCTGTGGTTGCGGCTGCGGCTGTGGCACGGGCGGCTGTGATATTTGCAGTTGTTTGCCATTACTTATCATCTTATGTTGCTGCGGCTGCGGATGTAAGTAACAAACCTATGTAACGGGAGAGCAAAGCTCTCCCTGAAAGGGCGGTGACATAGTCACCGCCTTATTATAAATTATATAAAAACACATTTAAGAAGCAATTAACATAAAAAGCAATTAATATTAAAAGTAATTTGTATTAAAAAATTTTATTAAACAATTTATATTAAAAAATGAATTAACGTTGATAAGGAGAAGCGATTGAAAAAGCACTTCATATTAAAAATGAAATGCGATAAAAAAAGTTTATATTGAAAAAAGATTACGATTGAAAAAGTTCATATTAAAAATAAATTTATACTGTAAAAATTATATTATATAAATCATATATAGAAAAAGAGATTAATAAAAGAGTTTATATTGTAAAAGCAATCCTTAATTGAAAAGAAATTCATACGCATAGAAATTTATATCAAAAATAGAAGTCTTTAGCGGCGACAAAGATTGCAAAAAACTCAAGTAGAAAAATTTCGGGGGGGGGGTAAAAGATTTCGTCGATTAAATCCTGCCGAATCCGACAAGTAAAAAAGCATAAATACCAAACTTTTTGTTTTAAGGTTGTTTAATTTAATCGTTTTAAAATAGAGCATACCGTTAAACTGTTTGTCATAGCTTATAAGGTGAAAACGTTTAAATTGCTGAGTGCGATTTTGGTGTCGCTGTTTATAATGCTGATTTTTGCTTATGCGTACGCTATGGCTTTCAGATGCGACGGCGGTTTTTATTGTTCGCTTAAATTGCCGCCGTTTAAACCTACTAATTTATCGATGGAGATTTTAGAGCCCGTAAATTACGGGGTACAAATTCTTGTCGTCGCGACGTTGGTGTCTAAACGCAATTTCAAGTCGGAATTTTGGTTTTTAATATTGACGAACGTTTTAAGTCTTGTTTTTCTCGTGTGCTTTTTTGCGTTGAAATTAATTTTTTTGGCAACCATAATTATGGGCATAAACCTTGTGCTCGAATTTATAACGCTGGTCAAACTTCTGATAGGTAAAGACGCGTGGTTGCCGTACGTATTTACCGTTGCGTTAAATTCTTATTTATTTTCCGTATGCGTATGGATAGCTATGAATAATTAAGTTAAGAGCATATCCGATTGAAACGGTCGCCGTCGTCGTTTTAAAGAAACTATTCCGGCAGGCTTGTAAAAAACGCTATGGAAATCGAGTCGCGCTCGTTTGCTATCCGTAAAATGCGGCAACATAAAGAATATAATCTTTTATAGTCAATAACTTGTTTTCTTTTCCATATTTTGTTATAATTGAAAAAAAGAGAGGGCGATATGATTCTTGTTATGGACATAGGCAACACCAATCTTAAAATCGGCGTTTACGACGGCGATGAGTTGCTTGCCACCTGGAGAATTTCAACTGAATATACAAGAACTGCCGATGAATACGGAATGGTCCTTTATGATTTGCTGGCTACAAAAAACGTCAGTTTCAACGACGTAACGGGAATTATCATTTCGTCCGTTGCGCCGAGCCTTAATTATACAATCGAACATATGTGCTATTATTATACGGGCATAAAGCCGATAATAGTTGACAGCGACACTGTAACGGGTTTGAAAATCGGTTACGACAATCCGTCCGAACTCGGTTCCGACAGAATTGTCGACGCGACGGCAGGTTATCATCTGTACGGCGGCCCGGTAATAATTATAGACTTTGGAAGCGCAACGACTTTTAACGGCGTTTCCGAAAAAGGCGAATATATAGGCGGAGCGATAGCCCCGGGAATAAAAACGGCAACCGAATCGCTTGTTATGACTGCCGCAAAACTTCCAAGAATTGAATTGACGAAACCGGAAAGCGTTATAGGGACGAATACTAAAAGTTGTATGCAATCGGGCACCGTTTACGGCTATACGGGACTTGTCGATTATATAGTCAAAAAGATGAAGGAAGATAAAAGACTTAAAGGCGCAAAAGTAATTGCAACGGGCGGTTTGTCGGAACTTATCGACAACAGCGAAAAGATTATCGACAAAATAGACAGAGCGCTTGCAATAAAAGGTCTTAAAATTATATACGATTTAAACAATGCAAAGTAAATTACCGCTTGCAACGCTATAGCTCAAAATTGGCATAGTCGGCAGTTCGTAAAAGTAGGCAGTATATGAAAATTTTCGCCATATGAAAGTTTTCACGAAACGAAAGTCTTATTTAAATAAAAAACTAAATAAGACAATTAAATAAAAAAATCCAATAAAGCAATCAAATAAAACAATTAAATAAACAGTTAAATAAGCAGTTAAACAAGTAGTTAAATAAAAAACCGAATAAAACAATTAAATCAGATAATCGTTTTAATCGGTTTAAGAATAAACACAAAAGCCGAACGTGCGTTTACGTTTAAATTCGCGGCGGCAGAGCGTATACGGATTATCGTATATTTAATGAAACTTAAAAGAAAATAATTTAATGCACAAATATACCGTAACGGGATTTTGTACAAATGGAGTAAAGATGAAAAAAATTGGCGTAGCATTATTGGGGCTCGGAACCGTTGGCGGCGGAACTTATGAAATTCTGACAAAGAATAAGGAATATTTCCGCAAAACGTTGGGACTTGACGTTGAAGTAAAGGCAGTTCTCGAAAAGAATATCGAAAGAGCTAAATCGCTTGGTGTAGACGAAAAAATCGTGTTTACCGATATTTCTGCCGTTACGAATAATCCTGAGATTGAAATCGTGGCGGAATTTTTCGGCGGAATAGAGCCTGCAAGAACTTTCCTTATTCAGTCGCTTAAAGCAGGAAAAAGTATTGTCACGGCAAATAAAGAGCTTTTTTCAAAGCATTGGTTCGAGCTTGAAGCTGCGGCAAAAGAGACGGGTGCGGGACTTTATTTCGAAGCCAGTTGCGTTGGCGGCGTTCCTATCATAAGAACAATCGAAGAAGGAATGCAGGCAAATAATATCGAAGAGATAAAAGGAATCATAAACGGCACGACAAACTATATACTCACTGCCATGAGCGACGAAGGAAGCGAATACGGCGACGCTTTAAAGAGAGCGCAGGAACTCGGTTACGCCGAATTCGATCCGACGGCAGACGTCGAAGGTTTTGACGCCACGTATAAGATTTCCATTCTTTCGACGCTTGCTTATCATAAGAGAGTTCCGATTGAAAAAGTATCGAGAGAGGGTATCTCAAAAGTTGACGCCGCAGACATAAAAATCGGTAAAGAGCTCGGATACACGATGAAACTTCTTGCCGTTTCCAAAAACAGAAACGGACAAATTGAAGCCAGAGTCGCTCCGGTCTTCGTTCCGTCAAATCATCCGCTTGCGTCGGTGAAAGGCTCGTTCAATGCGGTTTATCTGCACGGAGATTCCGTTGACGATATTATGCTTTACGGCAGAGGCGCAGGAGCGTTACCTACGGGAAGCGCAATAGTCAGCGATATTTTATATTGTGCAAAGCAGACGACGCACAAACGTTATCCTTTTGCGGAAAACGTCGAATGCAACGATAAAGATTTTGTCAGCGATTACGTTGCGAAATTTTATATTCGCTTGTCGGCAGAAGACGTCGAAGGCGTTCTTGCAAAGATTACAAGCGTGCTTAAAAACAAGAATATCAACATCGAAGCCGTCCTTCAGAAAAAACCTGTTTCAAAAGACAATGCGCAAATCGTTTTCGTGACGGACAACGTAAAAGAGAGCAGCATCAAAAAAGCTATAGAAGAAATTAAAAATCTTGGTGCGGTAAAACAAGTCGAAGCATTGTATCGCATAGAGGAGTAAAATGGAAATACAAAGAGCGTCGGGAGTATTATGTAATATTTCGTCATTGCCTAGCAAATTCGGCATAGGCAATTTTTCTCGTGACGCAGAAAGTTTTGCAACTACTATCTACGATATGGGGTTCAGATGGTGGCAGATGCTTCCGCTTACGGCAATTGGTGCCGGAAATTCCCCGTACTCTGGATTGAGTACTTATGCAGGCAATTATTTATATATAAATCCTTATGAACTTATGGACGTGGGATTGCTTACAAAAGAAGAAGCCAATAATGCAAAGTATAACGGTAGTCCTTATAAGGTCGATTATAATTTTGCAAGGTGGAACGTAAAAAACTTTTTGCAGATTGCGTTTAATCGTATCGGAGACGAACTGAAAAAGCAGATAGACTCTTTTAAAGAGCAGGAAAAAGCGTGGCTTGAAGATTATGCTGTATTTCAGGCAATTTCCGAACAACACGGCTCTGAATGGTGGAAATGGGAAAAGGGTTTGCGCGACCACGACTCAAAAGCCATCGAAGCATTTAAAAGAGCGAATAAAGAAAGATACGAATATTTTATATTCGAGCAGTTTGAATTTTACCGCGAATGGGCGGCGCTGAAAAGTAAAATCAATGCCGTTGGAGTTAAAATCATCGGCGATTTGCCTTTTTACGTTGCTCGCGACAGCGTAGACGTTTGGGCAAATCCTAAACAGTTCGACCTTGACTTAGGATATAATCCCAGAACCGTTGCAGGCGTACCGCCTGACGCTTTTGCAGCCGACGGTCAGCTTTGGGGAAATCCGTGTTACGATTTCGAAGAAATGAAGAAGGACAACTACAGTTGGTGGAGAAATCGCGTAAAGCACTGTTTTAAAATGTACGACGGATTGAGACTCGACCATTTCAGAGCGTTCTACAATTATTTTGCCGTTCCGTTCGGCGAAGATACGGCAAAGAACGGCACGTTTAAAGACGGACCTAAAACGGAACTTATCAACCATTTCAAAAAAGATAACAAAAACGCTTTTATGATTGCAGAAGATTTAGGTCTGTTATCCGATGACGTTGTGGAATTTATAAAAAAGACGGGACTTCCGGGTATGAAAATATTCCAGTTCGCTTTTGACGGAACGCCGTCGCAATATCTGCCGCATAACTATGATATAAACTGCGTTGCCTATACGGGAACGCACGACAATAATACCCTTCTCGGTTGGTTATACGATGCAAACGAAGGCGCCAGAAATTTTGCCCTTAAGTATTGCGGATTTTTCGGAGCAGGTTGGGGCGCGGGCGGACCGCAGTGCGGTTCAACGAAAGCTATTATAAAAACGATAATAGCGTCGAGTGCAAAACTTGCCGTAATTCCGCTTCAGGACCTTTTAGGTTACGGCGGCGATACGAGAATGAACGTTCCCGGAGTTGCCGAAGGAAATTGGGAATTCAGAGTCGCTTACGACGCTCTTATGGGACTTGACAGGACGTATTTTGCAGATATTAACAATACCTACGGCAGAACCTGCGGCGATTTATGATAATCTTTTATAAATTCATAGCTACCGACGAAAAACCCGAGAATAGGATAACAGACGCCGATAAGGATATAAATAAAAATATGCTTTCGGATGAATTTATCTTAAGTTGCTATAAGAAGTACTGTGATTTTAAAGGAAGAGAAATTTTTCCGGTTGAGATAGAAAGAGCGGGAAAACCTCATTTTGTCGGAAGTTCGGTTCGCTTCAATCTTTCGCACAGCGGAAATTTGATTGCTGTTGCGTTTTCCGAAAGCGAGGTCGGGTTGGACGTAGAGAGCTATGGACGGAAAATCGACGATAAGTTGGCAGACTACCTTTTTATAAATAAAACGAATTTTAAAGAGAGAGTCGACGAATGGACAAAGCTCGAAGCGTGCGCAAAGTTCGACGGAGTCGGGCTGGCCGGAATAAGAAGCATCGATACTAGTAAGTATCGTGTGAAGAATATAAATTATTTTTCCGAATATTCGCTTGCCGTTTGCGGCTATGACGAAGTAAGATTTCAGGAGATAAAGGAGTAATTATGGATAAAACGGAAATTTTAGAAAAACTCAGAGATTTGGTTTGCGAACAGCTCAGACTTGAAAGAAACGAAGTGCAACTTGAAACGGAGATCAAAAAGGGACTCGGAGCAGATTCTCTCGACCTTGTCGAAATGCTTATGAACGTTGAATCGGAGTGGAACATAATCGTTGACGATTCGGAAGTCAGTGATTTAAGATTGGTTTCGGACGTTGTAGATATGATAGCAAGAAAAACTGCATAAAACGCAATTCGACGTTTTTATTGTTAAACTAAGGTTAAACCGAAATCGGTTTAACCTTTTTTATAAAATGATTTGCAAATTTTTATAGTTTAAATTTATAGTAAATTATAGTAAAAATTATATTTTTTAAATTTAGTAAATAATTTTTCGTTATAGCTAAGCATAAATTATCGTTATATTTTCCGTTCTTATTTTATAGCCTTATAAATAATACGTTTAGTACGGCGTTATGAGCTTAACGATTAAATGCAACGCTTAGACGTTCTTTATCGGTTTTTAATGTATAAAGTTTAAATATATAAGGTTTAAATATAATGTTTAAATATACAATATAAGGTTTAAATTATAAGATTTAAATTCTTATAAACGGTTTAAACTTTTATGAACGTTTATAAGCCGTTGGATAATTTTCCGTAATTTGTATTTTAGTTTGACTATAATTAAATATTTTGTTTAATGGTTTTTGTTTAATCGATGCGTTTATATATTCAGATATATTACGTTTATATATTCAGATAATTGTTTAAAAAGCAGATAATTGCTTAAAAAAAAGCAGTCGTTGATTATTTGTATATTCTGCGTTATAATTTAACTAAAATTAAAGTTAAGGCGATAAAGTAACAAAGAGGTGTATATATGAAGTTACTTTTGGCAGAAGACGAACGCGATTTGTCGGACGCAATCAAAAAGGTTTTAGAATTAAATAAATATACCGTTGATACCGCATACGACGGCGAGGATGCGTTGCAGTTGGCAAAACGTAACGATTACGCCGGGGTGATACTTGACGTTATGATGCCTAAACTCGACGGTTTTTCAGTCGTTAGGAAACTAAGGGAATGCGGCAACGGCGTGCCTGTACTTATACTTACGGCAAAAGCGGAAACTGACGATAAGGTATTAGGACTGGACTCGGGCGCCGACGATTATCTGACAAAGCCGTTTGTGATAAAGGAACTGCTTGCAAGAGTCCGCGCTTTAACTCGCAGAAAAGGGGAGAACAGCCTTTTTTGTAAATTCGGCAATATGACGCTTTCTCCCGAAACGTATGAATTGAAAGCAGAAGGCAGCGTCCGTCTTACGGGCAAAGAATATTCTCTTATGGAATATTTTATCCGAAACCATAACGTGTTGCTTTCCACCGAGCGAATTATGGAAAACGTATGGGAATACGATACGGAAGCGGAGTTGAACGTCGTTTGGGTTTTCATTTCTTCGCTTAGAAAGAAGATGAAAGAAATAGGGGCAAATTGTACGATTGTCGCCGCTCGCGGCGTGGGATACAAACTGGAGGAAAAGTAATGCTTAAAAAACTTCAACGTAAATTTATTCTTATTGCAATGCTTTCGGTTTTCGGCGTACTTGCAGTAATTATGGCTGCGCTAAATATCGTAAATTACGTTGAAATACAAACCTATGCGGATAATTTATTAAACGTGCTATATGAAAACGGCGGCACCTTTTCTCCTTTCAGAGCAAACGGAACGGAGAGAGAAGATCCGCCTTCGCAGTCGGATTCCGGCAGACCTACCGCACCGTCTCACGGTATGAATGAAGAAACGCCGTATGAAACCAGATATTTTACCGTGCGATATTCGGACGGCGTAACGACTATTGACGTAGAAAACATAGCGGCGGTATCGTCCGAGAGAGCGGCGGAGCTTGCAAAACAGGCGATTGACGGCGGAAAAACGAAAGGGTATATCGATATTTACCGTTATCTTGTGGCAGACGACGGAACTTTCGTTTTGTTCGTCGATTGTGCTAAACAAAAGCAAACCGCCAACAGTTTTTTAGAAGCAAGTTTATTGATTTCGGGCGTAGGGCTTGTCGCCGTATTTATTCTCGTTTTGCTTTTGTCCAAGCGTGCCGTAAAACCTATTGCAGAAAGTTATGAAAAACAAAAACGATTTATAACCGACGCAAGCCACGAGCTAAAAACGCCGCTCACTATTATTTCTGCTAATAACGAACTTACCGAACTTACCACGGGCGAAACGCAGGCGACGCAGGTTATATCGAAGCAGGTGGCGCGTATGACGTCCATGGTGAAAAACCTTACGGTCCTTGCAAGACTTGATGAAACGGACACTCTTTTGCAAAAAGCGGATTTCTCTTTATCCGAAACTTTGACGGATATATCCGCTTTGTTTATTCCGGCTATCGAGAATAGCGGAAAAACGTTTGACAAACAGATCGAATCCGATTTGTTTGTATGCGGAGACGAAAAACAGCTCAGGCAAGCGTTATCCATCGTTTTTGACAATGCTACAAAGTATGCAAAAAGCAATATATCTTTAAAAGCTAAGAGAGACGGAAAGCGTATAAATCTTATTCTGGAAAACGACGCCGACAGCGTAAAAGAAGGAAATCTTGACAGATGTTTTGAAAGATTCTACAGAACGGACGAGGCGCGAGCGTCTTCCGTGTCGGGAAACGGAATAGGTCTGTCGATTGCAAAATCCATTATCGATTTGCATGGCGGAAAAATTTCGGCAAAAGGATTGAAAGACAACGTTTTTTGCGTTGAAATAATACTGCCCGCCGTAAAATAGTAGAACGGCGTTGATAATAAAAACGAAAGCGTTTAAGAGTCGAAATATTTCGACTCTTTTTTTAACTAAAACTAAAGCGGTATTTAGGTTAAATTTAATTTCGCCGTATATGATGTTAAAAAGGAGGAAAAATTGCGTGAATATATATGTTTTTAAGCGTTACGAGTTGAAATACTTATTGACGGCGGAACAGTATTATAGGGTGATAAATGCGGTGAGCGGCAGTTTAACGGCAGACAGCCACGGAGAATCGACGATTCAAAGCTTATATTACGACACCGATGATTTCAGACTTATACGCCGTTCGTTGGAAAAACCTGAGTATAAAGAAAAGCTACGGCTAAGGAGTTACGGAATCGCCGATAAGGACGATACGGTATTTTTCGAGCTGAAAAAGAAATATTCGGGCGCAGTTTATAAACGTCGTATCGAACTGAAATACGGGGACGTCGATAAAGCGTTGCCGACGGACAGTAAGATAGCAAGGGAAATCGAATATTTTAAAGCCTTTTATCAGAATCCGAGTCCGAAAATGCTTTTGCTTTACGACCATACGGCGTATTTTGGCGATAACGGTTTGCGTTTGACGTTTGACAAAAATATACGGTATCGCAAAGACAGGCTTACTCTTTCGGATAGTCTGGACGGCATACCCGTTTTAGGCGGCGGAAAAGTTTTGATGGAAATTAAAACGAGTAGTGCAATTCCTCTCTGGTTAGTTAAAATTCTGAGCAAAGAACAGATTGTAAAAACTTCATTTTCAAAATACGGAGAAGCATATAAAAAAGAATACGGATTATATTTTTCGGAGGTGAGAAAAGTTGGATAAATTTTTTGGGAGCGTATTTTCCGACGGAACGGACGTAGGGAATTTCTTTTTAAGTGTAGGAATAGCTTTGCTTGTAGGAATAATTTTTGCTTTTATGTGTTATTATAAAACAAGGTCGTCGAAAAGCTTTTTTATAACCACGGCATTATTGCCTGCAAGCGTTGCGGTTGTGATAATTCTCGTAAACGGTAATATAGGAGCAGGAATAGCCGTTGCAGGCGCTTTTTCGCTGGTGCGTTTTCGTTCCGCTCCGGGGAACGCAAAAGAAATCTGCATAATATTTATAGCAATGGCGGCGGGGCTGGCATTCGGAATGGGTTATCTAGCATACGGCGCAATATTTGCCGTTATTGCAGGCGGCATACTTATTGTGCTTTCGGTGTTGAAGGTATGGGAAAAGAAGCCGGATTACAAGGAAAAGAGATTATGCGTAACGATTCCGGAGGGATTGGACTATTGCACGGTTTTTGACGATTTGCTTGAAAGTTATACTTCTGAATATGAGCTTATAAAGGTTAAATCGGTTAATATGGGCAGTATGTTTCGATTGACGTATAACGTAAAACTTAAAGACGTGAAAGCGGAAAAACAGTTTATAGACGAACTGCGTTGTAGAAACGGCAATCTTGAAATATACATTGAACGAGCGGATTTTGAAAAAACCGAATTATAATCAAAGCGTTGGAGTAGGTTATGGTAAAAAAAGAATTAGTTTTAATAACTGTTGTTTTAACGGTTTTATCTTTGGTCGCGTTATGCGGTTGCAATTTTAGCGGCGACAAATCGCAAAACGGAGCGATGACAATCGATGATATATCTTTTCCGAGCGGAAGCGAGATGTTTACCGATAGCGATAAGGACGCGTCTTACGACTCTTCCGACGCGTGTTGCGTAACGCTTTCGGGCGATACGGCAACGGCGACTGACTCAGGCGTTACGATATCCGACAGAACGGTGACAATAAATTCTTCTGGCACGTATATAGTTAAAGGCAACGGAACGAACAAAACGATAGTAATCGACGCCGAAAACGAAAAGGTTAAACTTGTGCTTTCTTCCGTTACCGTTACAAACGATGATTTTGCCGCATTGTATATTAAAAATGCAGATAAAGTGTTTATCGTTATCGAAGGAGATAATTCGCTTTCCGTAACGGGAGACTTTGTTGCAATCGACGAAAATTCGGTGGACGGAGTTATTTTTTCAAAGGCCGATTTCGTTTTGCAAGGCAACGGAAGCCTTGACGTAAACAGTTCCAAACACGGAATAGTAGGTAAAGACGACGTCAAAATAACCGGGGCGACCGTTACCGTAGTAGCTACTTCGAAGGGCATTGACGCAAACGACAGCGTACGGATAGCGGAAATCGACTTAAATATTACGTCAGGTAAAGACTGTATTCACGTTGAAAATACGGATAATGCGGAAAAAGGTTATATTTATATTGAAAGCGGTTCGGTTACGGTTGTTTCGGCTAACGACGGAATGGACGCAAGCAGTACCGTGCAGATTGTAGGCGGCGAAATTGACGTTACGTCTGGTGGCGGCAGTTCTAAAACGGTTTCGTCGGACGTATCCGCAAAAGGTATAAAGGTTCAAAGCGGTCTTAAAATATCGGGCGGGAAAATAAGCGTAAACAGTGCGGACGACTGTATACATTGTAACGGCGTAATTGAAATATCGGGCGGAGAGTTTAGTTTATATAGCGGCGACGACGGTATACATGCAGATAGCAGCCTTATCGTTTCGGGCGGCAAGGTAACCGTGTCAAAAAGTTATGAGGGTCTGGAAGCGCAAAACGTCGTTATATCGGGCGGCATAGTCTCTATTGCGGCAAGCGATGACGGAATAAATGCGGCAGGAGGAAACGACGGCTCCTCGATAGGAGGTCGACCGGGACAGAATCCGTTTAATACGGCGTCCGACGCTTCGATTGTTATATCGGGCGGCGATATTTACGTAAACGCAAGCGGCGACGGAATAGATTCAAACGGAAGCGTAACCGTTTCGGGCGGTACGGTTATAGTCGAAGGACCGACGGACAGCGGCAACGGGGCGTTCGATTACGACGGGACTGCAACCATATCGGGCGGCGTTTTTATTGCAATAGGGTCTTCAGGCATGGCAATGAATTTTTCGACGGCAACTCAAGGAAGTATTCTCTTTAGCGTTTCTTCCCAAAGTGCAGGAACTGAAATTTGTCTTAAAGACAGCTCGGATAACGTTTTGTATTCTATGACGGCAAGCAAGGCCTATTCATCCGTTTTGATTTCTATGCCCGACGTCGAAAAGGGCGGAAGTTACACGCTGACCGCCGGCAGTGCTTCAAAAACGGTAACGCTGACCGCTTATATTTACGGAAGCAGTTCGGGTATGGGCGGCGCTCAACCGGGCAGACCGTGGTAGGAACGAACAAAAAGCTCACAGAATTTTCTGTGAGCTTTTTATTTTAAAGCATATAAATTAAGATAAAACAGAAGTAAAACAAAAGATAAAACAAACAAGCGAAGTCGTTTTACAAAGATAAAACAAACAAGTGAAGTCGTTTTACAAAGATAAAACAAACAAGTGAAGTCGTTTTACAAAGATAAAACAAACAAGCGAAATCGTTTTACTCAGTCCAGAAACGATAATTTATATTCGAAGCTGTCGCATAATGCGGTTAACGACGCTTCGAGGATATCCGTCGAAACGCCGACTGTCGTCCACGTCGAGGCGCCGTCCGTTGATGTTATAAGAACTCTGACCGTTGCGCCCGTTGCCCGCTTACTGTCGATGACTCTTACTTTGTAGTCGATAAGGGTAACGTCTTTAAGCTTAGGGAATTGCGAAACGAGAGCAAAACGCAGGGCGGAGTCTAAAGCGTTGACGGGTCCGTTTCCGTCCTTTTCGACGGTAACCGTTTTGCCGTTGGCGTTTATCGTTATTATCGCTTTTGAAAGTCCCGTATCTCCCTGTTCCTGTTTGTGACTTGTAAAGTTATAATCGAGAATTTCAAAAGACGGCGTAAATTTTCCGCCGAGCTTTTTGGCAAGAATCTTAAAACTTCCGTCCGCTCCTTCGAATTGATAACCTTCCAGCTCAAGATTTTTCAACGATTTGAGAAGGTCTTTTGCGGTTATTTTATCTTCGTCGAAAGAAGGGAAAAGACTTTTTAATTTTTCTATCACAAGAGCTTTTCCGGAAAATTCGCTGAGCAATACGTCCGTTGTGTTTCCGACGAGTTCAGGTTTTATATGTTCGAAAGGCATTCCTTTTGCGGCTGCGTCTGCGTGAGTGCCTGCTTTATGGGAAAAAGCGCTTTTACCGATATACGGCATAGAGTTGTCAAGAGTTATATTTGATATCTCGGCGATTTTTCTTCCCGTCTTTGTTGTGTCGATAAGTTTAACGTCTACTTCATAATCGGTTTTGAGTTTAAGATTTGCAATAATTATTGCAAGGTTTGCATTTCCGCTTCTTTCGCCGAATCCTAAAAAAGTGCCTTGAATATGCGATGCTCCGTTTTCAACCGCCATTATGCTGCAGGCAACCGCCATTCCGACGTCGTTGTGTGCATGGATTCCTATTTTGCACTGTGGGAAAAGCGAAACTATTTCTTTTGTGACGTTTCCGATGACTGACGGAAACGTGCCGCCGTTTGAATCGCACAAAACAAGCGTATCCGCTCCTGCGTCGGCAGCGGCTTTCAATGCCTTTACGGCATAGTCGCGGTCGGAATTATAATTATCGAAAAAATGTTCTGCGTCGAAAATAACTCTTTTTTTGTTGTCGGTAAAAAGTTTTACGCTATCGTAAATCATTTTAAGGTTGTTTTCCGCCGTCGTCTTTAAAATTTTTTCGGCGGCGACTTTCGACGTTTTTCCGAAAATGCATACGGTTTTTTTTGCAAGTTTTAACGTGTTTTTAAGACAGGAATCTGAATTTGCTTCTATTCCCGCTTTACACGTCGAACAGAAAGCCACGAGTTTATCCGAGTTTTCCGTCTCAAAAAAAGCGGTGTCTTTAGGATTGGCAGACGGATAGCCGCCTTCGATAAGGTCTATTCCGTAATCGTCGAGCAACTTAAAAATTTCCGTTTTATCCTGAGTAGAGTAGGATATTCCGAGTCCGCCCGCTCCGTCTCTTAAAGTTGTGTCGTAAAGTTCGATTTTCATAAATCACCACCGTCTGCGATGAGTTTATTGACTGCATTTAAATAAGCTATTATAGAGGCTTCCAAAACGTCGGTAGAAATACCTTTGCCGGTCATAACTTTACCGCCGAGTTCGAGTTTAACCGTCGCTTCGCCCAATGCGTCTTTTCCTTCGGTAACCGAATGAATTGAATAGTCGTGCAAAACGAAATTCTGCCCCGTAAGAGAGTTTATTGCCTTAAACGCAGCGTCGACGGGGCCGTCGCCGCTCATTTTTTCAATGTGTTGTTTATCGCCGCTGGACAACGTAATTTCTGCCGTAGCCTGATTTTTGTACGACGTAATTTCATAGTCTGTGAGAGAATACGTTCTTTTTATTGCATGGCGCGAGAGATTGATTAATAATGCGTCGATATCACGCCTTGTGACGATTTTCTTACGTTCGGCAAGTTCTTTGAATTTTTCGAAATAAAAAGCCGTTTCTTCATCGGTAAGGGAATATCCCATTTCGCCGATAAGTTCAAGAAAAGCGTGTTTTCCGCTATGTTTACCGAGCAACAGTTTGTTTTGCGGAATGCCAATGTCGTCAGGGTTCATAAGTTCGTAAGTCGCTCTGTTTTCAAGTACCCCGTGTTGGTGAATCCCCGCTTCGTGAGCGAAAGCGTTTGAGCCGACGATAGTTTTAAACGGCGGCAATTTTATACCGACGATGCTGGAAACAAGTTTAGACGCGCTGTAAATCTGTCTGGTATCCGTTGAGAGTTCGAATTGCGGATAGCGTGTTTTGATTGCCATAACCACTTCTTCAAGAGAAGCGTTTCCCGCTCTTTCGCCCAGACCTATTATCGAGCAATCGAATTCGTCCGCCCCCGCGTTTAAAGCGGCAAGAGTATTTGCCGTTGCAAGACCTAAATCGTTGTGACAATGAACGCTTATTTTGGCGTCGACTTCCGATTTGAGGAATTTTATAAGTTCAGCAGTCTCTTCAGGAGTGGAATAACCTACGGTATCGGCTATGTTGATGCAGTCCGCACCCGCTTCGACAGCCGTTCGTACCGCTTTCAGTAAAAATTCTTTCGGCGTACGCGTTGCGTCTTCAAAGGCGTATTTAAGATACGGCGATTTCTTTTTTGCATATTCCGCATGAAATTTGATAGACTCGAGAACTTCGTCTTCCGTCATTTTCAGTTTATATTTTAAATGGATAGGACTTGTGGCTATAAATGCGTGGATAATAGGCGCTTGAGCCGTTTTTATCGCTTCCCAAGCACAATCTATATCGGCAACCGTTGACCTCGCAAGAGCCGCAATAGCAGATTTCTTTACGTTTTCGCTTATTTCCTTTACGCTGAGAAAATCGGCTTTCGAGCTTGCCGGAAAACCCGCTTCTATTGCGTCGACTTTCAGGTTTTCAAGCTTTAAAGCGATATCGAGTTTCTCCTTAGGATGCATTGTAAATCCGGGAGCTTGTTCGCCGTCGCGGAGAGTTGTGTCTAATATCCTAATTTTCATTTTTTCCTCTTTCAAGTGCGGCGCCACCCGTTCGTGCCATTTCTATTATTCCGTAAGGGACGAGAACGTCGATAAATGCGTCGATTTTCGACGTATTGCCCGTAAGTTCAAACATCATAGTGTTCTGTGTGGTATCGAGGGCCTTAGCTTTAAAAATAGTGCACAAGTCGCAAAGTTCGCTTCTTTCTTTTGCGCCTGCGTTGACTTTGATTAAAAGCAGTTCTCTTAAAGCCACGTCGCCGCTTTTTAAGTCGAGTACTTTTATAACGTCTATTTGTTTTTTAAGTTGCTCTACGATTTGATTTGCCGTCTGTTCGGTAGCGGATACCGTTACGGTCATTCGAGAGTAGTTTTCGTTTTCGGTAGCGCAAACGGTAAGGCCGTCAATGTTGTAGCCGCGTCTTGAAAAAAGACCTGCAATACGCGACAATACGCCCGGTTGGTTTTTTGTGAGAATGGAAATTATATGTCTTTCCGTTTTATTATTCTTTACCATAATCAAACTCCTTAGTTTAAAGCCTAGAATTCGTTGTCGGAAATTTCACAATCGACAATGCAAGGCGTATGGATTTTCAGCGCTTGTTCAAGCGTTTTTTCCACGTCGTCTTTTTTGGATAAAACTATGCCGTCACCGCAGTACGCTTTTGCAAGGTTAGCAAAATTTAGTTTAGGTTCGGCACATTCTACAAAATGCTTGCCGTAAGATTTTGCCTGAATTTTTTTAATAAGTCCTAAGCTCGAATTGTTCATACAAACGACGGTAAGGTTGGTTTTAAGTTTAACGGCGGTTTCGAATTCGGCTATATTCATTCTCAGCGAGCCGTCTCCCGTAATCAGAACGACTTTTTTATCCGTTGCAAGCGATATGCCGATTGCCGCTCCCATACCGAAGCCCATAACTCCCAGACCGCCGCTTGTTATAAACGTTCTCGGTTTTTTAAAAGGGTAGGTTGACGCCGTCCAGATTTGATGCAGCCCCACGTCCGTTACGATTATAGCGTCGTCCGGCAGAAATTCAGATAGCTTAAATATGATTTCTTTGCCGCGTCCTTTAACGACGGGGGATAGCGTTTTAAGTTCTCTGTCGTCTTTTTCCTTTAAAAGAGGCATGAGCTTTTCGAGCGCAGCCCCTATGTCGGCAATTAAATAATTGTTGCATAGCACGTTTTTATCGATTTCCGCGCCGTCTATGTCGATTTGTATAATCGGTTTATTTTTTATCTTCTCGAAAGCGGAAATTCTGTTGTTGAATCTTGCCCCGAGCGTTATGATAAGGTCGCTGTCCGACAGGACTTCCTTTATCATCGGTTTATTGTCGTCGCAAACTATTCCCGCATATCCGTTGAAATCGGACGGCACGCAGCCTAAAGCCATGAAACTTACCCCTATCTGTGCTTTAATAAGTTTTGCAAGCTTTATGATTTTGTCGGAGTAGTCTATCGCCCCTCCGCCTAGATATAGAAACGGCTTTTCCGATTTGTTTATAACGTCTGCGATTTTGTTTACGTCTTTAAAATCGTAAGAGACAGTTGGCGCTCCGTTTTTGCGGTCGCCTGTAAAATCGCCTTCGCTTGTAAGCACGTCGAAAGGAATATCGATTAGCACAGGACCTTTTCTTCCCGAGGTCGCAATTTCAAACGCTTCGTAAACCGTACTTTCTATGTCGTCGACCGATTTTACGATATAGCTGTATTTGACTATCGGCATAGTCATTCCGAAAACGTCGACTTCCTGAAAACAGTCGTGTCCGAGATTTTTCAGTTCAACGTTTCCCGTAATCGCAATGAGCGGCACGCTATCCATAAAAGCGTCGGCTATAGTCGTGACGAGGTTTGTAGCACCGGGACCCGACGTTGCTAAAACTACTCCCGGTTTTCCCGTCGCCCTTGCCATTCCGCTTGCGGCAAATCCCGCCCCCGTTTCGTGGGAAGTTAAAACGTGGCGGATAGGGAACTTTGGCAATGCGTCGTAAACAGGCAAAATACTAGAACCCGGATATCCGAAAATCGTATCCACCTTGAGTTCGGTCAACGTTTTAAGCAAAATTTCCGCACCTGTCATATCAGTTCCTCTGAGTATAAATGAAAAGCATTTATTTTTAAGATTTAAAATAAATTCTCTAATCGGTTTTGTCGCACGTATATGCGTTTATGAATGCGACAAAATGCGACGTAAATTTGATTTAGGTTTTTAATTTATGTTTTTAAGTTTATATATTATTATAATTTATAAATATATTATAGTCAACAAAGAGAAAAAATAATTTTAAGATAAAGACCGAAAGATATCTTGCGGTTAAAACTGCGTTTATGATTAATTAGCGCTGTTAAAACGAATCTGTTAAAACGGATAATTATAAATTAGCTAAAACGAATAATAAATATAGGTTTAACGATATAAAAATAAAAGGGCTAAAATTTTAGCCCTTTTGTTTTTACCGATAAATAATATTGCTGATAAATATTGCTGATGAATAATATTTAAAAATAATTTTATATAGCAATTCTAATTAGCGATTTTATTTACTATTCTAATTACTATTTTAATTGACAATTTAATTACAATTTTTATACAGCGATTTCGATTTATCAATTTCGATTGCCGATGAGCAAAAATTAATCTTTAAAGAAAAGAGGTAAGTGCTCGAGATATATAATATCGTTTCGCTTTGCGGCGTCACCTTCGGCAAGAACGGCCATCTTTCCTACGATTTCCGCCCCCGTCTGTTCCAGAAGACCTTCGAGCGCTTTGAGAGATTCGCCCGTTGAGATAACGTCGTCTACAATAAGGCATTTTTTGCCGTTTAAATATTCGGCGTCGGTTTTGTCAAGATATAATTCCTGAATTTTGGCCGTCGTAATCGATTTTACTGCGATTTTGATAGGTTCTTTCATATAGAGTTTAGGGCTCTTTCTTGCAAGAACGTATTTTTTTCCGCTTTCACGGCTCATTTCGTAAGCAAGCGGAATGCCTTTTGATTCTGCGGTAAGAATAACGTCGAAATCGGGAGCCTTTTTAAGCAATTCCTTTGCGGAATTAACCGTAAGTTCAACGTCACCGAACATAACGAAAGCGGCAATATCCATTTTGTCGCTGACTTTGCAAATAGGGAGGTCGCGAGTGCAACCGGCAACAGTAATAGTGTAAAATTTTTCCATATTTCCTCTTTAACGTGAGATTGAATCTCACTACGCAAGACATTATAATATGTATGCATAATTTTGTCAAACCCGTTTTTAATTCAGCTTGTTTCGTTTAAACGTATCTTTAAAACATAAAAAACGAAATAAAATATTCCGAAAATTGCCTATAATGCATATAAAATGCATAAAAATTCATATAAATGCATAAAAAATGGCATTTTATGCAAAAAATAAGCCAAATTTAAATTTTTTTTAAAAATTTATGCAATTTAATTGCATTTTTATTAAAGAGGTGGCATAATGGCATCATCAAAGGAAAACAAAATTTAGGAGAATAAAAACTATGAAAAAAGCTATTGGAATTATTTTGGTTTTAGCAACAGTCATTGCTTGTTGTTTCGCCTTTACGGCTTGCAACAAGGACACGACAGGTCTTGAAGACGGTGCCTTGAACGTAGCAACAAACTGTGAGTTTGATCCATTTGAGTATCTTGACGAGTCCGGAAATCCAACCGGTATCGATATGGATATCGCACAGGCAATTGCAAAAGAACTCGGCGTCACTTGCAAGATTACGGATATGGCGTTTGATTCGGTTGTAGGTTCGGTTGCAAGCGGCGCACAAGACGTAGCTATGGCAGGTCTTACCGTAACTAACGAACGTAAACAATCCGTTGACTTCACTCAGACATACTTTAGCTCAAGCCAGGTTGTTATTGCAAAGAACGGCAGTACAATTCTTGATATCGTAGCAGCTTCTGACAGCGATGAAGATTTAGCAACGGCTATCGCAGCAATCGAAAAAGAACTTGCAGGCAAGAAAATCGGCGTTCAGAACGGAACAACAGGTTATGCTTACGTATCGGGCGATTCAGACGACTACGACGGAATCGGTGCAACTGCTACGGGATTTGCTTCAGGCGCACTTGCAGTACAAGCTCTTTTGAACGGAACAGTTGATTACGTTGTCATCGACGCAGTACCTGCTAGCAAATTGGTTGCAGCAAACGCAGGCATTAAAGCTTCTTCAGTAGTTCTTACCGGTGAAGATTATGCATTCGCAGTAAAGAAAGGTAACACGGAATTGTTAAACAAAATCAACAAAGCAATGGACAAATTGATTGCTGACGGAACAATTGAATCCATCTTCAGTAAATACGGACTTTCAAGCGGATTAGGCGAATAAGATTATGTGGGATAATTTTTTCGAAAAATTCTGGTCGGTTCTGACCAAGTACCATATGCAATTATTATCAGGGTTGAAGACAACCCTGATAATTGCGTTTTCGGCGTTTGCGATAGGTATCGTTCTGGGAACGCTGATTGCAATAGTAAAGGTTAAACCTAAGTATCGTAACTGGCCGCTTAAAATCATTGAAAAGATATGCGACGTGTACGTAACGGTCGTTCGCGGTACGCCGATAGTCGTTCAGTTGCTTTTGATGTATTTCGGATTGCTTGCCGGCTCGGCGCTTACTAATTCCGAACAGGGTACGTTGTTTATAGCTATACTTGTTTTCGGACTTAACAGTGCGGCGTATCAATCTGAATTTATCCGCGGAGCATTGCTTTCGGTAGATAAAGGTCAGCTCGAAGCGGGACGCGCTCTGGGACTTTCGTATAATACGTCGATGATAAGAATCGTAATTCCGCAGGCGGTTAAATCGGTCATACCGACAATGGGCAACGAACTTATAACTTTGCTTAAAGACACGTCGGTTGCGGGATACATAGCGGTTATCGACGTAACCTTTGCGGTACAGAGAATAGTAGCAAGAAACTATATGGCGTTGGTTGATTATATGATTCTGGCGGTCATTTACTTAATTATAGTCCTTATCGTTACGCTTGTTTTAAGACTTATAGAAAAGCGACTTCGCAGGACGGATAATAAAAACGTCGTTACGAGAAAAAAAGTCTCCAAGCCCGCGCTTATGACTTATTCGACGGCAGGTGAAGGCACGACTCAGAAAGGAGAAGACGATAATGGTTAAAAGCGACGCAGAAATAATAAAAGTACAAAATCTTACTAAGAGTTTCGGCAATCTTCTCGTTCTGGACGATATTTCCGAATCGATTAAAGAGGGAGAAAAGATTGCTATTATCGGTCCTTCCGGAGGCGGTAAGTCAACCTTTTTGAGATGCCTCAATTGTCTTGAAGACCCGACGGCGGGAAAAATTTTCTTCGACGGCGTAGACCTTGCCGACGTAAAAGTCGATATCAACGCGCAACGTCAGAAGATGGGAATGGTATTTCAGCAGTTTAACCTCTTTAACAATCTTACCGTTAAAAAGAATATTACTTTAGCGCCTACCAAAATCGGCAAGGATAATATGAAAAAAGCCAAACGTTATAATTTCTTTGTTCCGATTTATAATAAGTGGTTTGAAAAATTCGGCGAGAAGCACAACGCCAACGTTGATAAAAAGGTAGCTCGGCTTAAAAAGAAAATCGAAGCTTTAAACGCCTCCCTTGTGCCGTTAATCGCAAAATGGGAAGAAACGAAAGTGATAAAGGATATTGCGGGAAAATCGTTTGCCACGTATGATTCTAAGCTTACCAAAAAGAAATTGAAGCTTACCGAAAAGGTTGAAACGATTGAAAGAAAAGTTACGCATATGACTCATGCCCACAAAAAGGAAAAGAAGGTTTTAGAATTTGTTTCCGCAAAAGCGATAAAGGTGGCTGCGGAAAGAAAAGCTATGGAACTTTTAGATCGTATAGGTCTTGTCAGCAAAGCGGACGAATATCCTAATAATCTTTCGGGCGGACAGAAACAGCGTGTTGCAATAGCAAGGGCGCTTGCAATGAATCCTAAAGTTATGTTATTCGACGAACCGACTTCCGCTCTTGACCCCGAAATGGTTGGCGAAGTTCTCGACCTTATCAAACAGGTTGCGGACGAGGGTATGACTATGGTTATCGTAACGCATGAAATGGGCTTTGCAAGAGAAGTTGCGACAAGAGTACTGTTTATGGCGCAAGGTAAAATTCTTGAACAAGGTCCTCCTGACGAATTCTTTTCAAATCCTAAATGTGACAGGTTAAAAGAATTCCTGAGAAAAGTCTTGTAATTATTGATAAAATAATATACAGAATTTTTGTTTATGGTTTTATAGTAATTGCCTTAACGGATAATTATTTAAAAACATTAAAATTCATAATTAAAATTCAATAGCTGAATATATGTCACAATACGTGATAAAATATAAAGTCGCAATTTTTTGCGACTTTATATTTTTAATTAATCATTATTATCTTAGTATTTAAAGTATTTAAATTTATTGAATCATTTTTTTGCATAAATCGTTTTTGGTCTTAGCGTAAATCATTTTTTAGTATTTGAAAGTATTTAAATTGCATTTCAATTAATAATTATTTAAATTATTTTGATTTTTCTTAAATCGCTAAATTAAAAACTTATAAAATTTTACGCTAACAATTAACCTTATCATTGCAAATTAAACGAGTAAAGTTTAAGTTTGTTTATTTTAATTGAATTTTAAGAAAGCGAGTATAGCATATAACTATATATAAGATATATAAATGCATTTAGCAACGAAATGAAAATTCTTTACATTGCTAATAAAAAGTGTTAAAATTGTATAACATCAAATAATGGGTATTTATGGTTAAAATCAGCGAGTTAAAAAAATCTTTAACGGAAAAAATTTCTCCTTGTTACATTCTAAAAGGCAAGGACGCATACTTGCGAAGAAAGGCGATCGACATTCTAAAAAGTGTTTTGCTTCCTGAGTACGTTGATTTTAACTGCGATGAAATCAGCATAATTTCGTCGGGCGTACAGAAAGTAATAAACGCATTGGATACTTTGCCGGTGCTCGATACAAAAAGAATGGTATTTGCAACGGACGTCACGGATAAACTTCTGGAATCCGATTACAACATGATTGAAAAATATCTGTTGAATCCTAACGAAAATGCCGTTCTTGTTCTTGTCGTCGCGAATTCCGACCTTGTGGCGGTGAACGGAAAGAAAATGCTTCGTTCTCTTGAAAAATTCGCCATTGTCGTCGATTGCACAAAACTCGACCCCGATGAAATCGAATATGAAATAGAAAAAATATTATCCGTCGGCGACAGAAGAGTTACGATTGATAGAAACGCATTAAATACCTTAGTCCAGTTTACGGGCGGCGATATGCAGAGAATTTCTAGCGAGCTTGAAAAACTCAGATATTTTACCGACGGAAATATTACGCAAAACGAAGTAGTTGAGCTCGTCTCTCCCGAAATGGAATCGCAGATTTTCGAATTGTCGTCGGCTCTCGGAAATCACGACAGCGAGCAGGCGTTGAAAATTCTCAACAATTTTTTTCGCTTTAACGTTTCGTCCGTCGCTGTTTTAGGCGTTTTAGTCAATCATTTCAGAAGATTGCTTAGCGTGTCGCTCGACAGTACGACGTCGCCTGAAATTCTTGCCGAGATGCTTGGAGTAAAACCTTTTGCCGTAAAACAATATAAATCTCAGGCAAAAAACTTTTCGCAGGTGCAACTTAAAAAGACCGTAGATTATCTTGAAGATACATATGAAGACGTATTGAAAGGTAAATACAGTGAGACGTCTGCTTTAAAAAACGCGGTTATAAATTTAATTTAATTGGCATTTAAAAATAATTTGCGTTAATAAAAATCGGTTACGTTATGTAAAAAATCGCTTTGGCTAATTTTAATCGGTTAAGAACGGGGTTACCGCTTAAAATCGCAATTACGTTTGTTTGTTGAACGTATGGCGGCTCTTAGAGTAAGTTGATTTATAACTTGTTGTATGAGCGTAAAAATTCGGACGGAAAAATATAAAATGAATTGACTTCGGTCGGTGAAGGTAAGTATGAAAAAGACTTCAGTAAAAACAAATTTAATTCTTGTGTTCTTAGCCTTGGCAATAAGCGAAGTGCTTGTTTCCGTTTTTGAAATTTCCGAAGTATACGGTGAAATGTTTCTGAGCGGAGTTGCGGCAAACGTTTTTCTGGCGTTGTTTGAAGTAGTGTTTATATATGGATTGCTCAGTGCCGTTATAACGTATGTTGCAATTTACGTTTTGTATCTTATCATAAGACGCGCTTCTACGGAAATTGAAAAGGATTATTTCATTTTCAACGTTTTGCTTTTTACGATGATTGCCAATCTTATTTGCGCAGTGTTGTATGCTTTCAATTTTTTAAACGATGAAATTTACGTGTTTTTGCAGTATATCTGTCCCGTCGCCGTAAACGGTGTTGCGTATATTCTTATGACGCATTTTACCGTTTTGAAAAAGACGACTCAAAACAGGCATGCGGTATTTTTGAATACGATATTGCCGTATTTCGTATGGAAATTGCTCGGATATTTTTCCAACGTGATTTTGTACGTAAGCCAGGACAGATACGGCGAGGCTTTGCAGGATTTGGGGTTGACTCTGACCTTTGACCCTAACGAAAAAACGGCAATAATTATAGGCGCCGTTTTGCTTGCGGCATTCTTAATTTATATTTGCGTAACTTATTATTTATTGTCAAAGAAACCGAATTCGGGCGGAAATCAAACCGTTATCGAAGGTACGGTTGAAGAAAACGACAAAGTTTTCGACGATTTTGACGTATAAAATTTAACTTTAAACGCTGTTGACGCAAATGTTTTTGCGTTGCATTCGAGTTCGAACAAAAATGCTATCGCATAAATAAATTGCAAATAAACTTTGTTGCGTTTGAACCGTAGATAAAACCCGGAACGAATAGGTCAAAGGGCTATTTTGAATAACTTCACAGAAGACTTTATTCGTTTGATTTGCGGTTCGTTGAAATTTAATTTAAAAGCGTCAATTCGTTTTAAGTTAAACGCAATCGTAAAGCTGTATAAAAGTTACGTTAAAAAATCATTGGCAAATCTGACGGAGGATAAAATGTTTAATTTTTACGAGTATTTTAAAAACATAAATGCGTTTGCCATAATAGACCTTGTCATATTGGCGCTTGTAATAACGGCATTAACTATATTTTTTCTGAAGAAAAAAAGAATAAAAATAATGTTGATATTTTTTGCAATCGTAGCGGTTGCGCTTGCCGTCAATATATTGAGTTATGCTTTCGGCGGAACGATTCTTGCGGTGTCGAGAGCAATAATGAAGATTTTGGTTTACGGTTTCGTTGTCGCGTCGATTGTTGTGTATCGCAGCGATATTAAACTGATTTTTCAACGAATCACCGATAAACACGTAGCGAATTTCAATCACGAAGGTTTTGGCGGCGACGACGAACTTAAAACGAGTACGCTTGAAATTCTGACGGCTTGTCAGGATATGGCAAAGCAGGATATTGGTGCAATCATTCTCATAACAGGTCCTAACGAATTTCCGAAAAGCGTATTAGAAACGGGTACAAGTCTTAACGCGACTTTGTCGGCGGGTTTGCTTGAATCGATATTCAATACAAAAGCGCCGTTGCACGACGGGGCGGTTGTGGTAAAGGGCAATAAAATACTCAGCGCAGGTTGCTTCTTGCCGCTTACGCAAAAACTTGTAAATAAAGAGATGGGAACAAGGCATCGCGCCGCAATTGGTATTACCGAAGAATGCGATTGTCTTGCGATTGTAGTCAGCGAAGAGACGGGTATAATTTCAATCGTAAAAAACGGCGATATAAAAAGATATATAACGATGGAAAAACTCAAAGAAGAAATCGAGAGAGCTTATAACATTGCACCGGCTTTGACAACGGATAAACGAAATACGAGGTTCAGATGAAAACTTTTTCAGCAAAAGAAATTCTTTTGCCTAAATCGGTTGATATGTCGAAATGGTCCGTAGTTTCTTGCGACCAGTTTACTTCTCAGCCTGAATATTGGCATGAATTAGAAAATTACGTAAAAGGCAGTTATACGACGCTTGATTTGATATTCCCTGAAGTTTATTTGGGAATTGCAGGTGAGGACGAAAGGATAGCGGAAATAAACGCCAATATGGAAAGATACTTAAACGACGGAGTGTTTACGACCGTCAAAGACAGCTTTATTCTTGTCGAGAGAACGTTGAAATCGGGCATAAAGCGTGTGGGAATCGTCGGGGCGGTAGACCTTGAAGATTTTGATTTTTCTAAAAACGCACAGTCTGTCATTCGACCGACGGAAGGCGTCGTGGCGTCGAGAATACCGCCGAGACTTAAAATAAGAAAGGACGCTAAATTAGAGTTGCCGCATATTATGTTATTGATAGACGACCCTCATTTTAAAGTAATCGAGCCCGTTTATAAAAATAAAGACAAGTATGAAAAACTTTACGACTTCGAACTCAATATGGGAGGCGGACGTCTTGTCGGATATAAAGTGCCTTTTGCCGACGTCGATTTTGACGGCTTAACGGATGTCGACGAGCAAAAATCGAAATACGGAAAGACAACCAATTTTATATTTGCAGTTGGCGACGGAAATCACAGCCTAGCTACCGCAAAAACTCATTGGGACGAAGTTAAAAAAGGTCTTAGCGATGAAGAAAAGAAAAACCATCCTGCAAGGTTTGCTTTGTGCGAGATAAACAACGTACATAGTGACGGAATAACGTTCGAGCCTATACACCGCGTCGTTTTCGGCGTCGACGATGATTTTATCGACTATTTAAAAGCTAAGCTTAGCGGCGAGGCAAAACTTAAAGTGGAATATAAAGGAAAGGCGGAATATATCGACGTTCCGAAGCTGACGCCGCTTGCGATAAGCGAAATTCAGAAAGCAATCGACGATTACGGCAAGGGCGAATGCGATTATATTCACGGCGACGAGCATTTAAAAAACGTTGCGTCGTCGGGCAACGGCGTAGCTATATATATGCCTAAAATCGAAAAAGCCGATTTATTTAAGTTCGTTTTGTCCAACGGCGTATTGTCTAGAAAATCGTTTTCAATGGGCGAAGCGGAAGAAAAAAGATATTATACTGAAGCGAGAATAATTAAGTAGATACATAGAGGAGAGAATATGTTAGTTTGTAAGTTTGGCGGAACCTCAATGGCAAATTCCGCAACGATAGCACAAGTTGCCGATATAATTATGTCGGACGAAAACAGAAGATACGTTGTCGTATCTGCACCCGGAAAACGCGATAAGCAGGATACAAAAGTTACCGACCTTTTGTACAAGTGCTTTGCGGAAGCTCAGGCAAGCGGAAGCTGTGCCGAGACTTTCAAATTGGTTAAAGAAAGATTTAACGCTATAATAGAAGGTCTTGGTATCGACCTTGACTTATCGGCAGATTATGAAGAAATCGAAGGAAAAATCAATGCTTCCACGACAGCCGATTATGCAGCTTCCCGCGGTGAATACTTATCGGCAAAAGTGCTTGCTAAAAAACTCGGATATGCTTTTTTGGATACTTTGAAGCTCATCAAATTTAATGAAGACGGTGAACTTCAACTGGAATACAGCCTTGATCTTATAAGACAGGAAATGCAAAAAGTTAAGAAAGCCGTTTTCCCGGGATTTTACGGTTCTTCGCCGGGCGACGTCGTAAAGACGTTTACTCGTGGCGGAAGTGACGTTACCGGAGCGATAATAGCAAGAGCGGCAGGGGCAGACGTTTATGAAAACTGGACGGACGTTTCGGGATTTATGATGGCAGATCCGAGAATTGTCGACAGCCCTAAAAAAATTGAATGCTTAAGTTACAGAGAATTGCGTGAGCTTTCTTATATGGGGGCAAACGTGCTTCATCCGGAATCGATTTTCCCTGTCAGAAGCGTTGGAATTCCGATTAATATAAAAAATACGTTTATACCGGAAGACAGCGGCACTTTGATAGTCCCTACGTCAAAACTTCCTGAAAATCCGGGCGTAATTACGGGTATAGCAGGACAAAAAGGATTTACGATTATTCTTATAGAAAAGGCGATGATGAACCTTGAAGTCGGTTTCGTAAGAAAGGTTTTGTCCGTTTTAGAATATGAAAATATAAACGTCGAACACGTTCCGTCCGGTATCGATACGCTTTGTATCGTAGTGCGCGATGAAGAAATACAGAATAAGATGCAAAAAGTTCTCGATAAAATCCGAGACGCTGTCGGAGCAGATAACGTTGAAATTCACAGCGGTCTTTCTCTTATAGCTACTGTCGGTCACAATATGGCATCGAGACATGGTACCGCGGCAACAATTTTCGGCGCTTTGGCGAAATCGAATATCAATATACGTATGATTGACCAAGGTTCGAGCGAACTTAACATAATCGTCGGCGTTGATACGTTTGACTATGAAAAAGCGATAAATGCCATTTATCATGCTTTTAATAAATAACGCTTGATAAATAACGCAAAATAAAATCTTAATAAAATATGCTTGTTATTGCGTTTAAATATTATTTAAACTTAAGCACAAAAACCCGAACAGCGTTCGGGTTTTTTTAACTAACAATGAGTATATTTTTGGTTGGGGAGTTTACTTGCAATTACGATAAATAATCCTTTGAATCAGATAAATCGATAATATCGATAATGACTGCCGATATAATATTTCAAATCGATATAAGCAGGTTGAAATGTTAGAAATCAAGATAAAATTGTCTAGGAATTTTTGCCTAACATGCTGAGCGGGAATTAAATGATTATTGCGTTGAAAAGTGGTCATAGCTACAAATAAATCGATTAACTTTAAACTGTTTTATTACTTCTTCCTAATTTATGTTTATGAGTCATATTTGTTTGTCAGATTGATTGTATTTTTTCATAATAATCAAAATATATATTTTAACGCTAAAATTTTGTTAAATTGTATAAATTCTGACATACTTGTGCATCAAGTAAGCTCAGTTGACAATTTTTTGATTAACTTCTATAATATCAATAAATGTAGGTTTGCGTTACAGACAACACGAGGGCATTATGAATAGAAAGTACACAATAATTACATTAATATTATTTATGTTATTGGGGTTGTCCGTTTTTTCTGCTTGTGACGGAATCCGTTCTTCGTCTACCGGCGATTTTGTTATTGATACCGATGGCGTTTTGATTTATTATGACGGTACGGATACTAAAGTGCAAATTCCCGATACTGTGACGGCCATCAATTATACTGCCTTTTCTGAAAACACTACGATAAGATCGGTAGTTATGCCGGACAGTGTTGTTGAAATTAGCGAGTCCGCTTTCAGCGGTTGTACAAAACTCAATGACGTAACATTTTCCAAGTCTCTTTCAAAAATCGGGGACAAAGCGTTTTACGGTTGTACGTCTTTGACCTCCGTTTCTTTGCCGAATAGCGTGACTACGGTCGGAGTACGTGTTTTCGAAGGTTGTACATCTTTGGTATCCGTGGCTGTCGGAAATGGTATAATATCTATTCCAACCAAAGCTTTTATAAATTGCTCGTCTTTGCAAAACGTATCTTTTTCTGAAAACCTCAAAAGTATAGGCGAAAGAGCGTTTTACGGTTGTAAACTTTTATCTGATATTGATTTTCCCGATAGTATTGAATCGATAGGTTTACAGGCATTTTACAATTGCCCGTCGCTAACGGCGGTATATATTCCGTCAGGATTGACTTATGTCGGTGCATTCGACGAAAAGAAATGCACAATTAGCATTAAAAATCAAATTTTAATTTCTGCAACCGCCGACGATTATTTTACTACGCTCAGTTCGTCAATAGCTAATGTTTTCAATAAGGAAATTCTTCCCGATAATAATTTTTATGCAACGGGAAAAATAGATTTACTGTTAAAATCCGATTTTAATATCAATCTTCAAATCGATATAAAGGTTGTATACGATAGAAACGGCGACGAGGTTGACGATGAAGCGTTCAGCATAACGGTTAACGACGTGACGGGATATTTTACCGGACTTAATGAAAGCGCTACGCTTTTTGAATTGGATTATTTTGCAAAGGATAAAACCAATTTATATCTTACGATTTTTGATAAAAAATTTATAGTGCCTTTTGATAAGGATATAAGTGGCAGTCCTTTTAACGGGATTCTCGAAACGATATTTGCGACTGTCGATTTGGAACCGTCCGTGTGCGATTTAGACGGATTTTTGCTTTCTGTTTCGGAATCTATAGGAAACGACTTTGATTTTTACAAACTTTTATATATGGTTGTTGGGGATATTTTTCAGATAGAAAAAGACGATTTCGATATATGGCTGGGTGAAAGTCTTGGGATAAAAGGAGAAATGATATCGTTCGAAAACGTCTTAAAAGAAAACGTTTTCACTTTTAACGGCATATCTAAAATTACGGATAGAAGCGGCAGCGAAATCTGGAAAGGATATATTTCCGACGAAATTTGTAACGGACTTGCAACTTTAACGGACGGTATTGTTTCCGACGACTCGAGCTTATGCGTCGTTTATGAAATAAAGAATAATTTAATAAACAATTTATACGTTGAAGGAATGAGTATCCTTAACGGGCAAGGCGGAAAAGACTTATATTTTTCCGTCGGGTTCTCTGATTTTTCATTCGTCGGATTAGAGGACGGTGAAGCGCCGATTGCTATAGATGAATTTAAAAACGACGTCGTATTTAAAAAGTCTTCTTCCGTTTCGTTCGAAGAGGGACAAGTTAAAGTAGAAAACGTAAATACGCTCGAATGCATGACGCTAAACGGAATGAAGATAAAAGATATTCTTGAACTTTATTATGAAGAGTATTCATGCAGCGGAGTGCAAGAATTTTATGAAATGCTCGAAATAGACGTCTGGAATGATTTTGAATTAAACGGAAGGTTGAATACTAAGTTGTACGGAAATATAGTAGCAGGCGAAGGATTTACTTTGGACGAAGTTTACTTAAAATTTACTTATTCTGATGGAAATTCCGAGATAAATCTTGCGGAAGCGTACGTCGATTACGCAGACGGAGAATATAGAATCAAAGTTAAAGTTATTGATTCCGAAAACGATTTTGTAAGGGTCCTTAAAGATTTTGTCGTCTTAAACAATATATCCGAATTGATTGCCGAAGACAAAGAAGGCAACGACGCAACAATAAAAGAGTTGTTCAATGCGTTGTCGGGGGACGAATTTATAATTTTCGTAGACGAAAAAGATTTTACCTACAAACGCTTATTGGGTATTTATGAAAACTTAGAAGACGCAACGGCGTTAAAGACAGTAAGTTTTGTCGATACGGATAAAATTATTGCAGAAGAAGGTTACGTTTGCGACGGCGGAAGATATAAACTTGTAGTTGGCGTATCCGACGTCGGATATGAAGTAACCGATTCGCTTTCGCCGTACTACGGGCAGAAAGTCGAATTTTATAAAGAAGATGAAGTCGAAGCGGAATTCAGTTACGTCGAATTGTACAATAAATATTCCGTTCGCGGAACGGAAGACGTTTTCGGTCTTAATTTGAGTACGGGAAGCCTATTAAACGTTTTGTTCGATTTAACGTCGGCAGACAAGGGCTGCTGGAGTTTAAACGACCTTTTCGGAAAAATTTTCGGTAAGAATGCAAGTTACGTTGAGTCTGACGAAGAGATAGATTTATGTTGCGGTATATTCGATACGGGTGCCGAATTCGACGAGGAAGGCAATTTTGTAGGCTATTCATCGGTAAGCAACAGACAAGAAGTTATGGCTTTGATTTTGTTTAGCAAGGATTACGTCGTCAGCCTTACGGACGCAGGCATACTTCCGGCAATTAAGGTCGATTTAGACGGCGGCACGTATGAAAAGGCATACGGCAAGGAGATAGGAGTTGACGGTTGGTGCTATCAATCGGCATATACGCTTTCGAAGGACGAAACCATGGCGATTTACGACGTGATAGCAAAGGGCAGTCTGAGCAGAGAAACGCTTGAAAAATTAGGGCTTACAGACGAAGAAGCAATAACCGCCGCTTTGGGTAAAGTTGAGGATTGTTACCTTGGTGGAATAGTTTATAAATATCTTTCGGTTTTCGGCAAGTCGGCTCTTTTCAAAGACTCTTCAAGCGTATCCGAAATGACGGATAAAATTCTTAACCTGAATATTGATTTTTCGGCTGAAATTAATATTACGGGTATATCCTATTCAATAGCGGTCGATGGACTTTTCAGAACGGAGAAATCAATTAGCATAAGTTGCGACGACGAAGATTTAAATTTATATTTAACCAAGAAGGCGGAATTTGCGTTTTAGTCGCTGACGGCTTGTCTGAAAACAAGGCAAAAGCAGCAGACAAATGCAAACGGTGGCAGACAGATGCAAACGATTATAAATATATAACGATTATATAACGATGTTTCGTTTATACAAATTTAAGCCCGAAAGGAAAGAGTCTTTCGGGCTTTTAATTTTAATCGTTGCGATATAAGTAAAAGTTGTAAAGGAAATAAATTATCGTTGATATTGTAAAATTCGGTCGTTTGTGTTAAATTATATTCATAAAGGAAATTAAGGAATAGCCATAAAGTTGGAAAACGTATCGAAAGCAAAAAGGAATTTAATTATACTGTTAATCGTTATGCCGCTGCTATATCTGGTTGCGGGTGTTTTACAGATTTTTGACAGTAGAATGAATAATTTTTTAAATATAGTTTTCAATTTGCTTTCCGGGTTTATCTTTATTTCTTTGGGCATTATATGGTGTATTGCAGTATGGAACAGAATAATGCAAAAAAGCATGCGAAACGGGTTAATTGCCGTTGCCGGTCTTTTCATATTCTGGATGATTATAAGGCTTATAAAATATCGCTTTGTTATAGACAACGACGATGCCAGCAGATTTTTATGGTATTGTCAATATATTCCGCAGTGTATGGCCCCGTTAATAGTTTTGTTGTCGGTAATGCATATTGGCCAAAAAGACGTAAACGGGTATAATAAATATTTATATTTTTTATATATACCGGCAATAGTTATCGTTCTTTTGATTTTAACAAACGATTATCATCAACAGGCTTTTATATTTAACGAAGGGTTTATTAATTCTTTAACGGACTATAAACACGGTTGGGTGTATTACGTAACGTTTATATGGGCGATAACTCTCAGTATTGCAAGTATAGCGGTTTTGTGTTTAAGATGCAGAATTGCTAAAAACAGAAAGAAAATATGGATTCCGCTTACCATATTTTTGATAGGCGCCATTGCATGTATAATATGTTATTTTGTTTCGGATATAATGTTCAAGTTGCCTGAACTTATGGGAATCACGTTTGTCGCAGTTTTTGAAAGTTGCATACAAATAGGTTTTATTCCGTCCAACAACGATTACGAAAGATTCTTTTATTCGTCCGATATTTCCGCCTTTATAGTCGATAGGAACGGAAAATCTGTATACGTATCAAAAAATGCGTCTGAATTGACAGAAGACGTGTTAAACGGCAAATCCGACTATGACGTGGACAAAAATCTCAGGTTAAATGAAGCTCCTATAAAAGGCGGCAACGTGTTTTGGATTGACGAGTTGTCGGCCATAAACGCATTGAACGACGAACTTATGGAGATAAGTATTCGGCTCAGCGAGAGTAACGAGCTTACGGAAGCAGAGAACTGTTTGAAAGAACAAATGCATAGCACTTTGCTTAGAACTAAACTTTACGATACCGTAACGACTAAAGTACAACCGCAACTCAATGAAATAAACGAACTTCTAAAAAGGGCAGAAAAAGGAAAAGACGACTTTAATTCCGTAATGTCGGAAGCGTGCGTAAACTTAGCATACGTCAAGCGTTGTAGCAATCTTGCGATTATGGGCGAATATAGCGACAAAACGCAAATAGAAGAACTTTCGTATTCCGTTAAAGAAATTATCGAATATATGTCTTTAATGGGGATATACTGTTCTTATACCGAAAGCGGCAGTGCCGTGACGGAACATAAAAAAATTCAGCTGGCATTCGATTTCTTTTTCGATTGCATAAAGAGCAAGCTGTCGGAATTATCCGAATGTATGGTCGTTTTAAAGTGCGAAAATGAGAACGTGTCTTTGCGTATCTTATCGGACGTAGAGATTGTCGTAAGCGAAAAAATAAGTCGCAAAGTCTATGAACGTAACGGAAATATAGAGACGTCAAAGGACGACGGAACGTTTTATACGACGCTGAGCTTCGGGGAGGTGGATTGATGGCGTTTATCGATTTAACTTCTCAGGCTATGTTAGCAATTTGCGTAATATTGTTTTTTGAAGTCGTTTTGTGGTTGTTTTTGCTTGCATTCGGCTTAAGGTTTAAGGTTAAAGCCGTATATATATCTTTATACGTTGTAGGGACGTGCATTGCATTTTTGTCGCTCTGCGTTTTATTGAGCCTTTATACGGCGACTTCTGTCAACGGCGATTATGGCGGAATCGAGTGCTTTAAGGACGTTCCTTTGGCGGTCGTAATTACAATTACGGCACTGCTTGGCGTTTTGCTTATAGCAGGGTTTGTCCATTTTGCATATCATCGCCGAACGCATCTTTCTCTTATGTCTATAAAGGAGAGCGTTGATAAACTTCCCGTCGGTTTGTGCTTTTACGACGAAAACGGTATGCCTTTGTTGTCTAATAGAGTTGCAAACGATATAAGCGTCTCGCTTTTCGGAAATGAAATTTTAAACGGCGAAGAATTTTGGGAAAACGTATTCAAATTGAATATTTCCAAAAATTGCAAGGTAATTGCAGAAGGCGATACGCCTATAATTCTGATAGAAAACGGAAAAGCATATTCTTTCAAAAGAGTCGAGCATATTTTCGGCAATCGTACGATATATGAAATCAACGCAACGGACGTGACGAGAGAATATCAGCTTTCAACCGAGATAAGCACCGTCAATGCCGAATTAAAAAAGATGAACGAACGTCTTATTGAATACGGCGACAATATAAACCGTTTAACCAGGGAAAAGGAAATTCTGAATGCTAAAATAAATATTCACGACGAAATGGGAAAATTGCTTTTAGCGACTAAAAACCGCATTAAAAACAATAAGGGACTTGAATTAAAAGAACTAATATCGCTTTGGCAAAATACGGTTAAAGCTTTCGGATATATAAAAGAAGATAATGCGGCAGACGCTCTTACGGATTTAAAAAAAGCCGCCGAATCAATCGGAATTTGCGTTATAATAAACGGAGATATGCCTGCTTGCGACGAATCGGCGTATACGATATGCCTTAAAGCTATTCACGTTTCGATAACGAATACCGCAGCGCATGCGGACGGCGACAAAATTATCGTGGATATAGCAACGCGCGACAATGCATACGAAATTGCAATATCGAATAACGGTAAACCGCCGAAAGGTAAAATAAAGGAAGGTGGCGGACTTTCTTCGCTCAGAATGCTCGTCGAACGGTCAAACGGAAGCATGCAGTTTGATTACAATCCGAAATTTTTATTAAAAATTAAGTTGCCGATATTAAAAGGGAGGCGTTTATGATAAAAAAATATAAAGTGCTCATTGTAGAAGACCAGATGATGCCTAGACAACTTTTTGAAGATTTAGTCACGCATTCGGATATATTCGAGCTTGTTGCGGCAATAGACAACGCCGACGTGGCGGATATTTATTGTGCTAAAAATTCGGTGGATTTGGTTTTAATGGACGTATTGACGAAAAATGCCGCAAACGGTTTGGAAGCGGCTAAGAGAATTAAAACCCTTTATCCGGGAATTAAAATTATAATCGTTACCAGCATGCCTGAATTTTCGTACATTGAAAAAGCGAAATCTATCGGCGTAGAAGGTTTCTGGTATAAGGATATATCTACGGATTCTATTTTATCCGTTATGAACAGAGTCGTAGAAGGCGAAACCGTATATCCCGACAGAACGCCCGAGCTTATTTTAGGTAACGCCAGCAGCTATGATTTTACGGAAAAAGAATTGGAAGTGTTGAGAGAAATGACCGGCGGTTATACCAATCAGGAAATTGCAGATAAGGTATTTATGTCGGTCGGCGCAGTCAAGGCACATATTCTTAGTATGCTTGAAAAGACGGGTTTCAGAAACAGAACCGAGCTTGCCGTAAGGGCAAGGGAAATCGGACTTGTAATTCTTGACCGAAAAGAGCAACATAAAACGGATGATTGATCTGCTTTGATAAGCAAAATGCGTTAAGCAAAAAGGATATAATTTCAAAAAAACGTCGGAGTGGTTCCGATGAGGTTTCCGACGTTTGTCAAGTAAGACGTTTTCAAGTAAAGAAAACAAGCATGATAGCAGTAAAAGCCGGGAAAAAACAGTTTTAATCTAAAACTAAAGTTTTTAAATTCAAACGCAAAAATTTCAAACGCAAAATATGTTTGATTAGTCGCTATTGTTTTTGCAACTTTTGCGTGAGACTGCGTTTTCTTTTTACTGCGTTCGGATTGTCGGGCGGAAATGCGAATGCGGTTGTTTAAAATTTGTCGTAAAACCGTTGGTTAGAAAAATGGCCAAACGGTTATTTTTTTTAATATCTTTACGTAATATCAAGTAAGTATTTTATGTATCAGCAAGCCGTGTGTTGTAATAAGCAATAAACGAATTAGCGTATTAAATCTGTTTGATTTCGCTTACGTTTTAAAAAAATTCTAAGGAGTTAATATGAAAAAGAGTTATTTTGTTTTATTGCTCGTTTTAATGATAATTTCGGTATTCGCTCTTGTTGCTTGCGATAAAACTACGGAAACACCGCAGAAAGGTTCGGAATCGGATGACGCGTTACAGGCTACTGAAATAGTTTTAAACGACGAATTTGTATTTTCAAAAGTCTATGACGGCAAAGCCGTAAATATTGAAGTAAACGACGCATTTACAACTGATAGCACGGGTGCTATTACAGTCAGTTGGTATAAGGGTAGTGAACTTTTGAGCAGTGCGCCTAAAAATGCGGGTACGTATAAATTTGTTATCGAAGTTGCCGAAACAAGCACT
>JBJETY010000036.1:0-68867 GCA_051883555.1 Christensenellales bacterium | reverse complement strand
CCTTGACGGTAGCCGACGGCATAATTGCAGGCGACGTTGTAAAAGTTACGATATCCAACGGCAATTATCAGACTTGGGGCGTCGGTGACTGTTTCAATTTGCGTAACGACGAAACAGGTGCTCAAGGCGACGAATCCGTTTATTTTGTAGAAGACGGAGATTATGCAAACTATGCGTTTAACTATGACGCAAGCGGATTTGTAGGAACGATAACGATTGTAAAAGTTTCAGCGAAAGTGTTATTAAACGACGAATATGAATTTTCAAAAGCTTACGACGGCAACGGCGTTACTTTAGATGCTTACGACGCATTTACAACCGATAGCACGGGTGCTATTACAGTCAGTTGGTATAAGGGCAGTGAGCTTTTGAGCGGAGAGCCTAAAAATGCGGGTACGTATAAATTTGTTATCGAAGTTGCCGAAACAAGCACTCATAAAGAGGCAAGAACAGAAGGCCTTTACGTAATTGAAAAGAAGGCGTTGAATTTCCTTGACCTTGATACGAGTGACACTTGGGAAGAGCACGGCTCTACGGAAGTAACCTTGACGGTAGCCGACGGCATAATTGCAGGCGACGTTGTAAAAGTTACGATATCGAACGGCAATTATCAGGATTGGGACATCGGTGAGTGCTTCAATTTGCGTAACGATGAAACAGGTGTTCAAGGCGACGAATCCGTTTATTTTGTAGAAGACGGGGACTATGGAAACTATAAGTTTAGCTATGACGAAGACGGATACGTAGGAACGATAACTATTGTAAGTTAAAGTTTTTAAAGTAATTGCAATATTGAATATAATAATAAAATAATTATATTTATTAAATCGTTAAATTTATAAAATCGTTATATTTAAGTTGCATACTGCGTTGTATAAACGAAACGTATACGAAGAAAAATTAACATAAAAAGCGGATATTATCCGCTTTTTATTTTTTTAAAATTATTCGTATGAATTTTTAATTTTGTCATTACAATTTGTTGCCCGAATAAAAGCGTGCTTAATATCTGAGCATTTGTTTTGCAAAAGCGACTAAATAAGCATATCGGTTAAAAGAAGCAAGCATTAGTAATCTAAGCGTTTAACAGCCGTACCGTTAACAATCGAAGTTGTAAATCGGCATAAGCGCTTAAATAAACATAAGTATTAAATTTAACAGCAGAAGCGTTCAGATAGTTAGCGTTAAACAAGCGTAAGCTAAGAAGCGTGAGTATTCAGATTGGTTAGCGTTTAAACGCATATAAGCTAAACAATCGTGAGCGTTTGTATTAGTCGGTATATAAACGAGCATAAGCTAAAACAGGCGTGAGCATTCAGATTAGTTAGCGTTTAAACTTATACTAATATATGCACGGAAAATCAATTAGCTCTGAGTGCGACCACAGGGTCTTTTTTAGACGCTATTATTGCCGGAATGAAACCTGATATAACGGTTAAGGCGATACTTAAAAGCACGAGCAATATGCCGTGAAGCGGTGAGAGTCTGGCTATGTTTTCCACTAAACCGCCGGCGAGTTTAGTGATTATGGCATTGATAGGGAAGTTTAAAATCGCCGCTATGCACACGCCTAATACTCCGCTGGAAGCTCCTATTATCATGGTTTCTGCATTGAACACGTTTGATATATCGATTTTTCTTGCTCCCAGGCTTCGCAGTACGCCTATTTCTTTCGTCCTTTCGAGAACGGATATATATGTGATTATTGCAATCATGATAGACGAAACGAAGAGCGAAATCGCCGCAAACGCGATAAGGACGTAAGATATGATATCAATCATTTCAGACATGCTGTCGGTAATAGTTGACGCAAGGTCGGTATAGCGTATCTGATCCTTTTCTTCTTTATCTTCGTTATATTTATCGAGATATGAAAGTATCTGCTTTTTCGTTTCGTAAGACGACGGATATATCGATATCGAACTTGGCATAGAAGAAGCGCCTATTTCCGAAATTCTTGTTGCATAGTCAGGGCATATAACGGAAAGGATTGTGTTCTTGTCGATACTTATAAAGTTTGCCATAACGTCGCAGAGTGCAGATACGGCTTGTTCTGTCGAACCTTTGTTGCTTTTGATTTTTTCGAAAATCATTTCAAAATTGAGGTTGGGATCGTTTTGTATTTCGTTGTACTGTTCGTTAGTGATTAAACCGTAGCCCTTCATCATTGTTGCAACTGTTTTAATCGGAACGCCCGATTGAGTTATCATTTTATCGAATTCCGAAAAATCGAAAGTAAATTCCTTTTTGGACGGGTCGAGAAGGTCTGTGAAGTTGTTTGTCTGCTCGATAACGATTGTCGAGCTTGCCGAATCTTCCAATACGTAATCCGTAAGACTTGAAAGATAGCCTATTCCGCCGTTAAAGAAACTGATATCTTTATTTTGTTTGTTTCTTATGACGCCTACGATTTTAATAAAATCGCCGCTTGCATTGTTATATGCGCTTTCATAATTTGCTTGCGTCATTTCAACGTAATATCCGTCTTCGGCAGTTTTGGTATAGTAATCGTCGTTTAAAACAAGGCGGAATTTAAGTTTATCGTTTCCTTCCGTCGATATTAAATCGGAAAAATCGATGCTGCCGTACTTCACCGTTCCGTCGTCGTTTGTTCCGATTGTCGTTGGGGTGATTCCGATAGCTTTCAGGACGTCCGCTTTTATGCGGTTGTTCGAATCGACGACAAGGACGGCTTCGAATTTATTTTGCGGATAACGGCCGTCGATTATATCATAATAGTCCTGCACGAAATTATCGCTTAAAAGTTCCTGCCACCAGATCTGTTTTTCTTCCGAATAGTTGTCGACAAGTTTATAACCGCCCGACGACGTTTTTGCTATAAGGTGCATTTCCACAAGGCGTTTATAAGACACGCTTGCAGCCCAGTCGGGATTCTGTTCTTCCATAGCCTTGACGTAATCGACGTATTCGGTTGTCATTCTGTTTGTAAAGAAACTCATTCCGCCCATTTCATCGCTTGGGTCGTAAGGGACTAATTTGTTGTCCGACGGATAAGAGCCTTCTTTGATAGTGGCGTTCTGCGCCGCTTCCATATCGAATGAAAAACCGATTTCACTTATCGTGACGGGGAAACTGCTGAGCGTTGTCTGTTCCATATCCTGCATATAAAGGGTAAAGCCGTTTGACAACGAAAGAACCAACGCTATGCCGATTATACCAATGCTACCTGCAAAAATCGTAAGGAAAGTGCGGAGCTTTTTTGTGACAAGGTTTCTTGCGCTAAGCGAAAGAGCGGTAAAGAAATTCATAGACGATTTCTTTTTTCTTCCGCTTTTCGGTTTTTTTGTTTTTGCCGTCGTATCGCCTTTTTCGGACGAATTTTCTTTTTCGTCGAAAGCGACCTTATCCGTTACGTCGTAATCGGTTTTGTTTATGAATTCTTCTTCAGACTTTTCTTCGACGATTTTTTCGTTTGCGATTTCTTCATCTGTCGGCGGATTCGAGTCGGACAGAATTTCGCCGTCCAAAAGGCGAATAATTCTTGTCGAATACTCTTTAGCGAGTTCTGCATTATGCGTAACCATAATAACAAGCTTTTCTTCGGACAATTCTTTCAAAATATCCATAATCTGCACGCTTGTTACGCTGTCGAGAGCGCCCGTCGGTTCGTCTGCTAAAATTATATCGGGATTGTTTACGATAGCTCTTGCAATGGCAACTCGTTGCATCTGTCCGCCCGACATCTGTGTAGGCTTTTTATTTATCTGTTCTTTTAAGCCGACTCTTTCCAACGCTTCGACAGCCATCTGTCTTTTTTCTTTTCTGCTTATGCCCGAGATTGTAAGCGCAAGTTCGACGTTTGCAAGTACGGTAAGATGCGGTATAAGATTGTAACTTTGGAATATAAAACCGATTTTTTGGTTGCGGTAAGTATCCCAGTCGCGGGATTTATAGTCCTTTGTCGACGTGTCGTCGATAATCAGGTCGCCGTCGGTATAACTGTCAAGTCCGCCGATAATGTTGAGCGTGGTCGTTTTTCCGCAGCCTGACGGACCTAAAATGGAAGCAAATTCGTTTTTGCGGAAAGTTAAATCGATACCTTTTAAAGCATGTACGCAATTGTCTTGCAAAAGATAGTCTTTTTTAACGTTTTTTAATTTAAGCATTTTTCACCTGTCGAGAGTTTGTTGAGTGGGGTTGTTGAACGGTTTGATAATTTATCTGCACGAAATCGAGTCTTTGTAATATAACGAATAACTGCATACGCATCGAAGGCCTTTCCGTCTTGTACGATTTTGATAAAGCCGAGAAGTTGAGAATAGATTTATATTCTGTAAACGTATGCCACGCTAAACGGCGATGAAAATATTCTGTTCACGTAATGCGTTAAACGATTTAATATGATAATCAACTTTAAATTGATAAGTTATTATAATATTAAAAAATTTGCGTGTCAATAAATCTGTTTCCCATCGGAATTTTTATATATAATATTTTGTTTTAAAGCTATCTATATATCCGTATAAACGTTATCATCTGAATATTAAATAAAATTTAAATTTGTTTAAAAGTTAATTTTTTTATAAAATCGACGGGTATATATAACGGCGACGGCATTCTGACGAAAATATTTTGATTGTCGTAAAATTTAAACGCTTGCTTAGGAAATTCTTTTATTATATAATACTTAAAACCGTTGAGAAAATTATTTAATAAATTTAGAGATTATCTAAAAAATTATTTAATTTGTAAGCGTTAAGACGGCGTAAGAGTCGTCGCAACGCAAGTAATCGTACGCATAAAACAGAGGTTAGTTGAATGAATATTTTTGAAAGAGAAGAAATGCTTATAGGCAAAGACGCGGTCGAAAAACTGCAAAAATCTAAGGTTGTAGTTTTCGGAGCGGGCGGAGTAGGCGGCTACGTGGCGGAAATTTTAGCAAGGGGCGGTATAGGCACTATTGCCGTTGTAGACAACGATTTTGTGTCGCCTAGCAACATCAACAGGCAGATTATAGCGACTCACAGCACCATAGGCAAGAGCAAGGTTGAAGTTATATGCGACAGAATGTTCGATATAAACCCTAAAATCAACGCCAGACCTTTTGAAATGTTTTACGACGAGTCGACAGCCGACGAAATCGACCTTTCAAAATTCGATTATATAGTTGACGCAATAGATACCGTTTCGAGTAAACTTTTGCTTATAGAAAACGCAAAAAACGTCGGCGTAAAAATTATAAGTTGTATGGGGACGGGAAATAAGTTGTCTACCGATTTCATAATCGACGATATTTATTCGACAAGCGTCTGTCCGCTTTGCAAGGTGATGCGCAAAGAACTTAAAGACAGGGGAATTAAATCTCTTAAAGTTTTGTTCAGCCGCGACGTTCCGATTAAACCCGATTTGCAGATAACCGAAAACGGCAGACATATTCCCGGAAGTGTTTCTTTTTCTCCTGCGGCGGCGGGGATAAAAATCGGCGAGTTCGTTATAAAGGAGCTTTTAAATGCTTAAAGAATGTTTTATAGCTTTAAACAGTGACAGCGTTTCACAGCCGTTTGGCGACCTTATATGCGCCGACGGAGGTTACGACAAAGTAAAAGGATACGGAGTAAAACCCGTTGTCGTTATCGGCGATTTCGATTCGTCAAAAGAGCGCGACGTGGAAAACGCAATAAGATATCCGTCTGAAAAGAATTATTCCGACGGTGAATTGTGTCTTGAATACGCTATTGAAAACGGTTATAAAAAGGCGGTGTTTTCCGGAGTTACGGGCGGCAGACTTGACCACCAGTTGGCGAATTTAAGCCTTATTAAAAAATCGGCGGAAAACGGTATCGACGCTATGGCGATTGACAACGTAAACGGAAAAACGCTTGAAATTTTTTATGCGGCATCTAATATCGAATTTGCCGCGCAATGCGGCGATCTGATATCCGTTATGCCTTTTAACTCCGTTACGTGTTTAAAAGCGTACGGCGTAAAATATCCTCTCGATAATCTGACCATAAAAAGCGACGACCTTTCTCGCGGTATGTCTAACGTAGCGACGGACGAAACGGTTAAATTCGAAATAACGGACGGGGAAGCGTTCATTTTCCATTATAAAAAGTGATTGAATTTACACTCGGGAGTAGAATAGCAGACTGAATAAACAAAGCTATGGAATAAACAAAGGAATAAACAAAGCTATGGAATAAATAATGCGATTGAATAAACGAAGCTATTATTTTTTCGGTCGATGACGTTGACGCTAACTTCGTGATTTAATTAAAGAGGTTGCGATTTGCTTAAATGGTTTGTAGTTTAATTAAAAAGTTTTACGTGTTTATAAATAGTTAAGACAAGAAAAAGGGACGAATCGTCCCTTTTTCTTTTGCGATATTATTCAGTTTGTTTATTTGTACGCATTTAAAGGCAACGTTTAATAAACAGCCTTAAAACGGTTTTCAGCTTTCTGACGAAGTATTGCCGGATTCTGCATTGATTTCCGTTTTACTCTCTTTAACTTCTTCGTCAGAGCCGTTTGACGTCTCTTCGGTTTTTCCTTCGATCGTTACGTCCTTGTTTGACGCAGGGAGACTGACGTCAAGTCGTTTGACAAATTCTTTTGAAGCGAACATAAGCGAGCCTGCAACGAGTGCGATAGCAAGGTCTGCAAATACAAACGAGTTGTAAAGGAAACTCCATGCAACAGCCGTATAGTTAGGGTCGCCGCTTCCGAAGATAAATACGCCGCTTATAACGTGAGAGAAATAACGCAATACCGCGGCAAGAAGTCCGCCAAGCAGGAAGTTGACGATAGGTTTATTTTTGAAAAGTCCGACTTCTTTGAAAAGTCCGCTAAGTCCGATAGCCGAGAATGCGATTGGATAATCGAGAAGGAACTGTACAGGGTGGTAGAGCCACGGTGCCTGAATAAACTGTAAGAAACCGTAGATTATACCTGCTATGATGCCACGGCGTATTCCGAACATATACGAATAAATCATAAGCGGAAGAATGCTTGCCAAAGTTATCGAGCCGCCACTCGGCATTTCAAAGAATCTGACGTATGAAAGAGCGAACGACAGAGCAATCGAAAGAGAGGCGTAAACGATGGATTTCGTATGCAATCTGCCGTCTTCCTTTTTTCCGCAGAAAATTGCAAGAACCGCAATAGCCGCAACGATAAGTATCGTAAAGATATAAAGCATTGCATTGTCGGCGGCGCTGAGAACGATGTCGTTCTTTAAAACGCCCATTGCAATAATTAAAGCTACCGCAAACGCTATGATGATTCCGCCTGCGATTTTGGCAAAGAGCGAGAACTTGTCGCGTTTGAAAAGCAGAATGATTATAGCTACGATTGCAAGGACGAGAACGGTCAGAACGAATGCGAGAACAGGGTAGAAACTATTCGCTTCGATATAGCCGGCTGCCGAATATTCGTCGAGCTTTAAGAAGCCTAACATAAGAATAAGCGACAAACTGTAGCCGAAAATGAAACCGCCGACGTATGGTCTGGCTTTTTCTGACGAGTTGCGTTTTTTGCAAACGGCTAAAATTGCAATTATTACAATTGCAAAAAAGATAGTGACAAAAAAGGCGATCGTTGCCGTTTTGTCAAAGGTTGATAACGACTTAAAATTTTTTAAGTCCATTTTTACTCCTTCCGCTGGTTGTAAAGAAAAGTCCTCGTGGAAAACCATCGAGGACTGAATGCTTCCTTTCGTGAGTTCCAACTCAATCAAGTTCAAAGGGTTTAATCTCAGACGGCAAGCCGTCACCCCCAGCGTATATTTATTTTATATCGCACGTTTAATGCGGTATTTGCAAAAAAATTTGCGTAAAATTTGTTTTTAAAACTATTTTACGATAAGCCGCTAAAAGCCTTGTTTAAAGCCTGAAGCGTTGTTTTGGTTTAAACTATTATTGATTTCTATTTATTGATTTTTTTGAAATCAAGTCGGTCGATTATTGTTCCTTCAAAATCATAAATCGTTATGACGTCGGCAGCCGTATCTAAGATGATATATGAAAGAGGACTGTCGTTTACAGGAAGCGAACACGAACCGCTGTTGATAAAGTATACTCCGTTTACTTCTTTTATGAAAGGATAGTGCAGATGTCCGTAGAAACATACGTCGCCTGCTTTAAGGTGCGCCGGCGGAGTATCCATATTGAACTTATGACCGTGCGAGAAAAAGAACGAACGGTTTGTAACAATCTCATGATAATCCTGGAAAGTGAAATTTGAAATCATTTGGTCGACTTCGCTGTCGCAATTTCCCTTTATAACGATAAGTTTGCCGGTGTAAGCGTTGAGCAATTCCGCAACTTTCATAGGAGCGTATCCGTCAGGTAACGGATTTCTCGGACCGTGGTTGTATATATCGCCGAGCAAAATCAAAGGTTGTCCGTTTGCAATTTCTATAATGCGTTTTGCACTTGTTGCACTTCCGTGCAAATCTGACGCAATGATAAATTTCATTATGTTCACCTCTTTATAAAGTATACATTATGCAAGGTTATTTGTAAAGCCGATTTTCCAAAATATATTGCACATAAAAAGTTTATATGATAAAATAATACACATAAAAGTTAAGGGAGAACAAGATGAGCAAAAAGGTTTTATCAACTCAGGAAGAAATCAAAAGTAAATCTAAAAACGTAAGAGTCAGACTTCAATCGAAATTTTACGATGAAGTAGGGGAAATTCCGCTCAGCGAATATCCTCGTCCACAATTTGAAAGAAACAGCTATATAAATCTTAACGGCAAATGGAAGTTTGCCATGAAAAAAGCAGGTAGTGAGTTCGACGGATACGACAAAGAGATTCTCGTTCCGTTTTCTCCTGAATCGTTGCTTTCGGGGTTGGACGCTATCGTTGCGCAACCTGACGACGTTTTGTATTATGAAAGAGAATTTGACGTTGCCAAAGGTTTTATCAAATCTAAAACGTTTATCAATTTCGGAGCGGTCGATTTTGAATGCCGCGTAAAGATTAACGACAAAGAAGTCGGCTCTCATAAGGGCGGCTATACGCCTTTTACGCTTGACGTAACCGACGCCGTAAAAGAAGGTAAAAACGTAATTTCCGTCGTCGTAACGGACCCTACGGACACTAGTTATCACACAAGAGCGAAACAAGCATTAAAGAACGGCGGAATATGGTATACTCCGCAATCGGGCATATGGCAGACCGTATGGATTGAAAGCGTTCCGTCGGTTTATCTTAAAGATATGACGATTATTCCCGATATCGATAAAAGCGTCGTGACGGTTAAGACGGTTGCGGACGCCGAAGCGACGATTAAAGTCGTTGACGGCGGTAAAGTCGTTGCAGAGGGTAAGACGGCTGACGGAGTTGCAGAAATTTCTTTAAAAGAGTTCGAACTTTGGTCGCCTGAAAATCCTAAACTCTACGACCTTGAAGTTAAGGTCGGCGACGATACCGTAAAGTCGTATTTCGGAATGAGAAAGTTTTCCATTATGAAGGACGCAAAGGGTAAAAAACGTCTTGCCCTGAACAATAAAATTTATTATCAGACGGGACTTTTAGACCAAGGCTACTGGTCGGACGGTATGCTTACTCCGCCTACCGATTCGGCTATGGAATACGATATCAAACTTATGAAGGAAATGGGTTTCAATATGCTTCGTAAGCATATTAAAATCGAGCCGCTTCGTTGGTACTATCACTGCGACAGATTGGGAATGATAGTCTGGCAGGATATGGTTTCGGGCGGTGAAAAATATAAATTTTCCGTTATAGGTTTGTTGCCTTTCTTAGGTTTCCATTTAAAGGATAGCGAAAAGAATTATAAGCGTTTCGGCAGAGCGAGCGCGGAAAGCCGTAAAGAATATTATGAAGAACTCGACGTAACTTTCAATTATCTTAAAAACACCGTTTCACTCGGCACGTGGGTTCCGTTCAACGAAGGTTGGGGTCAATTCGACAGCGTAAAGGCAACCGAAATTCTTAAAGGATACGACAGCACAAGAATTATCGATTCCGTCAGCGGTTGGCACGACCAAGGCAAAAAGACGAGCGACTTAAAGAGTCTGCACATCTATTTTACTCCTGTAAAAGCGCCTAAAGACGAAAGAGTTGTCGTTCTGTCGGAATTCGGCGGTTACAGCCATAAAAAGTCGGGACACGTGTTCAGCCCTAATAAATCGTTCGGATACAGAATTTACAACACCGATAAAGCGTTGGCAAAAGCGTTTAAGAGTTTGTTTGAAAAAACTCTTTACAAACAGGCAGTCAAAGGTTTTGCGGCAAGCGTCTATACGCAGGTGAGCGACGTCGAAGAAGAGATAAACGGACTTATAACGTACGACCGCAAGGAAATCAAATTTCCTGTCGATATGGTAAAAGAGTGTAACGAAAAACTTAAATCCATAAAATTCGATTGATTAAAGGATAGTTAAAGCTTTAAAAGGCATATAAAAAATCGACGTAAAAGGTTTGACGATTATGTAAAGCGTTGTCGGTTAAATAAAGCCGATGCTTATTTATCGTGAGTTTTCGGATAAAAGTTTTAAAGCGCAAAACGCACGGACGAGCAGAGCGTTGCTAATATATGCGTTGCGAATAAATTATGAAAACAAAAAGGTTGGCAAGAACTTAGTCGACCTTTTTTGTCACTTTAATTTGTTGCTTTGCACAACGCACATTTAAAAGCGTGAGAGCCATATTACAAAGCGTTAGCGCGTTTTTTTTGAAGAGTTTGTAGGCAAAGCGACGGTAAAGATATATAAATTTTAAAAGCATAAAGAGCGGAAAAGCAAAAGACAGCGGTTAGCCACCTTTGCGCATTTATAAAACGTTTAACTTACAACAAAAAATAAGACTATAAAAAATTTTTTTACACAAATATTAAACTTTGCAGTTTTTAAAATAGATATAACTAAAACGTAAAAAATATCCGTAGCGTTTAAGCTACGGATAAGTTTTTATTCGAGCGTATAAATAAATTGCTTTTTAACTTAAATAAATTTTAAAAGAGCTTTATTAAATAACTTTTTTTCTGACATAAATAGCCAAATACTTATTTGCTTATTTGTCGTCGTTAGCGGTCTCTTCCGTGATTTTTTCATTTTCTGACTGAACTTGTTCGGCTGTGATTTGCAAATCTCGTTCGGACGTTTCGGCATTTTGCGAAGCGCCGCTTGCAACCAGATTTATAAGCTCGGCTTTTGCTTTCTTTTTCGCTTCGATTTTCTGCCAAACGATTGCGCTTATAAAGCAAAGCACAACGCCTACGAAAATGAAGGTTGCAGGTTGAGCCATGCTACCTTTTCCTATGAGATTGAAAGTTACGGTGAGCGCAACCATAATGATGAACGGAAAGATTGCAATTTTCGGATATTTAACGAGATACTTGCCGCCCAACGCTCCGAAAAGAGCAAAGGCAACCGTTCCGAATGCAGGTGTTAAAAACGCTGCCTGAGCGGAATTTAACCAATCTCCCAATCCTGAAACTGCAAGAGCAATAACGCCTATTAAAATAACCACGACGGTGACTATAGACGATACCGCAATAGACACGGTGCAAGCAATTTCGTGTTCTTCCGTGCCGACTTTCGTGCCTACGATATTTACGGCATTGACGACGCAAGGTATTTTAAGATTTGACAAATTGCCCGTAACAAAAGCTAAATAGGTTCCGTTTACGCCGAGCATATAGCTATACGTAAATACTTCGCCGATACCCATAGGAAGATAGTAAATTAAAAGTCCGACGCACGTAAAAAACAGTTTCCAGTTAAGCGTGGTATTGTAGATAATTGACATTCCTACAGGTACCATGCACATAACGATTAATGCGATTGCCGTCCATATCTGTCCTTGTTTATGCAGATTTTTGTTTATCATCTGACTTGCTACGTTTACGTCGCAGGTAGCCGTTAAAAAGTTTTGATTTTTCTTCATAGTGTCACCTTTAAAATTAAACGATCAAACCGATTGCGGCACTTTTCAGTGCGGCATAAGCGTCGGGGTTGAAATAACTGATAATTGCTACTACGCCCATTCCTGCAATCATAGCAAGAGCGAGAGAGAAATTTTCGAGCCATTTTTGGTTGCAACGGGTAATCAGAATATCGAATACGAACATAAGCCCTGCCGAAACCAAAACGGCGATCAGGTTGTAATAGCTTGCAATGTTTGTAGCAGCCCCTGTGAACTGACCGATTGCAACCGAAATGTAAGCCAATACCATTCCGACGAAAACAGCTCCGAAAATGGAATCGTCTTTTCCCGTCGTTTTAGAAGCGAGAGACAGCATTTTCGGTTGAAGTCGTCTGTAACAGAAAAGGCAGAAAAGAGGTCCCCATATAATTGCCACGGTCATAACTGCCGCTATTGTTACAAACGTGCTTGCGTCGATATTTCCTATAATCGAAGCGATTCCGTTGCTTGTGCCGGTAAACTGATTTGCAACCGTGTCGACGACCAACGTTTCATATTGAAGAGCGCCGATAATTGAAAGCCTGATAGCCGGCAACGCTATTCCTATCGCGCCGACCAAAGTAACGATTCCGATAAAAATTCCGATTGACGGTAAAACGGAAAACATAATCGAAGAAGAAATAACTTTCTTCAATTTTCCCATATCCATATTGATTTGTTTCGCTCGCCTTAAAGATTTGACTAAATAAACGATCGATTGGGTAAGCACGAATACGACGACTATACCGTAAAGAAGGTACATCCACGGATTGTTCGTATCGACTGCCGAAATTGAATATGCCACTTTAAACCCCTTAAACTTATGTAAAAATTATAAAAAGATTTTATCATACATAGCCGCTTTATGCAATTAATTGGATAATTTTAAGTTTAACAACTTAAGATTAAGACGTGTGAGCGTTAAAGAAGTGTTGAAGTTAAATTTTTAAACGACGCAAAAAGTTAGGCGCTATGCTGCTGAAAAAAGTCTGTTATAAACGTTAAATTTTGTTTAACGTTTAAATTAGCCTTTAAACGATTGCTTAAAATAAAGTTTGTGATAAAATGAAAACGAGGCTATTATGGAATACACGGAAGCTGTAGAGTATATAACTAACAAAAGTAAATTCGGAAGCAAATACGGACTCGAGACGATGCAGAAACTTCTTGATGAGTTGGGAAATCCTGAAAGAGAATTAAAATTCGTTCACATTGCAGGTACAAACGGAAAGGGGTCTACGCTTGCTTATTTATCGTCGATATTGCGTTGCGCCGATTATAAAGTGGGAAGTTATTCGTCGCCGTCCGTGTTTACATATAACGAGCGATACAAAATAAACGGACAGAATATATCCGACGAAGAGCTTGCGGAACTTATGACCGTTTGCAAAAACGCTTCGGATAAACTTGCAGGGACGGGTTTCGAACCTACGGCTTTTGAAATCGAAACGGCAGTAGCGTTTATGTTTTTTTTGAAAAATCGCTGTGATTTATGCGTAATCGAAACGGGATTGGGCGGAAGGCTTGACGCAACAAACGTCGTTAAGAACAAATTGCTTGCCGTGATAACCGAAATAGGTTTTGACCATATGCAAATTCTGGGCGACACCTTAGAGCAGATAGCAAAAGAAAAATTAGCTATTGCAGACGGTTGTCCGCTTTGTACCGTTATGCAAAAAAAAGAGATAATGCCTTTGTTCGTAAATCATCTTATGACTTATTTCGCAACGGATTTTGAGGGCAAGGAATATTCTACGCGTGGACAGCTTTTTGAGTTTGAAAACGAAGATTATTTCATAAGGCTACTCGGCGACCATCAGATACAGAACGCTTCGCTTGCCGTACTTGCCGCAAAGGTACTTAACGACAACGGCGTATTTATTGGTAAAGACGCCATACACCGCGGACTTATCGAAACGGTTTGGCCGGGGCGTTTCGAGGTTATGAAGCGTAAAAATAATATATTTGTTTTAGACGGCGCACACAACGCCGACGGGGCGGCGGCACTTGCCAAAACCGTGAATAAATATTTTAACGGCGAAAAGGTTGGCGGAATCGTTGCCACTTTTGCGGATAAAGATTACGTTGCGACGGTAAAGTCTTTTGCTACGTGTTTCGAAGAAATAACGGCGGTCGACGCAGAAGGCGAAAGGTCGCTTGCAAAAGAAAAACTATGCGAAACGGCGAAGAAATATTGCAAGGCGCAAGTAGGAATAAGCCTTGAAGAAAGTATAAAAGATATGGCAAAAAAGTATAAAATTGTCGTGGTTTGTGGTACACTGTCCGTGTTAGGCGATGCAAGGAGAATAATTGACGGATATGATAGATAAAGAGAAAATAGAAAAAGCAGTAAAAATGATTATAGAGGCTGTGGGCGAAGACGTATACCGTGAAGGGCTTGCGGAAACGCCCGCTCGCGTAGCAAGAGCTTATGAAGAAATTCTGTCGGGTTACGAACAGAACGCCGACGTTCCGCTTTCAAAAACTTTCGATTCTCCGAGCGGCGAGCTTGTGCTTGAAAAGGATATAACTTTTTCATCTACTTGCGAACACCATCTTATGCCGTTTTTCGGGAAGATTGCAATTGCCTATATCCCTAACGGCAAAGTAGTAGGTTTATCGAAACTTGCCCGTACCGTTGAAGTATATGCAAAAAGATTGCAGCTTCAGGAAAGAATGACAGACCAGATTTGCGAAGCCGTATATAAACATCTGGGTGCAAAGGGCGTAATGGTTGTTTGCGAAGGCGAGCACACCTGCATGACCTCGAGAGGAATTAAAAAGGTCGGAACAAAAGTTACGTCTTATTCCGTGAGAGGCGAAATTTCTAACGACTTAAAAAATACCATTTTAACTTTAGTCGTCAGATAGAAACGGTTGCGCAAACAATTGAATACGGCTTTAATTGAAATATCAATTTAAAATCGTAAATTTAAAATAGTGTAAAATCGTAAATTTAAAATAGTGAATTTTAAATCGTTAATTAAAAATCTTAAATTACGTAAAATTCGGGGTATCGTATGGAAATAAAGGGAATTGATTTTTCAAAAGGCTCGCACATAATGGCGATAGTGAATCTTACGCCTGACAGTTTCTTTGCAGGTAGCAGAGTCAAACAGGATGAAGCGTTAAAAGTTATAGACAGAGCAATAAAAGACGGCGCGGAAATAATCGATATCGGCGCAATGTCGTCAAGACCGGGACACGAAGTAATTTCCGCCGAAGAAGAGATAAAGAGATTGTCTCCTCTCAAAGAAATTGTCAAAAGTTTCAACGTTCCGATTTCCGTCGATACGGATAAGCCAGACGTTGCAAGATACGCTTTGGAATGCGGAGCGGATCTGATAAACGATATATGGGGACTTATGCACAAGGGTATGGCGGAAACGGTTGCCGAATACGACGCCAACGTTTGCATTATGCACAATCAGACGGGCACCGAATATAAAAATTTATTCGACGATATCGACTCGTTTTTTGAAAGACAGCTTGCCGTTGCGTTAAAAGCGGGGATAAAAGAAAACAAAATATGTCTTGACGCAGGAATAGGCTTTGGCAAGACGAAAGAACAGAATTTCGAAGTAATGAACGGTTATGAACGTTTTGCAAAATTCGGTTATCCGCTTTTAATAGGCGTATCGAGAAAATCAATGTTCGGCGGAAACGTCGAAGACAGATTGGAGCCGACGTTGAAAGCAACCGAACTTGCAGTTGAAAAGGGAATAAACATTATACGCATACACGACGTCGCCGAAAACGTTATGGCAAAGGAGAGAGCAGTTGTTAGATTGCATAATAATTGACGGTATTGAAATTTTCGCTAAACACGGCTGTTTTAGTTTTGAAAAGGATACGGAACAGAGATTTTCGGTTTCCGTCCGCCTTTACGGAGATTTTAAAGAAGCCATGGCAAACGACGAGCTTGCATATACGGTAGACTACGGCGAGGCGGCGCAACTTATCAGCGAATTTACAAAAAGCAATACGTTCAATTTAATAGAAAAGCTGGGGTATGAAATTGCACGCCTGTTAAGCGTTAAGTATCCGTTTTTAGAAAAAATCGAAGTGAAAGTTTCAAAGCCTGACGCACCGATGTCGGTCAAAGTTTCGGACGTGGCGTTTTGTACGGCTTTAGAAAGTCATACCGCTTATCTTTCAATCGGCAGCAGCGAAGGCAATAAAAGCGCATACTTAGATTTTGCGATAAACGAGCTGAAAAAATTCGGCAAGGTTAAAAAGACTTCGGCAAAATATACTACAAAGCCTTACGGCGGAGTTGCCGAAAACGATTTTTTAAACGCCGCAGTCGAATTCGGATGTTTTTTAAATCCGAGCGAATTGTTGGACCGCATACACGAAACGGAAGCAAAAGCGGATAGAAAAAGAGAAGTTAAATGGGCGGACAGAACTTTGGATATCGATATTATAACTTACGATAATATCGTTGTTGATACGAAAAAAATAACGCTTCCGCATCCTGATTATTTCAACAGAGAATTTGTCTTGACGCCGCTTTATGAAATCGCACCCGATTTCGTGTGCCCGAAAACAAAAAAGAGTATCAAGCAGATGCTTGCCGAATTAAACTGCGAATTGCCTCTTTAAAACGGCAGTCGCTTTGACGGTTGTTAAAATTTTCAATACGCTAAGGTTGGTTAATACTATGCTAAATAAAAATCACGCCGTAAAGAGCGTGATTTTTTTATTCAACGGTTTTCATTTAATGTTTTAGTTTAATTGCTTAATATTTAACGCATTTATAATTTGTTTAATCGTTTGTTATTGCTTAAAGCATTTATAATTTGTTTAATCGCATATTGTTTAACGCATTTATAAGTTTCAATCGCTTAATATAATTTAATCACTTAATCTATTTATATTATTTAATAATTTTTATTTTTTTTTTGCGTTGCGTATTGAATAATCGCTAGCGCTATGATATACTGAATATATAAGTTTTCAGGAGGAGAGAAAATGGAACTTTATATCAAACAAAAATTTTGGTCAGTCCTCGAAAATTATTCTATTTTAGACGAGCATGATACCGTTCAATATTTAGTAAGAAGCGAATGGACGTTTTTCCATAAGAAATTCATAATTTCCGACCCGCAAGGCAATCCTATTCTTACGGTAGTATCGAGAATATCCTTTATTTTTGCTAAATTCGACATAGCAGAAGGATATATCGCAGAGAACAAAGCGAGCAATCCGATTGCCAGATTCAAAGAAGGTTTCCATATGCCTTTAAGGCGCAGAGGCTATCTTGAATACGTCGACGAAAACGGAGTCGAGCATAAACTCAGAATAACCGGCAGCTTTATCGGATTCAATTGGAAGATTAAGGACAAGTCGCTTCCTAAAGAGGAAAGACTTATAGCAAAAGTCAATAAAAAGGTTTTCAAAATCGCAGATACGTATAAAGTGGAGATTCTTAACGAATCCGTTCCGAAACATTATCTTCTTATAATCGGTTTGTTGATCGATACGTTGCATCATCAAAGCCATTAATAATAAGCGTTTCGATACGGCTAGGACAGCATTTTTTTGCGAACGCTAAATCAAACGACAAAAACAATCCAACTTAACCGAGTCCCTACAAGGGATTCGGCAACTAAATAAATCCGTAAACGGATTTTGACATTTGCTTTCGCAAGTTATATTGCCTATCGGCAAGTTAAGGATTTATTTAATATAACTTTGACTGCAAGTCAAAATATAACTTTTAGACTACTCTAAAAATATAACTGTTTACAATTCAAACAATATCACTTTAATTACAACTCGACTTTTTTTAAGTCGAGTTTTCTTTTGTCCACTAAAAACTACTTGATAAAATATTTTATATGTGATATAATAATTATGCCAAACCAACTGAATAAATTAGGCAAGGACTATTTTTATCTTTTGAGGTAATTATATTCTTTTTGCGTTATGTCCATAATGAATTTGATAAAAATGCAAATTCGTACTGGATATAGCGTAGATTTGTTCTTGCTTTTCAGTTGGTTTGGCGACTATCGGAGTTTGCGTTTTTTGTGCGTTTACTTCGGTAGGCGCACTTTTTATTTTACAGAGGTAAAAATAAATGAAACATGAAAAAATCAGTACTGACGATATTGCCTACGCTCTGATACATTTAAGCGAGTATATGGAGATTTGCGACAAAGAGACATCAACGGGATTTAAGACATCAAATAAGAAAGGTATTTTGAAATCTACAAAAGAACATTCTTTTAGTAAATTCACAAAAGCAATCAAAAAAAGACAGACAAAGAAAGATTGGGAGGATATAAACAATGACGATTAAAGAAGCCGAAAATCAATATTATCATGAAGTGGAAAATTGTCGAGAACAACATATAATGAAGGCAAAAAAAGCAATTTTAATTTGGAATATTATTGGCTCGCTTTTAATTGTAGTTGGTCTTATTTTGATGATTATTGGTTTTACCACCCCGCCTGAAATCACCTTTTCGGGATATGAAAGGGAACCTATAGGTGCGCTATTTGAAAAAGTATATGGTATAGGCTCGCTTGGGTTAGGTGTTTTTTTTATACTTTTGATGAACCTGGGTGGGCGTAGAGCCATAAAAAAAGGACCAAGGAATTTTTTGCCGCAAATTAAAAACTTATATTTAAATTATTTGAAATGTGATGATATGAGCAATGACGAGAAAGAATTTTACAAGCAGAAATTAGAAAATATAAGAAATATGGAGCTTGTCAACGCAATACAACATAGCGCATCAGTCGCTGCATCCACAGCTATTATGTTTAGCACATTGCATAAATAATAGGTGTCATTATGTATACCAAGAAAAAATTATGTAAGTGAATTGAAAATAAAAAAATCTCGGATAAGATAACCGAGATTTTTTTATCATAAGTCTACATTCTCTATGGGAACTGCTCTTAATCGGATTGTTTTTATTATTTCCGCTTTGTTTTATTTTTTAATTTTAGCTTATAAAAGGTCATTTCGTTGACAAAGATTTTTAGTGGTGATAGACTTAAAACAACTAAAGAGGTATACTATGAATTTACAAGAGATATGCAAAGAAATTCGCATAGACACGCTCAAATGTATCGGCTCAATCGGCGTCGGACATATCGGCGGAAGTTTGTCGATTGTAGAAATTTTAGCGAGTTTGTATTTTAAGCATATGAACGTCGACCCGTCTAATCCGAAAATGGAAGGCAGGGACAGACTTGTCGTTTCAAAAGGTCATGCGGGACCTGCCGTATATGCGACCCTTGCCAATCGCGGTTATTTCAGCAAAGATTTGCTTTTGACGCTCAATAAATCGGGCACGCTTCTTCCAAGCCATTGTGATATGAATAAAACTCCCGGCGTAGATATGACTACGGGAAGTCTTGGTCAAGGTTTCTCATGCGCGGTAGGCGTTGCTTTGGGAAGTCGTCTTAAAAACGACGGCGCAACGATTTACGCTATTATCGGCGACGGCGAAAGTCAGGAAGGACAAGTCTGGGAAGCCGCTATGTATGCAGCTCAGGCAAAACTTAGCAATCTCATTGCTTTTACCGATTACAACGGAATGCAAATCGACGGAAACACCGACGATATAAATTCATTGGAACCTTTGGACAAGAAATGGGAAAGTTTCAACTGGAATACGATTGTTATCGACGGCCACGATTTAACGCAAATCGACGAAGCGATTAAAAACGCAAAGAGTCAGGACAGACCTACGATGATTATTGCAAAAACCGTAAAAGGAAAGGGCGTAAAGAGTATAGAAGAAAAGGGTTATGCGTGTCACAGCCTTTCGTTGAACGAAGAAGCCGTTAATGCGGCTATCGAAGAGATAAGGAGGGCTAAATAATGGAAATGCGTGAAGTCTTTATCGGCGCACTTTTAGAGGCTATGAAAAACGACGATAAAATCGTAGTTTTAGACGCCGACCTTGCCAACTGTATAAAATCTGCGCCTATCCATAAGGCATTTCCGGAGCGGTCTTTTAACGTAGGAATTGCCGAGCAGAATATGATTTCCATTGCGGCGGGACTTAGCAGTTACGGTTTTAAACCGTTCGTTTCTTCCTTTGCTCCGTTTGCTACAAGGCGCGTGTGCGACCAGATTACTTTATCTTGTCTTTATTCTAAACAAAACGTAAAAATAGTCGGAACGGACCCCGGCATCAGCGCGGAAATAAACGGCGGCACTCATATGGGTATGGACGATATCGGAACTCTTCGTTCCGTTGCGGATATCGTAATATTCGAACCGGTTGACGAAGTGCAACTCAAAGCCGCTATGCCTGCGATAATCGCATACGACGGCACAATGTATATTCGTCTTTTCAGAAAAACGCTTGAAAAGGTGTTCGATGAAAAGGATTATAAATTCGACCTTTTCAAAGCCGACGTCATTCAGGAAGGAAAGGATATTACAATCTGTTGCAGCGGCATCATGGTGCAGGAAACCATGAAAGCCAACGAAATTTTAAAAAGCGAAGGAATATCGGCAGAGATTATAAACGTTCATACGATAAAGCCAATCGATGCCGAAACAATCGTAAATAGCGCTAAAAAAACAGGTCTTGTGCTTACGTGTGAAAACCACGAAATTACGGGCGGACTTTTCAGCGCGGTAAGCGAAGTTCTTTCAAAAAATCATCCGACAAAGATGGACGCCATCGGTGTTCCGAATTGTTTCGGTGAAGTCGGCAAGATGCCGTATCTGAAAGAAATCTACAAAATGAGAGCTGAAGATATCGTTTTGAAAGTTAAGGAAATGATAAAAAACAAATAATTGTTGTTAAATTTATTGCTATTATTTCAATAAAAAAAACGGCGTTTTAACGCCGTTTTTTGTTTAAATAAATTTTATTTAAATCTTAAATTTTATTTAAATCTTATTTAAATAATTTCTATTAACAATATTTCTATTTACTATTTGCAATATTTTTATTTGCTATTAACAATATTTTTTATTCACAATATTTTATTTATAAAAACATTTTATTTGCAATATAAATTTTGTTGCATAAAAATCTATTTTTTAATTAGCCTTTGCATTTGATTTTTTAAGGCGTTTATCTTCACCGCCAATAGTTTTTAAACTTGCATATTGTTCTGAAAACAGTCTGCTGAAAAACCTTTCGCCGTATCTTTCACCGATTTGCTCTTTTGAAAGGTTGGTGGTGATTATCGTATGTTTTGAGTGCGCTATTCTTTCTGAAATTATCAGCAATAAATATTCGACGGTAACGTTTTTAAGCATTGCTTCCGTACCGAGATCATCGATAACAAGCAGATCGCATTCTAAAATATCGTCGAGCATGCCTTCACGCTCTGATAGCGACGACGTATGATATTTAAGGCATCTTTGAGTGATTTCGAAGGCGGAAAGAAAGACTGTGCCGTATCCTTTTTCCGACACTCCGTTTGCTATGCAACTTGCCATAAAAGTTTTACCTACGCCGGTATAGCCGCTAAAGATAAAATTCAGAGTCTTTTTTGTAGGAAATTTGTCTATGACGGTATTTACAAAGTCAAGATGCTTTTTATCGGCCTCGCCGTTTACGATAAAATCGCTTACCGTGTGGCGGTTTGAACCGCTTTTGGATACCGATTCGTTCAAAAGGCTATAATAAAGTTTAATAACGCAATCGCAAGGTTTGTCGTCGTAAACTCCGCTGTCACGGCATTTAGAGCAGTTGTATTTAACGTCAAAGTTACTTTCAGAAAAGCCGTGTTCGTCAAGAGCCTTTAAATAGGCGTTTTTCGCCGAATCTATTTCCTTGTCGATGTTTGACTTTATGCCGAAGGTTTCCGCTTTGATTTTATCGTATTCCAAGGTTTTGAAAGCGTCGTACTTTTGCGCTATTTCGGGAATCGCCAAAGCTTTTTCCCATGCAAGGTCGGCGTTTTTTAAAGCCTGAATATGATTGGCTTTTACCTTATCGGTTGCTTTTTTTAAAATATCCTTTCTCATTCTATATCACTTCCGTCAAAGTTTGTGGTGTTTGTGAAAATAGAAGCAAGCTCTTCTTTGCTGTATTCTCTTTGCATATAATCGTTTTGCGTTTTCTTTACGGTTTGCGACGGATTAAACGATTTAGCTTTTTCAACGGTATCGATACCTTGTTGTTTATAGCCGGACAAAAGTTGATTCATATATTTTATAGGATAGGTTTTGCCTACGGCTTGTTCCGCCGCATAATTTATTACGTCGCGTTCAAAGCCCCAGACCGATTCCCACGTTTTGAAATATTCTCTGTCGCTGTTGATAACGCCGCGAATTTCTCCCGTTTTTAAGAGTATTTCCTTGATTGCCTCGTCGTTTGCAACGTGCTTTGCGATAAACGCGTTAATACCGTCAACCGTCGATATGCCCATAGCGTGGAATTTGTTTATCATAGCGTTCATGCCTTCGAGATTCCGTATCCCCGTCATAAAACAGTAGTGGGCAATTTTCAGCAACGTATTTTCGTCAAATCCTTTCTGAGTCCAAGGAACGGTGTAGGTTTCGACGACGTGTTCGAGCGATTCGTAAAAAACTCCGATTGTTTTGTTTATTTTGATTGCCAGATTCATAAGGCTTTCTCTCTTTGCCTGATAATCTTTCATCTGACTTTCTGTGTAAATCGCAAGTCGATAATATTCGTCAAGGGTAGAGTCGAGTTTTTTGAAAGTTTTGCTCTTTAAACTTTTGGCAAGATAAACGATAGCGGTTATATCGTATCCCCAGTTTTTAGTCCATTTTTGAAGCAGTTGCTTTTCTTCGAGGTCGGCACCGCCTTTTCTGTTCAGCGCTTTAAGCACGAGCCGCATATCTTCCGTCTGCGTTTCGTATTCGTTCAATTTATTTTCGACGTCGTCTACCGTCATGACACCGTCTGCTACCCAGGACTTTGCAACAGTCAGGATATACGGATATCTGACTGTGTTTCCTTTAAGATTGATGCAATATTGCACGACCATCAAAAGAGCGTTCTGCTCCATATGGCTGCTGTCAAGGAAATAATAATATTCGTTGTATTCGTTCGGCGTAAGCATTCTGTCAGGGAAGAGTTTCTGAAGCCCGACGTTGAAATCGGCGAATTTTTCCGATTTATACTTCTTCACCGGTTTAAGATTTTGTTTGAACGAAAGATATTTAATTTCCAACGGCGAGCGGGAAAGAATTTCGACAAGCCCGTTATCCTGCCAGAAAGAAAAACAGTTTACGACTTCGTCGAAAGTCATATCGAGCGTTTTGGTCATAAGGTCGATACTGTTTTCGTCCGTTTTGACGTTGCACAAAAAAAGACCGTACATATAGACCTTAATCTGCTTTTCGTCCGCATACGGCATATATTCGCTCAAAAACAGGTTGTCGACCATCGTGTAACTTTCAATCAGATAGTCGTTAGAAAATTTGCATATCATAGTTTCTTCCTTGGTTTAATAAGTTTATCACAAAAGCGGAAAAGATTAAAGAGTTTTTGAGATTTTTATATAAGGCAGATTTTTTTATCCGTACGCATTTTCATAAACTTTGGAATTTAAAGCTTGTAGATAAACGTTCAGCCGTTTGTTTTTTCTTCGTCTTTGCCGTCGCTTTTGCATACGCCGCTCTCGTTTTTATCGCAAGAAATAGCGGCGTTCTTTTCGCTTGATTTTTCTTCGTCGGTTATCCTTTCGTCGCTTAGCGAAAAATCGTTTGTCACGTTTGTTTCTTGCATAACGTCTTCGCTTAAAACAGCGGCGTCGCTATCTGATTTTATACTTTCGTCAAGCGGCAAAGCGTTGTCCGCGTTGCGGTTTTTTGCATTTTTCTCCGTTTTGCGTTTTCCCGCTTTTGCCATAATAGCAGGCAATGCTTTTTTAAGACCAATTGTGAGAGGGAGTCCTATTGCGTATATAATGATAGCTTGTGAAATCAATATCGAAAACATATTTATATAGTACAGCGTATCCGTACCGTCGATAATCCAGATTAAAGGAACGAACAGAGCGTTTAAAAGGACGGGCGGAATTGCCGATACGGCGATATGCTTTCTCAAAACGTAAGTGAGAATTGCAGCTATTAAAGTTACGGTTGTGCCGATAGCCATATCGATTATCCCGAAAGGACTGAAAAACATGTTTGCGAAAAAGCAACCGATTGTAAGACCGACTATGGCTTCCGGCATAATAACGGGAAGCAGAGTCAGGGCTTCTGAAATTCTGAATTGGATTGTTCCGAAACTGATTGACGGAACGGCTATCGAAAGGACAAAATACAAAGCCGCTATAAGCGCGCTACGGCAGATTATAAAAACTTTTTTCGTTTTCATTTTTTACCTCGGTTTTTTTTATTGATGGGTTGCCGACACCATCGAAAGTATGTTATCATATTAATAAATTAAAAGCAAGCAATGGAGGATATTATGGTAAGTTTTGAAAACATGGAAAAACCTCTTGAATCTCTTTTGACGACCGGTGGTTTTTTATGTGCAAAAGATAACGTCATGACAATTTCGTGGGGTATGACAGGCGTACTTTGGAGAAAAAAAGTTTTTTTGGCTGTTGTCAGAAAGTCGAGATATTCGCACGAACTTATAGAGCAAACCAAAATCTTTACTATATCTGTACCAAAGCAGGGCGAGTTTAAAGACGCCATAGGTATTTGCGGCAAGCTGAGCGGAAAAGACGGCTCGAAGTGGGAAAAGGCAGGTTTAATGAGTAAGAAGGCAAAGAGCGTAGACGGCGTTGTGGTCGACGGCTGCGAAAAATATTTTGAGTGTAAGGTTATAACAAAACTCGATATGGGAAACTGTGACCTTTCTCAAATCGGTTCGTTCTATGCGGACGGCGATATGCACGATTTTTACTTTGCCGAGATTGTTGAGGAATATTAGTGGTAAGGCTGTGGATAAAGTTAATGCGGGGAGATAAAATTTTATTCGATTCGGTTGAAACGATTGAGAAAATCGATTCGAAAAATCTGCATAAAGTGCTTGCTTTATTTGCCGAAAAGTTTGACGTAACCACTCCCGTCATTTTATCTAATCATATAGAAACGCTTTCGACTTTCAACAGAACGGTGTTTCTCCCTCGCGATTTTATATCGCCAGGAGATTTTACAAGCCTTGAAGTCGAAAGCATATTGTAGGTTTTTGTTTTTAGGCAATAGGTAAAAAATTTTTGGTATTTTATAAAATCGACTTTGCAGTTTTAAACAGCTTTCTTAATTGATAACAGCTATGTTAATTTATAATAGTCTTGTCAATTCAAAATAGCTTTATTAATTGATAACAGCCTTGTAAATTAAAAATAGCTTTGTCGATTTAAAATAGCTTTGCTAGCGTCAAAAAATTTAATGCTGTAAAACACGTTGCCGATGCAAAGACTTTGCAGTTTAAAATCACTTTGATGATTTAAAACACTTTGCAAACGATAAATCAATTTGTTTAATTAACGTAAAAAAGAAGCGTACGCTTCTTTTTTTATTTGAAAAGCTTTATTCGATAAGTACTGTTCGATAAGTATTGTTCGGTATGATTATTTTGCGTTTAACTTATATTTATATTTCTTTATTTCCCGTTTGCGTTTGAAATACGTTACGTTATGAGCGTAAGGCAAATCGCAAATTGCAAAAAAATGAATTTTTTTCTTTCCGAATAAAATACTAATTTTAATCAGGGAGGTTTTTATATGCAAAATACGGGAATTGTAAGAAGAATAGACGAACTAGGAAGAATTGTTATTCCCAAGGAATTACGCCGCAGTATGCGATTGCACGTAGGCGACGAACTTGAAATCGCTATGGAAGGCGAATTAATGACTATGAAAAAATATTCCGAAATGGAAGCGATGAGACATATTCTTGAAGACATTGCCACTTCATTGAGAGAATTTACCGAAGCGGAAGTGTTTATATGCGACGGTAATGCCGTGACATTGTATGAAGGTAAAGATAAAAAGAAAGCGGAAGGACAGGTGATTTCCGACGAGCTTGTAAAGGTCCTAAGAGCGGGGCAGTATAAACTCAAGGAAGGAATAGAGCGTATTCCGCTTTACGAAGGTGATGAAATCAGCTGGAACAGTCAGATTATAGCCCCCGTTATAAGTCAGGGAGACGTTGTGGGCGGTCTGGTATTGCTTACGAATCACAACGGGACTTCGCTTGTAGGTTACGTTAATCTTTGCGTAAAAATTTTGTCCGGCTTATGCACAAAGTAAAGGAGAATTTTCTGGTGCAAGCCGTAGTGCTTGCAGTAGGAGGAATCGTTTGTAAGATTATCGGCGCGGTATATCGTATACCGCTTACAAACGCATTAGGAGCGGAAGGCATAGGACTTTATCAAATGGTATATGCCGTTTATTCGTTATTTATTGTGCTTAGTTGCGGCGGATTGACTTCCGCCGTATCGAGACTAGTCGCCGAGGACAGAGCAAACGGTTTATCGGGCAGACGCCACGTCAAAGTCGGCTTTATCCTTTCTTTGATAGCCGCATTTATTGCGGCGACTTTTCTTATGGCAATGAATTTTGAAATAGGAAAGTTGCAGGGAAATGCGGATTGTTCGGCGGGATATCTGATTATTGCACCGGGCATAATTTTCGTTTCCGTTTCAAGCGTTATGAAAGGATATTTCCAAGGCAGGTTGAATATGGTCCCCACAACGGTTTCTAATTTAATCGAACAAATTATAAAACTGGGATTGGGATTAGGACTTGCTTTTTATCTGGTAAAACAAAATATAAGGTATGCGTTATACGGAACGCTTTTAGCCGTAACGGCAAGCGAATTTGTCGCGATACTATTTCTTTCAATAAGCTATCTTGTCGTAAGGAGCAAAGAAAGAAAGTCGATGCACGGAAATTCACTGCGAAACGACGTAAAATATCAAAAAGGCGAAATAAAAAAATTTTTAGGAGTTGTAGTCCCTTTTACCTTTTTATCGATAGTGTTGCCTCTGTCGTCGCTTATAGACAGCTTCCTTATAGTAAATCTTTTGAAAACGAATGCAAGCGCTGCGGAGGCTACGGCAATGTACGGGATATATTCGGGACAGGTTACGACTTTAATCAATATGCCGATTATGATTTTATTATCGCTTGCCGCGTCGATAGTTCCCAGCATGTCCAAGGAAAGAGAACAACGCAATCTTGACGGAATACTTCTTAAAACGAGATTATCCGTCAAACTTTGTCTGCTGATTGGTATTCCCGTTATGATATTATTCATGTTTTTTAACTATGAAATTATGGCGTTGCTTTACCCTCGGCTCGGCGAAGCGGCAATAAAAACGGGTGCTTCGCTTATCGTCGTTATGGCGCCTAGCATCATAGCGATGTCGCTTGCCGAAATTTTCGGCGCGATTTTAAGCGCATTGGATAAGGTATACGATTCTGCGTTGTCCATGCTTATCGGCGTAGTAATAAAGACGGTTATCATCGTAACCCTTACTTCAACGCTTGGCATTATGGCGGCCGCAATAGGAAGTCTTATGCTTTCCGTTACGGCGTTGATTATTAATTCGACTCTCATAATAAAACAAATAGGTTATCGTAAAGAGATGATAAGAGGCGTCGGAATTATAACGTTCGGTTCTGCGTTAATTGCTTTAATTAGCTTGCTTAATAAAATTATTTTCGTTAATATATATTTGCAGTTAATATTGTCGGTCGTTTTGGGCGGAATAATTTATTTCTTTATCATTACGGCGTTTGACGTATTTACCATGGATGAAACGCAAAGTTTACCGATGTCAGGATTTTTAATTAAAACGAGAAACCGATTGAGGTTTTGGGACGGTGAGGTGTAAAGTGTTTGAAATAATTGAGAAATACGATGAGTTGAAACGGGTTTTAAAAGGTTCGCACGTTTTTTACAATGCTTCGGATATAAAAGACAGAAATCAGTTTTTTACCGATAAAAGCGTGGACGTTCTTATTTTTTCCGACGGTGAAAACGAGTTTTTAGATAAGGCGTTGTTTGCATTCGGAAACGTCGACGTAAAAGTTTTTGCGGACGATATGCAAGAAATGAAGTTGGGTAGCTTTTCAGGCGGAAAGGCTATCGTATACATACCCAAACTTCCCGTGCAGGAACGTAAACGTTTCGACTTTAACGACCTTATTTCCATTATGACAAGGCTCAGAGCGAAAGACGGTTGCGAGTGGGATAAAGCTCAGACTCACGAGAGTATAAGAATAAATCTTATTGAAGAAGCTTACGAATTGCTCGAAGCAATCGACGCGGGCGACAAAGCCATGATGCTCGAAGAAACGGGGGACGTTTTACTTCAGGCGGTTTTCCATACGCACGTGGCAATGGATAACGGAGAATTCGATTACGGAGATATGTTATATGAACTTTGCAATAAGCTTATTACAAGGCATACGCATATATTCGGACAAAACCACGCGGAAAATGCCGACGAGGCTTTAAACTTCTGGAACGACGCAAAGAAAAAGGAAAAACAATATACTTCCTATTCCGATTCGATGAATAGAGTCCCGAAAAATTTGCCGTCGCTCATGTATGCCAATAAGGTGCAGAAAAGAGCAAAAAAATGCGGCTTTGATTTTCCGTCGGCAGACGACGCTCTTTTGAAAGTAAAGGAAGAATTAAACGAAATACTGTCTGCGAAGTCGGAAAGCGAGATTACCGACGAATGCGGCGATTTGCTTTTTGCCGTCGTCAATTATTTAAGGCTTTTAGACATTGAACCTGAATTGACGCTTAAAGCCGCAACCGAGAAGTTTATGCGCCGTTTTGCAGCTATGGAAGATTATATTTTGTCTATCGGAAAGAATCTTGACGAGTGTAGCCTTGCCGAAATGGATGAGGCTTGGGGAAAAGTTAAGGAAAAAGAAAAATGCAAATCGGCGGAATAGAACTGAAAAACAATTTAACGTTTGCACCTATTGCAGGTTACAGCGATATCGCGATGAGGTACCTTGCAAGGAAATATGGGGCGGCGGTTACATACACCGAAATGGTAAGTGCAAAAGGCTTATACTACGGCGGCAATACGAAGACGTTGCTTGAAACGCTGGACGACGAAAGTCCGAGGGCCGTGCAACTTTTCGGCAGCGACCCCGAAATTTTCAGAAAGGTAGTCGCCTTCGAGGAATTGCAAAAATTCGACATTATCGACATCAATATGGGTTGTCCGGTAAGAAAGATAGTGTCAAACGGCGACGGCAGTGCGGTTATGGACAATCCGACGCTGGTGTCGGAAATAGTTGCGGCCGCAAAGGAAAGTAAAAAGGCAGTTACCGTTAAATTCAGAATAGGCCATTTAAGCGATAACGTGCTCGAATGTGCGGTTATGGCGCAAAAGGGCGGAGCGGACGCCGTTACGGTTCACGGCAGACGGCAGGCGGAGTTTTACGGCGGAGAAGCCGATTGGAGTTTTGCAAAGCTCGTCAAAGAGGCAGTCGACGTTCCCGTAATAGTTAACGGCGACGTCGATTCAAGGGAGAGCTATTTAAAGGCTATGGAATACACGAAAGCAGACGGAGTTATGGTGGCGAGAGCGGCCATCGGCAGACCGTTTATCTTTTCGGAAATTTTAGGATTGCCTTTTGAAAAGGATGTCAAAGGCGACGTTTTAAAACAGATTGAAATTGCAAAGACGTATTATCCCGAACACGTTCTGGTGCAAGTTATGAAAAAGCATTTGTGCGCTTATGCAAAAACGGCGCAACTGCCGAAAAAGACGAATTTGGTATTTACGTCGTTAGCAAATTACGATGAAATGATGAAAGCGGTTGAAGAATATTTTTAGGGCGGCGTTTTAAACGCCGTTTTATTTTTCAGATTTTACGCATATTAAATATACGTTTTATTTTAATATACGTTATATATTGATTTTGTCGTTAACTCTTCTATTTTCTTTTCTGACTTTAATTAAAATCTATTAGGGCAATTTTTTATTTTAGGGCAACTTTTTACTTATTACGTTTATGGTTTATATGCTTTTTAATGCGTTAAATCGGGCTTTACGTTTTATCGTTACAGTATGACAATTTTAAGCAATCTTTAATAATCAAAATAGGCATACTAAAATGGGCATAAATATAGATTTAATAATAAATTTAAAATGCTTTTAATAGTTTATAAACTTAATAACAAATTATTTTAATAAACCGATAAAGGTGTTTAATAAACGGGTTTAAATAAACCGACAGATAAAGCAAGCAAAAGTCGTGCCGATAAGAGTTGAAAGCAAGGCTATGCCTATTGCATAGGAAATTTTTTTGGATTTGCATTTTGACAGGTAGACGGCGGATATATAAAAAACGGTTTCGGTAGCGCCCGAAATCACACAGGCACACCTTGCAACGTAACTGTCCGCGCCGTAAGTTTCTATGATATTTTCAAGCAGAGCCAAAGTACCGTTTCCGGAAAGAGGAGTCAGAAGAATCAGCTCTGTAAGTTCAGACGGTATTCCGAGATAGCCTAACGGAACGGATAAAAGTCTTGTTAAATGTTCGCTAAGTCCGCTTTCTTTAAAAAGGGCAATGCAGATAAAAACGGCGGCAATATATGGAAACACCGTTTTTATCAAAGTTATACTTTCTGTCGCTCCATCGATGAAACAGTCGTATATCTTTACCTTTTTTATGGCAGAGTATAAAATTATCAGTCCCACAAGTGTAGGCAAAATATATTTTACCATCAGATATCCCTTCTTGTTTTTAAGGAGAAATTGCGTTTTATAGTTATCGCCTTAGCGATTGCAAGGCCTTTATAAATTACTATTGTAAAATTTATAGCACTTAGCCGTATTTTGATGAAGTTTTCATCTGCGTTTTAAAAGCGTTTGCAAAGTTCATTTCCGTTTTATTTAAAAACGGTTTTAGTACAAATTGCAGCAGTGTGTACGATTTGCAGTAAGCTTCTAGATTTCAGCAGCCTACAAAAATACTGTAAGCTCTTAGATTGCAGCAGTCTATAAAAAGCAGTAAGCTCTTGCAAATTGCAGTCGGACGGCAAAATTGAATTGAGTATTTCTCAGTTTAAAACCTACGAAAAATTCCCTATCGCCGTTAGGTTGAAAATATGCCTTAAACGTTCTTAGTAAAGTTGCGGTTATTTTTTGCTTTTAAATTTCAGTCTGAAATATTCTTTCAGCTTAAAAGGTTTTTTACTTAAGGTTTTCGGTAAAGATTCGTTTTCAGACGGTAAACAGCCATATTTATCATTACGTTTTGAGCGTGCGATAATCTTGCAGGCGATAATGCCCACTGCGGTAGTTACTGCCGTCGATAGCAGTGTGGGCAACATTATATCGGTAGGACTTATGCTGCCGCCGCTGCTTCGCAAGGCAATTACGGTCGCAGGAATAAGCTGTATAGACGTTGCCGAAATGACGAGCAAAAGATTCATATTGTGAGTAATCGTCCCCGAATTGTCGTCCATCAGTTCCATTGCTTTTATTCCGGCAGGAGTAGCCGCACCGCCCATTCCCAGCATATTTGAGGCGAGATTTATAGATATGTATTTATACGTCTCGTCCGATTCGCCCTTAAAAAGTCTTTTCGCCACTGGTTTTATGAGCTTTGTTAATTTTGCGTCCAGTCCGGATTTTTCCAACATTTTAAGGACGGAAAGCCATACGCTATATATGGCAAGCAGTTTTAAACATAAAGTTATAGCGTTTGTAGCGCCGTTAATCATAGTCGGAAAAACCGCTTCGGGATTAATTACCGTTAAAGCGACAAGTCCCGATACCGATAGCAATAAAAAGACAACGTTCATAGTTTATATTTATTTTACAATTTCAATTTTTAGTAGTATAATGTTTAAATAAATTAAGTTTTTAAAATAATGCTTAAAGAATGCGTTAAAATCATTATTTTATTTAAAAGAAATTTATAAAATCCGAGGCGAATATGAGTAAAGACAACAAGGACAATAAATTTTACATCACCACTCCGATATACTATCCGAGCGGAAAGTGGCATATCGGAACTTGCTATACAACGGTTATATGCGATGCCCTTGCAAGATTTAAACGTATGCAGGGTAAAGACGTGTTTTATCTTACGGGAACGGACGAGCACGGTCAAAAGATTGAAAATGCGGCAAAAGAACATGGAATTTCTCCTAAAGAATGGGTTGATATTCAGGTCGATTCCCTTAAATCTCTATGGGGAATATACGATATTTCCTATGACCGCTTTATCCGCACCACGGACGCTGACCATGAAAAACTTGCAAGCAAAATATTCGACAAACTCTATGAAAAAGGGGATATTTATAAAAGCGAATATGAAGGCTGGTACTGCGTGCCTTGCGAATCTTATTGGACGAAGTCACAGCTCAAAGACGGAAAATGTCCCGACTGCGGCAGAGACGTAACGCTAGCAAAAGAATCGAGTTATTTCTTTAAGTTGTCAAAATATCAGGACAAAATTTTAGAACTTTTAGAGCGTGACGATTTTTTGGAACCAAAGAGTCGTCGCAAAGAAATGATAAACAACTTTTTAAAACCCGGTCTTAAAGATATAGCCGTTTCGCGCACGTCGTTTAAGTGGGGCATTCCCGTTTCGTTTGACAATGAACACGTCATTTATGTATGGATTGACGCTTTGACCAACTATATCACGGCGTTAGGTTACGGCTCTGACGACGAAACGCTTTTCAATAAATTCTGGCCGGCAGATATTCACATGATGGCAAAGGAAATAGTGCGTTTCCATTCGATAATATGGCCTGCAATTCTTATGGCATTGGATATCGAGTTGCCTAAAAAAGTTTACGGTCACGGTTGGCTTTTACTCGGCGAAGAGAAAATGTCTAAGTCTACGGGCAACGTTGTAGACCCGTTCTTCCTTGCGGAAAAATTCGGAGCAGACGCAATAAGATATTATCTTCTTCGCGACGTTCCTTTCGGCGAGGACGGCGCTTATACAAACGAATTGCTTTTGAAAAGAATCAACAGCGATTTAGCCAATACTTTAGGAAATCTTGTAAAGCGAACAAGCGCTATGATCGAGCAATATTTCGGCGGAATTATTCCGGCTCCGAAAACAAAAGAAGCCGTGGATGACGAGCTTATCGCTACGTTCAATGCTTTGCCTGAAAGCGTTGCCGTCGAAATGGACAAACTGGATACTCCGAAAGCGCTTGCCTGTATTTTCGACGCACTCAGCAGGGCGAATAAATATATAGACGAAACCGTGCCTTGGGTGTTGAACAAGGAGGGGAAAACAGACAGACTTGCAACGGTTATGTATAATCTTGCCGAGTCTATCAGATTTGCCACTGTTTTGCTTTCGCCGTTTTTGACAAAAACGCCGGCTAAGATTTACGAGTCGTTTAACTTTGGCGAGTCGCTTAAAACGCTTGACAGTCTTAAAACGTTCGGAGCGAAAATCGACGGTGTAAAGGTAAAACAAACGGAAGCGATTTTCAACCGTATAGATATTCCTAAAACGCTGAAAGAAATGGAAGAGGTCGCTTTAAAAGCAAGAAAGACGGAAGTAAAAGAAGAAAAACCGAAAGAAAAGGAAAAACCGGAGGGTGTTATGGATATATCGCAAATTGCAATTGAAGATTTTGCTAAAATCGATTTAAGAGTAGGTAAAATCCTGACGGCTGAAAAAGTTGAGGGAGCGGATAAACTTCTTAAATTCAGCGTTAAAGTCGGCGAAGAAACGAGAACTATCGTTAGCGGCATTGCTAAATATTACGTACCGGACGAATTGGTAGGAAAGGAAGTTATCGTAGTTGCCAACCTTAAACCTGCTAAGCTCCGCGGCATTATGAGTGAAGGTATGCTTCTTTGTGCCGTCGACGGCGAAAAAGTCGTTTTGATTACGCCTATGGTTGACGTAAACAGCGGTTCAAAAGTATGCTGATCGATACGCATTGCCATTTAACGGACGAAAGATTTAACGACGACAGGGAAGAAATAATTTCTTCCCTTTTTCAAAACGGAATTGAAAGAGCAATCGTCGTAGGTTACGATAGGCAGTCTTCAGACGAATCGTTTAAACTTGCAAAGGAATATGAAAATTTATATTGCGCCGTAGGTACTCATCCGCACGACAGCAATAAATATTGCACAGACGACGCAGAGTTTTATAAAGAATTGTCCAAAGACGAAAAGGTCGTTGCCATAGGTGAAATCGGTCTGGACTATTTTTACGATTTGTCGGAAAGAGAGATACAGAGAAAAGTTTTTGCAGAAGAGCTTGAACTTGCCGATTCTCTGAAATTGCCCGTCATAATACATTTGCGTGACGCTTACGAAGATATGTTCGATTTGTTAAACCAAAACGTTCATTATTTAAAAAACGGACTTTTGTTCCATTGTTACAGCGGCTCTGCCGAAATGGCGAAACGGTATTTTAAATTCGACCCCTATTTCGCTTTCGGCGGAAGCATAACTTTTAAAAACGCAAAGTTTTGTTATGAAGTTTTGCCGATAATCGATAAAGACAGAATTCTTTTTGAAACGGACAGCCCGTATCTTACGCCCGTGCCTTTCAGAGGTAAGAGAAACGAGCCGAAGTTAACGCGGCTTGCCGTAGAAAAAGCAAGCGAGATTTTAAACGTAGAAGTTGACGACTTAATTGAAAAATCCACAATAAACGCTCGTCGTCTTTTTGCCAAACTGAAATAGCGAGATGGGAAATAGCGATATAAATCAATAGAAATGATAAAATAAAAACGCAAAGGAAATTGTAAAAAGATATTGTAAAAAAGTTTCTTGATATATCGCCGAAAAGAGATTTCACAAAATAGTTTTACGATATAATTTAGCGCAATCAAACGTTGCCAAGACAAATCGGGTCATAGCCAAGGCAAATAGATTACGACGTATTTGTAAATTGTTACGACATAATTTTAATGCAATATAAAAATTCAACAATAAAGAAATTCTATAATAAGAAATTCTATAATAAAAAAATGCGCTCGGAGTATCGCCGAGTGCATTTTTCATTTTACGTATTAGCAACACAATTCATTAATCATACAGATTTACTATCTTAAATCTTTGCGATATACGCCAACTCATTGCAATATGCTTGAATTTTTGCAATATACGCTCAATTTATGGTATTAGACAGCTTGATTATGTTGCTAACGAAAGGCTATTGCCTTTTTATCTTTTGTACCTTGACGATTTATCTTTGGTACATTATTAATTTGTCCCCGAATAAAAAAAATATACCAATCTTTTTAAATTATTTGCTATTTTTTTAATTTTAAAGCATTATATACGTATGAGTGAAATAAACGTAAAAGATATTTTAATTGCCACTAATTATCGATATAACAAAGCGTTAGGACAAAATTTCATAACCGATACCAATTTGCTTAATGCAATAGCAAGCGACGCCGCGGTGGACGCCGACGACACCGTCGTTGAAATAGGTACGGGAGCCGGTACGCTTACAAGAGCCCTTGCTCAAAAGGCTAAAAAGGTATTCAGCTTCGAATTGGATAAAAACCTTATACCCATTCTCGACGTTTCGTTAAAGGGCATAGAAAACGTTGAAGTGGTTTTTAAAGACGTTTTAAAGCTAAGCGACGAAGAGCTTGAATCGATTGTCGGCAAAAAGTTTAAAGTCGTTGCAAATCTTCCGTATTACGTTACAACGCCTATGATAATGCGGTTTTTAGAGAGCGGTCTCGACGTGGAATCCGTTACGGTAATGGTGCAAAAGGAAGTAGCCGACAGACTTGTAGCCGATTGCAAAAGCAAATCATACGGGACCATTTCTCTTGCCGTCGAAACGTACGGTAGGGCGCGTATAACCCGTGACGTAAACAGAAAAATGTTTTTCCCGGTGCCTAACGTTGACAGTGCCGTCGTTAAAATCGACGTAGACCGCAATAAACTCAGCGGTATTGACCTTAAAAAATTGTCAAAACTTGTGCGAATATCCTTTGCAATGCGGCGAAAAATGCTTACGAACAATCTCATGGCGGGATACGGCATATCTAAAGAGAAGGCGGTCGAAATATTGAAAGAGTGCGATATGGACGAAAACGTTCGCGGTGAGCAACTTAGTCTTGACGATTACGTCAAAATTTACGGTGTAATTTATCGCTAATCTTTATTGCAAAGATTGAACTTCGTTTTCAATTCGTTGATTTTAAATTTTTATAAATGGATTTCAGTTATAAAGATTTTAGCGATAAAGAAATTAAGCGATAAATAGAATTCGGTTATAAAAGTTTTAGCTTTAAATAATTCGGATTTAAATAATTTCGGATATTAAGAGTTTTATAAATAAGTTAAGACATAAATAATTCAGTCGTTAAAATCCCGCATATCTACGGATATAAAGAGTTTTAAATATAAAGAGCTTTTATAAAAAAGAGTTTTATATAGTTTATTAAAAAGAGTTTATGTAAAAGGTTTTATATAAAAATAGTTTTTAAAGGAAAACATAAAGTTGTAAAAAGCTAAGCAAATCGAATTTTTGAGCGACTTTAAAAGAAAATCTAAGGTAAACGGAAATACTAATTCGTCTTTCGTTTTTCGATTTCGTTTATTTATCGGCTTTAACGTATATTGACGATTTTGCGGTATATTTTTTTAAACCTTGCATAATGTGTAATGCGAGGTTTTTATGTTTCAGAAAGTAATTGTAATTTTGAAGAACGGTTCAAAAAAGGAAGTTTTAAAGCTTTCCGAATCAAACGGCAGAATAAAGGTAGCTTTGAGCGAAAATATTAAATATCCGTCTACGCTTCTTATAGACTGCGGCATGGAATTTGAATTGAATTTAACGTGCGGCATAACGGAGTTTTCGGGAAGTATTTCAGACGACGTCAGTGCGGTATTGCTTACAGACGGCGAAGTGTACAGCGGCGTTAACGGCAAAAAAGATAGGTGTTATCATCTTTTATCCGCATATGACGACAAATATAAAAAAGAGAAGATATCCGATGAACTTCCGATTGACGATAAAAAGGGAAGCGGAACAAAGGACAAAAAGGCGGATGCTGAAGAAAAAAACGCGGCGGACGGCGAAGAAAAAAACGACGTGGATTTTTCCGACGACACAGATAAATTTATCGAAGAAGCAGAGGTAAAAGAGAAGAAAGAGAGAACTGAATTAAACGGGCAATCCGCCAAAACTTCCGTACAATCGGAAGGCGCACCTGACATCGAAGATTCCAGGCAGTCTGAAATCGGTTTGATGAGCAAAAACGCCGACAAAAAAGCGGAATGTCCACACGGTGATGATATCGCAAAAAAAGCTACGGAAACAAATGAAAATTCAGAGCAGCAACCTTCCGTCCGAAAAGAGCCGACAATATTTTTCGGCGGAATAGAATTTGTCGGAAACAACTTTTATCAGGCCGTAAAATCTCAGTTAGACGAAATGTTTATATGTTATCCCGTAGAAAGCAGACTCACAGAGCGACTGCCGAATTCAAAATGGATAAGGGTAGACTGTGAAGACGAATATTACGTCGTGGGTCTGATTTACGAACTTGACGAAGTAATATACGTTTGTTACGGCATCCCGGGAAATGATAAAGTTTTGCCGCCTGACGAGATAAAAGACGTGGCGCAATACGTGGATATAGACGACGACGGCGGCGTATGGATGATTTTTCAGGACGCAAAAACGGGTAAGTGCATAAGTCGCGAAGACGTCGTTAAAATATAATATTGAAATATAGTTTTCCGAATGGTATAATAAAAATATGGACAAGCGTTTACACTATCGTTTGTTGCCGTCGCAGGTACTTATAAAAGGAAGCGTTAAGGGCGACAGCGAATGTAATTATGAATTATATATGGTCGAATTTGTCAACTCGTCTATGTTTTTAAGAGAACGGGTAGGTTTTAAGCCGTTCGTTCGTCCGAACAGCGAGGCCCATGGCGAATGCGACTGTTATGCAGGTTCGTACGGGCTGGACTTTAAACTGACGGCAAGCCAGACAAGGCTTAGAGCGTTGAGCCTTTTGTCCGACCAAACCGAGCTTTTGGGGAAACAGGGTAAATTTATGACTACTCCGCCGAAAAGCGATAAAAATCTTATTTGCACAGTTTTGCATATTGCTCTTTTAAAATACAGTCTTGCGGAGTTGAATATTCTTATGGAATCTACTTCGCCGTTGACCGTTGCGGAATCGGATATAAAAGTATTTTTGCAGAAGTTGGATTTTAAAAAGAATTTATTGTTGTATTATCCGCATGAATTTTATTTTAAATATCCGATAGAATTTAACGCTGCGGTTAAAGAAATAGCAAGACTCGTAAATTTGTCCTTTAAATCCGCTATGCAATACCGCAGGCAGCAAAGACCGGAATATGAAACTTACATGGGGTTTATATACAGCGATTTCTTTGTGATTATGGAACTTGTCGGCGATGAATTCAGGGTGGTTGATTTTGTAAACGTAGAGAAGAGTAAAATATATACCAGATTATATAACTATTCTTTGTACTAATGTTAAAGGACTGTACACACAAAGCGGGTAGAGTTTGCCGTCCGAAAATAAATTGTCAAAATAAAATTCTGAGAAATGGTAAATGAAACCGCTTTGCAAAAAGTGTCGAATATTATAGAATTTTAGTTGATTATGCTTGCATAATCAACTTTTTTTTGTTAAAGTAAATATAACATTTTAAATATGCACTTTGTGCGTTTTGTTTATATTTTTTTATACTTAAGACGGTTTGATTTGATTTCTACCAAAGATAAAATTTTAAAGAAAATATCGATACGGCTGTACGTGGTTAGCAGAAGCGTATAGTGGCATGCGTCTTATATGATTGTCAATCAAAATTCCGCATTTAGATTTAAATAACGAGATTATTTATCGGGTAGTTATGATTAAACTTAAACATAAAAACATATTTTATATAATCGGTATTATTCTTATCGCTATTAGTATGACGATAGTTATCGTCATGCCCAGCGAATTGGGAAAGTTTATTTACAAGACGGAAAAGGAAAGAATTTTTAACGACGTAAAAGGTCTTAGCGATTCAAACGAAATTGCAATAGAAACTTATTTTTCCGAATTAATCTCTGAAATTAACACTTTGTCTGCTTTGTTGTATGACGTGGCGGGAGGGAATATTTTTAACAATTCCGAAACGACCGTTAAAGAAGTCGGTTCCGACAAAGAAATTACTGTTAAAAACGTTAAAGTCATCTCTGAGGTAGAAAACGTCATAGAATCTTATAGCCGTGAAAAAGATTTGAATTATATTCAAATTGCTAACGTTGAGGGCAATTGCTATTTAAACGACTACGTGTCGGACGGAACGTCTTACGGAGCAAGGATCCTCAATATTTCTTTTCTCAGCGAATTTCAAAAATCTTTGAACGGCGAGAATTGTATTTTTTCTACCGCAAAATCTGCAATAACGGGTGAAGAAAGTTTCGTAGTATTTGCGCCTATCAAAAGTGCAGAAACCGTTGTCGGCGTCATTTTTATCGGATACGTTATAGAAAAAATCAATAAACTGCTGATAAAGCTAATGAGCGATAATTATGCAAATTATGCGTTGATTAATAAACGCGGCGATGAAGTTTCAGTGGTAACTACCGACTCGGGTATAACGGATGAAGAGTTGGCGCTGCTGCCCGATATAGGCGACGCAATAACCGAAGTGAGCCTTAGCGGGGGCGACTATTATGCCGTAACAAGAAATATTGAAGGCTTTAGCGATGAAATAGCGCAGAATTGGGTGCTTGTAACGCTTGTAGAAAATGCTAAGATAGAAGCGTACGCACATAAATATATTGATTTTTCTAAAAAAGTTATGATTATGGTCAGCGTATTTATGGCGGTTATCGTAGTTGTAATAGCGTTGCTGATCAGTTACTTAAAGCATGAGAAACATAAGGAAATACAAAAGTCAAAAATTGTTTTTGAATTGCTTAAAAGATATACTTTTGAATACGACTTGAAAAACGACGTCGTATATTGCAGTGAGATAACCAAAAATCTTTTAGGACTTGATTCTACGGAGTATAAAATGGATAAATTGGTTGAACTTAATTATCTCAGTGCGGATGATATAGATAACATTACAACCATTTTCAATTCGCTTGCCGATAACGAAATTTTCGAATATGAATTTTATTGCGAAAGATTGAAAAAATATTTTAAAATCACTGCGAATTTTATTTTCGAGACGTCTAAGGAAAAAGATTGCTTTATAGGAATTGTCGAGGACGTAACGGCAGGGCATATTGAAAGAGAGGAGTTAAAAGACAAAGCGCAGACGGACGGTATGACCAAACTTTATAACCGTGAAACTTTTTCCTACAAGGTTTCAGAACTTAAAGTTGAAGCGAATACGGTCGACGCGTTGATGCTTATCGATATAGATAATTTTAAAAATATTAACGACAGTTTCGGTCATATGACGGGTGACAGAGTGCTTATGGCAGTTGCAGACGCTTTAAAGAGTCTCAACTCTATATGTCCTTTCGTCAAAGCCGTTTCACGATTCGGCGGCGATGAATTCTGCGTATATCTTGCAGGCCTTAAAATGGACAACGAAGTATCTGTGCTTGCAAGAAGAATTATAAAAACGATTACACAATCTACCGTAGAAAAAGGCGTGGAAACGTCAATCAGCATAGGGGTTGCACTTCGTCCGAAAGACGGGGACACGTTCGACGAACTTTATCAATGTGCCGATAACGCTCTTTACGAATCGAAAAAGAAAAAGGGCGCGTCCTTTACCGTGTACGACAGCATTGACATAAGAACGCTTATCTTAGATGATGAAGAATACGCTGCAAGCGAAAAAAAATGTTTGCCTTCAAAGGTGAAAGAGATCCTTATTGCCGCAATTGTTAACGACGAATTTGAGGTTTACGTACAGCCATATAAGTATTGCAAAAAAAACGATTTGGGCGGTGAAGTGCTTACAAGATGGAATAGCCCTACGTTCGGACTCGTTATGCCTAACGTGTTTATTCCGCTTCTCGAAAAAAATTCTCTTATGAAGGAATTTGATTTATACGTATTGAAAAAAGCGTTTAAACGTTCTGCCGAACTGGAAAGCTATGGAAAAGTTTGTTTAAGCATCAATCAGGCGGTCTCGACTTTTGTCAGCCACGATTATATTAAGACGGTTTTAAGCCTTAAAGAAACGGCAAAAGAAAATATATCTTTTACCATCGAGATAACGGAACGAGGTGAATGTAAAAGTTTCAGAACTCTGTCAAAAACCATAAAGGCGCTGGAAGATAACGGCATAAGAGTAGCTCTTGACGATTTCGGCACGGCAAATTCGTCGCTTGCGGTTTTAAACGAGTTAAAGGTGTCGGAGCTTAAGATTTCAAGGAACTTTATCGGCTTTTCGTCGTCGGGCGGAGAAGCAAGTAAAACGATAATCAGCACTATTACCGTATTGGCAAAAACGCTGGGAATAAGCGTTGTGGCGGAAGGCGTCGAAACAAAACAACAGGCTGAATTTTTGGAATGTATCGGTTGCGACGTGCTTCAGGGATTTTACATAGCCGTACCTATAACGTTTGACGCGTTTAAGGAATATCTTAGACTAAACATATAGAATTATTAGTATAAGTCGACAATTTAAGATGACAGGCAAAATAAGTTAGGCAACGCAACGGCGTTGTCTTTTGTTTTTTTGTCGGAGTGGCGCGTCATAAATCGTTGCGAGTTATAAGCCTTTGCGTTTGCGTATTGATTTTAAACGTAAAATGATATATGATATTATAAACGGTGCCGATTTGAAATCGGTTAAAATCGAGCAAAAATTTATTCCGGCAATTTAAATGGAAAAGTACGATAAAAAATGAAACGGTTTAAGGTCGTACGATAGTTGCACTTAAACGTATAGAGTTTAATTTAGAATCTAATTTCAGCTCAAATTAGATTAACTCAAATTAGATTAACTAAAATTGAATTAACTAAAATTGAATTAACGCAAATTTAAGTTAAAATTATCGAGGTGTTTTATGAGTTTTTACGACGATGTATATCAGGCGGTAAAGGCAATACCTTACGGCAAAGTTGCAAGCTACGGTTTCATTGCGGCGGTAAGCGGACATAAGGGGCTTGCAAGACAAGTCGGATACGCTCTTCATAAAAATCCCGACCCTCAGCATATTCCTTGTTACCGAGTAGTTTTTAAGGACGGCAGTCTGGCAGAAAGTTTTGCTTTTGGCGGCAAAGAAAGACAAAAAGCGCTTTTAGAAGCGGAAGGCGTGCAATTTGACGGAGAAAAGGTAAAAAAAGAGTTTTTTTGTTAGACAAATTTAATAAATGGTTTATACTATAACTGTACACATGATATTTAAAGGAGTTTTGTATGAGCGAGTGTTCGCATGATTGTTCTAGTTGCAATAAAGATTGTTCGTCAAAAAGCATGATTGAAAAACCGCACGAGTTAAGTCGTGTAAAAAAAGTAATAGGCGTTGTCAGCGGTAAAGGCGGAGTAGGCAAATCGATGGTAACTTCGACGCTTGCCGTCACGTTGAATCGTCGCGGAAATAAAGTGGGCATAATGGACGCCGATATTACGGGACCGTCCATACCGAAAATGTTCGGTCTTGGCGGAAAGCTCGACGGCGACAATACGGGACTATATCCCGCACAGACAAAAAAAGGTATAAAGGTAGTATCCGTAAATTTATTGTTGGACGACCCGACGGCGCCCGTCGTATGGCGCGGACCTGTAATTGCGGGTATGGTAAAGCAATTCTGGACGGACGTAATCTGGGGCGATTTGGATTTTCTGTTCGTAGATATGCCGCCTGGAACGGGAGACGTTCCGCTTACAGTGTTTCAGTCTTTGCCGATTGACGGCATAGTTATTGTTACGTCGCCGCAGGAATTGGTATCGATGATTGTAGAAAAGGCCGTCAATATGGCAAAACTTATGAACGTACCTATCTTAGGCCTTGTCGAAAACCTTTCATACGTTGAGTGCCCTGCGTGCAAAGAAAAAATTTATCCTTTCGGAGAAGGAAAGGCAAAGGATACGGCAGAAAAATTCGGAATAGCGTCTGTTGCGGAGTTGCCGATAAAAAAAGATTATGCACAGCAATCCGATAAAGGACTTATCGAACTTTTTGAAGGCAATGAATTGGATTCTATTGCCGACGTAATAGAAAATATCAAATAAAACGTTGGGGAAAAATTATGGCAAAAATTGTGATAGTCGGTGCGGGACACGGCGGTCTTGTAGCTGCGATAAAACTTGCTGAAGCGGGCAACGAAGTATCGCTTTATGAAAAGAATAATCTGTCGGACGTAAGTTATGATTGGTATGACGATATAATGCTCGAAGTCTTCGACAAAACCGGTATACCTTGTCCGCCGGAAAGCTGTTATGAGCCTAAAAAGCAATGGCGCTTTATTTCGCCTGATTTTAAAAGCAATATCGTGTTGCCAAAGCCTAAAGATGAAATTTCTGTAAACCGCAGAAAGTTTGCTAAGTATCTTATCGACCTTGCTACCGAAAAAGGTGTAGCAGTAAACGTGGGAAAAGAGGTCGGCAGTCTGTGCGTAGAAGGAAACGAGGTTGTAGGAATAAAGGCAGGCAGTAAAGAAATTTATTGCGATCTTGTCATTGACGCAAGCGGAAGAGATTCGGTTTTACGCGAAGAACTTGTAGGGCTTGGACTTTTAAAATATAAAAAACGCGAAAACGATTTTCTCGGTGCTTTCAGAGCGTTCTACGATTACAACTCGGATAAACCCGAAGTGCCTTGTGAATTGATTTTATTTCACAACGGCGAAAAGGGAATATCGTGGTGCAATTACGGAGCGGAAGGTGAAGGCGATTTGCTTATAGCCCGATTCGGCGGATTGTCGTCGGAAGCGGAAGAAAAAGCCATGAGCGATTTGAAAGGTAGATACGAATTTTTAAACGGAAAAGAATTGCGCTCGAAGCACGTGACTATCTGCACGAGATGTTCGCTTCCGATATTCGTCGTAAAAGGTTATGCGGCAGTCGGAGACAGTGCGTTTATGCCTATGCCGCTTATGGGCAGCGGTATCGAATCGGCAATGAAAGCCGGTGCGATTTTGTCGGATAACGTGATAAAACGCGGTTGCGGCATTGACGCTCTTTGGGCGTATGAATACGACTATTATAAGCAAATCGGCGGCGATTTCGTTCTTATAGACCGCTTAAAAAATGCGGCATTGGAACTTTTGGACGCCGATTACGTAAATAAGGTTTTTGCAAGCGGAATAATAACGAGTGAAGATTTCAACGCTTTATCCACTTCTCAGGACGCCGAATTGCCAAAAGGTTTCGTCAGAGGCAAAATTAAGTTGGCGTTAAAGAATTTTAAACTTTTAAAACCGCTTATTCCGATTCTTGTAAAAGCGTTAAAGGCAAAGAAAACTGCTTTAAAAATTCCTGAAAAATACGACGTCGTAAAGATTTCCAAGTGGCAGGAAAAACTTGAAAAGAAATAAAAGTCATAAAGGAAATACATCGTCAAAAGGAAATAAATCGTCATAAGAAATCAAATAAAAAAGGAGTGCGTTTGCACTCCTTTTTATAACTGTAAATCGTCATATAAGTTTTACGCACGGTCAGACTTTGCGTGCGGTTTATCGTTTACGCATTGTCTGACGTTTGTGCATTGTCTATCGTTTACGGGCGATTTTATCGACCGATTAGTTATTCGTTTCGTCGTTGTTGTCGGCTGCCACGATTTTTTCTTCGTCCGTTGCTACGTCCGCCGTCTCGTTTGCTTTTATGCTTGCTTTGTCGTCGGATTTTTCCGCTTTTTGCTTTTTGCAAGAACCGCTGCGTTTTGGCGTTTCTTTTTTGTGCGGTTCATCTTCTGCGTTTTGCGACTGTTCGTCCGATTCGTCTTGTTTTAATTCTTCTTCATAAACGTCGCTCAATTCGCCTCTGCGTTCGACAAGTTCGCGATGCATGACCTCTTTTGTCTTTGCGTCGATTTTATACCAGAACATAGGAATCATGCTTAAAAGCATACACAAGCCCGGAATGAAGAGATATGCGGCGAAAACTATATTCTGCATTTTATCCGAAATCTGAGAGCCGAACATTCCGCCTTGATAGCCTGCCGCACCGACGATAAATATACCGACCGCAACCGAAAGAGCGTTTGATATTTTATTCGACAGCGAAAGAACGGCAAACTGCGTGCCTTCCGTTCTGACTCCCGTTTGCCACTCGCGATAGTCTACTATGTCGCTTACCATAACCATAGGGAGATATCCGTTAGGGCCGAAAGAGAAACCGACAAGGAATTGATAGACGAGTATTGCCCAAAGAGAACGGAAAGCGTCATATCCGCTAAGATAAAGAATAAAAGAAATCGTCGTCATCGCAAAGCCGTAAATTGCGAAAACGATAAACGTTTTCTTTTCGCCCCATTTTTTGTTTATCATAGGAACTAACAATATCGAAATCATAGAAGAAATAGCCGAAGTCGTTCCAATAAGCCAAGGAAGATTTTCTCCTGCCGCCTGATAGTGGAACGAGCCTATCCAGATATCTATTCCGTCTCTTACGAATACGGCAGCTGCCTGTACGCCTATTCCCATTGCCATGTTTCTGCCGAAACCTAACATGTAAGTCAAAAAAACTATCAGAAGCATTTTGTTTGTTTTAAGCTCCTTTCCCATTTCTTTGAACGTCATTCTGTTGGATTTTGACGGAACCGCTTCTTTGTTGAAAAAGTATATGAGAACGTAAAGAGCAACGCCTAATATGCTGAAAAACAGCGTTGCGATAAGATATTCGGTTTTTCCGATAACGTCTGATTTCGTGATTGCGCAAATTACAGGAACGACAAGACCCGGGGCGGCAAGTCCTATGGATTTTAAGGTGTTTGCGATACCTGCACAAGCATTACGCTCGTCCGAACGCGGGGAGAGCAAAGCGAGCATTCCCTGTGACGGAATGTCTGCAAAACTCATAGCGATGTTCCATAAAATCGTCGTTATCGTTATATATACGTACATACCCGCCATGGTTTTGAAAGGTATGTAAATGAACATAATTGTCGTTAAAATTGCAATTGGCAATGCCGAAAACAGAATAAACGGCCGCATCTTGCCCGATTTAAAATTGCTTCTGTCTATGATGTTGCCGATTATGAAGTCGGCGATAGCGCTTATGAATTTCGCAACTAATATGATAGCCGCAACAATCATAAGGTCGGCATGAAACAGCGTTGTGTAAAATTGCGATTGGTAACTGTTCATAAGACCAATCATAATTTGCAAACCGAATATACCGAATGCGTAAGCAAACATCGATTTGGTCGATAATATTTTTTTCTCCATAATTTCTCCCTTTTTCTTGTATGGCAGTTTGCAAAAAATTTGCAAAAACGACATGCAGAATATAATAATTATATAATATAAACTAAATTAAGTAAATTACAAAATAAAAATTATCCGTCAACGCATATAAAAAACAGCTAAAATAACAAAACTAATATACGGAACGTGTAAATATATAAAAAATGAAAATTTTGTGAAAAAAATTATATAAAATTATTGACAAAAGTTAAATCTGGTATTATTCTATAATCACAAAGGAGGTTGAAATGAGTAAATCGTTGTATAGCTTGATTTTATCCGATAAAGTTGTTGCGGCAGTAGACGGCGAAGCGGTTAAACGTGGAACAAACAGAAGTAGTTTGATAAACGAAATTCTGGCTGAGTATTTGCAAGTTGAAACTCCGGAACAGCAAATGAGAAATATATTTGCCGGCATAGATAAACTTATCGGCGGGTATTTTGAAGCGTTGCTCCCGTCAAACAGCAGGTCTATGGCTTTAAAAACTTCGCTCGACTATAAATACAGACCTACCGTAAAATACGAACTCGAGCTTTCCAAAACTCCCGAGAGCGACTTGGGAACGTTGAAGGTTCAGTGGCGTACGACGTCGGGAGAACTTACGGTCAGGATAGACGAATTTATAAAAATATGGATGGCAGTAGAAAGCAAGTATTGTAAAAACGTAATAGGCTACGTTTATGAAGATAACAAATTTCAGAGGACGTTTGCTTTGCCGCCGGGGATTGAATTTAACATAAGTTACATCTCAAACGGTATAGGAAAGTATATTCGTCTTTTCGACAAAGCACTGAAAGGATATGCAACAGGAGTGCTTAAATCTGCCGAAGACGTAGACGAGTTTTATAAACAATTTGTCTTGTCTATGGAAGAATTCATTTAGTTTCCACAACAATGCTGAATTTATCCGAGATGGAAAGGCCTTAAGGGGGGCGGTTTTCTTATACCCAAAAAACGGACATATTAGCAAAAAGACGGAAATTTTAGCAAAGGAACGGAAATATAAATAAGCGTTATTCGACATGAACTATAGCAGACGTCGTTTGATTTAAATATTTACGATACGGAGACGGCGACAGAATAATGGATAACGATTTATAAGAATTGCATAAAAAATAGATAACCGAAATTTATTGAACTTGCGTGACGAAATTAAATATTAAAAAGAAAAAAACGGAAATGGAATTAAAAAAGTAAAAGGGAGGCGAGATTATATGAATATCGAAAAATTTACAAGAAAATCCGTAACGGCAATTCAGGACGCACAGAATTACGCTAAAAAGAACGGAAGCAATCAGATTGCAACCGAACATCTTGCGCTTGCATTGCTTACGGGTGAAGATAGCGTAGCAAAAGAAATTCTCATAAAGACGGGGGCTGACGCCGACGGCCTTATAAAGAAATTAACGCAGAAACTGAGCGAGCTCCCCGTAATTTCAATGGCGGGCGACGGCGTATACGTAGATTCGAAAGTACAGGATATATTGAATACTTCTGAAACGGAAGCAAAAAAGGACGGCGACGCATTTGTGTCGGTAGAAAGAATATTCGGTTTGATTTTAAAAAATCCGACCGATATGCTTAAAAAACTATTTTCCGAATATGCCGTCGATTATAAAAAATACTCGGAGGAGGTAAAGAAAATGAAAATCACGCCAAATACTTCGGATAATGCCGAAGATACTATGGAAGCTCTTAAAAAATACGGCACAGACCTTGTTGAGAGAGCTAAAAACAATAAACTTGACCCTGTTATCGGCAGGGACGATGAAATAAGAAACGTTATAAGAATTCTTACGAGAAAAACTAAAAACAATCCCGTTTTAATCGGTGAGCCCGGCGTAGGTAAGACGGCTATCGCCGAAGGCCTTGCACAAAGAATAGTCAGAGGCGACGTTCCCGAAGGTTTAAAGAACAAAAGCCTTATCGCTCTTGATATGGGCGCGCTTATAGCGGGAGCGAAATACCGCGGCGAATTTGAAGAAAGACTTAAAGCCGTTTTGAACGAAGTTAAGGCAAAGGAAGGCGAAGTCCTTTTGTTTATCGACGAACTTCATACAATCGTCGGCGCAGGCAAGACGGAAGGAAGTATGGACGCAGGCAATCTTCTCAAACCTATGCTTGCCCGCGGCGAACTTCATTGTATCGGCGCAACGACTCTTGACGAATACAGAAAATACATCGAAAAGGACGCGGCTTTGGAGCGTCGTTTCCAACCTGTTATGGTAAACGAACCGACGGTGGAAGATACCATTGCGATTTTAAGAGGACTTAAAGAACGTTATGAGATATTCCACGGCGTTAAAATTCACGACGACGCTTTGGTGAGCGCCGCAACGCTTTCAAACCGTTATATCACCGATAGATTTTTGCCTGACAAAGCTATTGACCTTGTAGACGAAGCATGCGCTATGATAAGAACGGAAATCGACAGTATGCCGATTGAGATGGACGTGATTTCCAGAAAAATTATTCAGCTTGAAATCGAGGAAATGGCGTTGGAAAAGGAAACCGACAAACTGTCTACCGAACGTCTTGAAAAGCTTAAACAAGAACTTAAAGCCAACAAAGAAAAATTTGAAAAGATGAAAGCTCAGTGGGACGCCGAAAAGAAAGGCATTACGGGCGTGCAGGGAATAAAGGCGGAAATCGACAGACTCACAAACGAAGCGGAAAACGCAAAGAGAAATTCCGATTATGCAAGAGCCGCAGAAATCGAATACGGACTTATTCCGAAATTGAACGAAGATTTAAAAAATGCCGAAAACAAAAAGACTACCAAAAAGAAGTTGTTGCGTGACGAAGTGACGAGCGAAGAAATTTCGTCGATAGTGGCAAAGTGGACCGGTATACCCGTTTCTAAACTTATGGAGGGAGAGCGTGAAAAACTGTTGCATCTGTCCGATGAGTTGCATAAACGAGTTATAGGTCAGGACGAAGCGGTCAATAAAGTGTCGGAAGCTATTTTGCGTTCGAGAGCTAAAATTTCCGATGAGAACAGACCTATCGGTTCATTCCTTTTCTTAGGTCCTACGGGCGTCGGTAAAACGGAACTTGCAAAGACTCTTTCGGAGAATTTGTTTGACGACGAGAAAAACATCGTCAGAATCGATATGACTGAATATATGGAAAAATTCAGCGTATCGAGGTTAATAGGCGCGCCTCCGGGATACGTCGGTTACGACGAGGGCGGACAACTTACCGAAGCGGTCAGAAGAAAACCTTACAGCGTGATACTTTTCGACGAAATCGAAAAAGCGCATCCTGACGTATTCAATATTTTGCTTCAGGTACTTGACGACGGCAGAATTACGGACAGTCAGGGCAGAACGGTAGATTTTAAGAATACGGTTATAATTCTGACGTCGAATCTCGGAAGCAATATGATTCTGGATTCAATAAGTAAAAACGGCAAAGTCGACGACGAAACGAAAAATGCAATCGACGCAATGTTAAAGCAACAGTTCAGACCTGAGTTTTTGAACAGACTCGACGAAATAGTTTTGTTCACTCCGCTTTCAAAGGACGAAATCAAAAACATCGTCGACCTTATGTTGAATAAATTATCGACGCGTCTTTCGGCTCAGAATTTAAATCTTGTAGTTACTGATAAAGCTAAAGACAAGATAGTAGAAGGCGGATACGACGTGAATTTCGGCGCAAGACCGCTTAAAAGGTATATTCAAACCAATATAGAAAATATGTTGGCAAGAAAGATATTGGAAGGCAATCTCGACGACGGCGCAACTTTGACCGTCGACGTCGACGACGATAATTTCTTTGTAAAATAGCCGACTTGCTTAAAGGAAAGTTTCCATAAGTGTTTTTCGACGGTATAAAAGGATAGCGAAATTTCGCTATCCTTTTATGATATTTAAAATAATCTTTTTTTAAATAATCTTTTTTAAAGCGCCGATAAAAGCTTAAGCAATCAAATTTCTTCGTATTTTTCCAAAGATTTAATAAACGGATTCTGTGCGATTATGCTATGTAAAGTTTCTGCCGTGTAAACTTCCGTGACGGAGAATTCAAGGTCTGCGATATAACCGCCTTTGCCGTCCGCATTTTCTTTATATCTCAAAAAGCGTTTTAAATGGAACACTTCTTTGAAACGTTGCAAATCGTCTTCCGAGTTGACTTGTATTTGCGCTTTAAGTATGCTGTACACTCTGCCGCGAAGGACTTTGAAAGGTATATGCAACAAAACCTGAAAACCTATCAAAAGGATAGTTGAGGCAATGCCTACAACGTACATACCTGCACCGAGAGCAAGTCCGATACCCGACGTAGCCCATATACCTGCGGCAGTGGTGATTCCGTGCAACATATCACGACGATAAATAATTACGCCTGCGCCGAGGAAACCTATACCGCTGACGACCTGAGCGGCTATTCTTGCCGAGTCCGCGCCTTTCGTTCCGCCTACAGCCTGGTCTGCGAATCCGTATTTTGAAACTATCATCATAATGCAAGCTGCCATACATACGATTGCATGCGTGCGGATTCCGGCTTCTTTTGAACGAGTCTTTCTTTCATAGCCTATTAAAAAGCCGCAAAGACCCGCTAAAAATATTCTGAATATAAGCCATAGAGCGTCAAGGCTACCGTCGATAACGTACATTTCTTCTCCTAATATATATGCCGATTTTTTTTGTTTTGTTTAAACGCATTTTTTATAAATAAAATCTTGCTTAAACGATTATTATATTATACAGCAATTTATTTTTTTGTCAATATGAAATCAGGTTTTTATTTTCTTTTTTGTTTTTACATTTAATTTAAAAAATTAAAGAAAGTAAAAATGAGATTGAACGTAAATTTCGTTTTAATTTTTCGAGAAATTTTTGTTGGGTTTGCGATTTTGCGACGTCATATTTAGATTTACGTTTAGACTAAATTTATTGGCGCTAATATATTTAATTTTTTGTCTTTACATAGAAAGAGATAAAGTGTATAATATAAATGTTGGGAGAAATAGAAATGTTTGATATAATTTACAATCCTACAAGTAAAAGCGGAAGCAGCGAAAAGATATTCAACGAATTTATTGCTGAATTTGACAAACGTGGTGTGGAGTATAAACTCCATAAAACCGAGTATAAAAACCACGCAACCGAAATAGTAAGAGAGTTGAACAAAACTCAAAGCGATTCTAAAGTTTTGATTTTCGGCGGAGACGGAACTTTTGGCGAAGCCCTTATGGGAATTGAAAATTTCGATACGATTGCTTTAGGACTTGTTCCTTGCGGAACGGGCAACGACTATGCAAGAGCAATGAAGTTCCCGTCGAAAACGGTCGATTTTGTCGAACAGTTTATAAAAGGCGAAGTCAGAAGAACGGACTATATTCAAATTAACGACAATTTACGTTGTCTTAACGTAAGCGGTTTGGGTATGGACGTCGATATCTTGCAACGTTATGCAGATATAAAAGAAAAGAAGGGCAAAGCCAGTTATTTTGCGGCATTATTATGGGTCGTTCTTCATCTTAAATTTCATAAAATCAGATACACGATTGACGGCGTTACGGAAGACCGCGATATACTGATAACGTCGATTGCAAACGGTCTTTACGTCGGAGGCGGACTTAACATGTCTCCTAATTCCGTTATCGGTGACGGTTTGCTTAACGTCGTTATGATTGACAAACTGAAAAAGGGACAGAAATATCCGATGCTTTTCAGTTATTTACGCACGAAGCACTTATCTCGTCCCGAAACGAGAGAATTCGTTCGTGACGAATTTGACCTTGAAATTTTAGATAACAGCAAATTTCAGATAGACGGCGAGTTGTATGATTTAAAGAAAATACATTGCAAACTCATTCACGATAAATTGAGAATATTGAACTAACTAATTAACGGCGGCGATTGCCGCCGTTGTTATTTAATCGGACAGCCGTTTATCAATAAATTTTTATAGCCTTACGGGATTTATAGTTTTAGGGATATATTCTTACTGTCGTGTAAAATATGTAAAAAATAAATTTATAAAACCGTAAACATAAATCCGTAGAATATAATTCGATATAATTTAAATCAGAAAAACATAAATCTAAACAACGTAAATCGATAAAATATAAATCCGTAAAACATAAATTGATAAAGTCTAATATACAATATGAACCTATATAATATAAATCAATGAAATATTAGTTCACAAAACAATAGAAATATAAGAAATAAAAAGCGGGGAATGGAATTATGAAAAAGTTCAAATTATTATGCCTTATAGTTTTGTCATTATTAATCGTAACGCTGTGCGCTGCATGCGGCAGCGGAGACGAAACCGATAAACCTGAGCAGGTAGAAATCGAATTCGTTTTGGATGGCGAGTCGTATAAAACGGTAAATCTTACGAAAGGTTTCGGTTTAGGCGGAAGTATCCCTGAAGTGCAAAAAGAGGGTTATCGTTTCAGCGGTTGGTTTGACAGCGAAAGCAGTTTGGAGTCGTCGGAAGCAGACGGACTATTAGACCCGATGACCATAGCGAATCAATCTATGACCTTTTACGGCAAGATGATAAAAGTATACTCTCTTGAACTTAAAGTAATAGGCAGCGACGAGAGCGAAATTAAAACGGTTGACGAAAACGCCGAATTAGCACGCATATCCATATATAAAAAAGGATATAAGGTTGTAGGGCGTTATTATGACGAAGCAAAAACGGAAGAGCTTTCCGCCGACGCGCGCATGTTATCCGATACGACGATTTGGCTCGATTATGATGTAGTAACTTATAAACTGACTTATTCGAATCTTAACGGAGCAACGGTGGACGGAGTAACGGAGTTTACCGTTTTAGACGCACCTATAACTTTGGTTGCGCCAAAAGGCTATTACGGAAGATTTTTCAGAGGTTATAAATATGCAGGGGGTACCGTCACCGAAATAGACACTTCGAGAGCTGCCGATATAACGGTGACCGCAACGTGGAGCGACGGCCTTAAAGTAGGCAAAGACGACTATTACGATTATTGCGATAAGGCGGTCAACAACGTAAGCGGAAGCAGTTATTTATTCGGCGCATATCCGAAGTCGCTCAAAGAAGACGGCGTGACGATAACTTCCGTAACCGATTCAAAAGGATATTACTTAGGTTCGGACGGTTGGTATTATAAAAAATACGATTCAAAGTATTATAAAATTCAACCGCTTAAATGGAACGTGACGAACAAAAAGCTTATAGCGGACAGCGTTATCGACTGCGAACAATTCAATATCAGCGAAACGGATACTAGCGGAAGCGGCCTTACACCGAACAGATATTCAGACAGCACGCTTTCCGATTTTGTCGCCGGACTGATTGAAGAAGCTTTAGATTCTGCTCAGTTGGCTACGCTTGAAAGTTTTATTTCTTACGATATAAATAGAGACCCGATTGAAGGAAAGACTTTGATACCCGGATATACGGAAGCGGAAAATTTATCTTTGACGGCTACCGATTATGCAAAAGCCAAAGGCGTGGCATTTTCTTCCGGAAGCGGTTATGCGTCTTTTTGGACGTGGGGATACGATTCAACGGGCAAAAAGAAAGCGTACATTCGCAACGGAATCGAAGAGAGCATGGACCTTGTGACGGTTACGGAAAAACACGGAGTCGTTCCTGTTTTGCAGGCGTCCAAGTTTCTGACGACGGCAAAATAAGTTTTAAAACAATAACATATTTCAAGCAATAGAGTTAAATAGCTATATGCAAATAAGCGGGTAAACGAATATACGTAAACAACAAATAAATAATTAAACAAAATTATATATTGAAAAATCGTATACATACGTTGCAAAATAAAATCGTATTTGTAAATTATAAAATAAAATAGCATACGACATTGTAAAATAAGAATTTAAAATCGTAAATTACATAAAAGCAGTGCATATTGTAAAATCTGTTTTTAAATAAATTTGTCTGTAAAAATTATATTCCGAAAAGCGTGAGGTTTTGGAAGAATACAATTTAAACGCATTTAGGAAAAGGAAGCATTTAGAAAATAAACATTAAAGAATTTGCGATTTTTAAAGATGAGAACTAAGGGCAGAGCGTATAAAAAAATAAATTTCAAGCGATAATTACGTAGCTAGCAATAATTACGTAGCAATCGATATTTCGTTAATAAAAAAGGCTTATCATAAGATAAGCCTTTTTTGTATCAATTTAAAAGATTTAAATTAAAGCGGTTCAATTTTGATTGATAAGCTTTAAAACTACTAGAAACTTAAAACCACTAGCGATGATTAAAGCTTAATAAACGACTCTGACTTTGATAAGTTCGTCGGCAGAAATTGCAGCTGCGTCGATTTCAGTATCGCTGTCGATGACGGAATAGTTATATTCGCCTTTTGAAGCCGTGGAAACGTTGCCGTCAACCTTTCCGAGCTTGCCCTTATAAATAACACCGACTCTGTGTTTGGCGTTCTTTGCAACGGTAAGGTTAGGAAGGTTTACGCTGTTTATTATATTGCCTTCTTCCATATACGATTTGATTTCGTTTGCCGCCATAATTGCACAGTTGTCTTCTGCTTCTTCGGTTGACGCTCCAAGGTGAGGAATTGCGATAATTCCTTTAAAGTTGAGGCAATCGCCGTCAGGGAAGTCGACAACGTATTTGCGTACTTTGCCGCTTGTCAACGCCGCTTTTATATCCGCGATATTTACAAGCTCTCCGCGAGCCGCATTGATGATGATAACGCCGTCTTTCATTTTTGCGATTGAATCCGCATTGACGAGATTTTTTGTTTCAGGCAAATACGGCATATGAAGAGTGATGAAATCGGAAGTGGCGAAAACTTCGTCCATTGTGGCAAAAACTTTTGCGAAAGGAATTTCAGCCTTGGCCGCGTCGCTTAAGAACGGGTCGTAACCGACTACGTTCATTCCGAGAGCGTTGCATGCAACGGCAACCTTTCTGCCGATTGCGCCGAGTCCTAAAATGCCGATTGTTTTACCGAGAATTTCGGTACCTGCAAATTGAGCTTTTCCTTTTTCGACCTGTTTCTTTACGTCGTCGCCCGTTAAACCGTTTGCCCACGTATTGCCTTCGAAAAGGTTTCTGCAAGAGATAAGCAAAGCGCCGATGACAAGTTCTTTAACCGCGTTTGCGTTTGCGCCCGGGGTATTGAAAACGACGATACCTTTTTTTGCGTATTCTTCGCAAGGAATATTGTTTACGCCGGCGCCTGCTCTTGCAACGCATTGCAAAGCGCTCGGGACTTCCCATTCGTGCATAGCAAAGCTACGGACTAAAACGGCATCAGGATTTTTGCAATCGTCCGACAGTGTATAGCCGTTGGTCAAAACGTCGTTAACTTTCTTGGAAATTGAATTTAATTTTAAAACGTTAATCATATTTCACCTTATTTATTTTCCATTTCGAATTTTTTAAGATAATCGATAAGAGCTTTTACGCCTTCTATCGGCATTGCGTTGTAAATCGAAGCTCTGAGTCCGCCGACTAAACGGTGACCTTTAAGAGACAAAAGACCGTTTGCTTCCGCACCTTTTACGCAAGCGGCGTCAAGGTCGGCGTTAGGAGTGGTGAAAGGTACGTTCATAATTGAACGTGCGCTCTTTTCGACAGGGTTTTTATAGAAATTCGAATTGTCGATGAAATCATAAAGCATAGCAGCTTTTTCGTTATTGATTTTCTCGATAGCTTCAACGCCGCCGTTCTTTTTAAGGTAGCGGAGATTGAGCATCATCATATAAATCGCAAAGGTAGGTGGTGTGTTGTAAAGGCTGTTGTTCTTTGCGTGAATATCGTATCTGAGCATTGTAGGACAGATAGGTTGCGGATTTCCGATAAGGTCTTTGCGTACGATAACGACCGTTACGCCTGCTGGTCCTAAATTCTTTTGAGCGCCGGCATAGATAAGGCCGAAATTGTTGACGTCGATTTTGTGACTCATAATGTCTGAAGACATATCGGCTACAAGCGGCATTTTCGTTTTAGGATATTCCTTATATTCAACGCCGAAAATAGTGTTGTTGGACGTGATATGTACGTAGTCGGCGTCATCACGGAAAGAATAAGAAGGAATGTATGTGAAATTTTTATCCTCGGATGAGCCTGCACAAGCGATATCGCCGTATTTTTTAGCTTCTTTGTACGCTTTCGAAGCAAAATTACCTGTAACAACGTAATCTGCTTTCTTTGAATTGTTCAAAAGATTGAGAGGAACAGCTTCGAATTGTGTTGAAGCACCGCCTTGAAGTAATAAAACTTCATATTCGTCGGATACGTTAAGAAGTTCCCTTATAAGCGAAATGCATTCATTATGAACAGGTTCGTAGACTTTGCCACGGTGTGTAAGTTCCATAACGCTCATTCCTGAATTGTTGAAATCTTCTAAACTTTCCTTTGCTTCAAGCAATACTTCAAGGGGAAGCATCGAAGGTCCTGCTGCAAAATTGTAAACTCTCATTTTGTGGGCTCCTTTTATTTGAGTGAATTTGTTTCGATAGTAAACTATCGATAGACAAATTATACAACAATATCAAAATCAAGTAAACTAAATGGAATACTTTTGAAAAATCTTTTTAAACTAAAATTATGGAAGTATTGATTTTAGCAGGAGGCAAAGGAGAAAGATTAAGACCTATCACCAACGGCATACCTAAGCCCATGGTTACAATGATAGGCACGCCGATTATAGAAATAATAATCGAGCGGCTTGCGTCGTACGGACTTAAAGATATTATTCTTACTTTAGGTTATCTCGGCGACAAAATAAAAGACTATATCGGCGACGGTTCGAAATGGAACGTAAACGTAAAGTATTTTTACGAAGACAAGCCTTTGGGAACGGCGGGCGCCGTAAAAAACGCGGCGGAAGCACTGACGGACGACTTTCTGGTCGTATCGGGAGACGCTTATTTCGAATTGGATTTCAACGAATTGATTGCAAGGCATTATGCTTCGGGCGACATGGCAACTATAGTCGTAAAAGAAGTGGAAGACGCAAGAGGATACGGACTCGTAAAGTTATCGGGAGATAAAATAGTAAGATTCGTCGAAAAGCCGGAGGAAAAGCAAAGCGGAATAGTGAATACGGGAATATACGCTTTTAAAAGGGAAATAATCGATTTGATTCCCGACGGATTTTACGATTTCGGAAGAGATTTGTTTCCGAGATTGATAGGGGATATGAGCGCGTATCTTTTAGACGGATATTGGTCGGATATAGGAACTTTGAAAAGCTATTATAAAACCAATCTCAAACTTGTCGAAGATATGCAGTATAAGCTTTTTTGATTGCCGATAAAAATTCCGTACGGCGTAAGAAATTCCGTACGGCGGTTATTTTTATATGATTGTGAAAAGCTATACGATTTAGAAAAAAACTTAACTGCTATTCGTAAAAACAAACGGAAACGATTCGATTTTAACGGAGTTTTTGAAATTCGATAAATTCATTAAATCGTTAATTGTCGAATAAAATTTTGCGATAACGCAATGCGTAAAAATTTACGGAAATAGCGATGCGGCTTTAACGGTTTTAAACTTTTCCCGTGTCGATGCGTTTAGACGTCAGTCCGAAATTTTAGCGGAATATGCTGCCGACGATAAGTCGGCTTTTTCCTTTTGAATAAACTTAATGCATTTAATTGTAAAATTTATTCGTTTGGTGTATAATTTCAATATATAAAATGGAGGATGCTGTGGCAAAAAAACAAGTAAAAGTAATATTCCTCGGCGGCGTAGGAGAAATCGGAAAGAATATGACCGCTTTGGAATATGATAACGATATTATAATAATCGATTGCGGAGTGACGTTTCCCGACGAATCTACGCCGGGCATAGACGCAATAATTCCGGATACTACTTATATTTTAGATAACATTGACAAAGTAAGGGGCATCGTTCTGACTCACGGACACGAAGACCATATAGGAGCGTTAGCATACCTTGCGGACGATATAAAAGTTCCGATTTACGGAACGGCTTTGACGCTCGGCATTTTGGAACATAAACTTTCTATGCGACGTGCGGAAGCCGATATGGTTACCGTCGAACCGGGCGATAAAATCAAACTCGGGGTTTTCGAGTGCGAATTTATAAAGGTCGCTCACTCGATGGCGGGGGCATGCGCGTTAAGTATCGACACGCCCGTCGGCACGGTTTTCTTTACGGGCGACTTTAAAATCGATTCCACGCCTATCGACGGAAAATTGACCGATTTGCAAAGAATTGCAGAGATAGGAGCGAAAGGCGTTCTTTTAATGCTCGGCGAATCGACCAACGTTGAAAGAAAGGGACATTCGACGTCTGAAAAAGTCGTCGGCAGAACGCTTGACACGATTTTCAACAATAACCGCGACAGACGAATTACGGTTGCGACTTTTGCGTCCAGCAATTACCGCGTTCAACAGATTTTGGATCTTGCCGAAAAGTACGGCAGAAAGGTTATTCTGTCAGGCAGAAGCATGAAAATGATCGTCGAAGTTGCGGCAAGCGTCGGAGAGCTTAAAGTTCCGAAAAACATCATCGTCGAAAGCGCTGGCAATCTGCCGTATTCGAGACAACTTATTATTGCAACCGGCACGCAGGGCGAGCCGATGAGCGCTTTGACAAGGTTGTCGCAAGGAGAATTTAAAAAAATAGTTTTGGGTGAAAACGACCTCGTCGTTTTGTCGAGTTCGCCGATTCCGGGAAACGACAAATATATTTACCGCGTCATAAACAATCTGTTTAAATGCGGTGCGGAAGTAATTTACGACGCCATGAACGACGTGCACGTTTCGGGACACGCCTACGAAGAAGAGCTTAAAATTATGTTGTCGCTTGTTAAACCGAGATTCTTTCTTCCTATTCACGGGGAATATCGTCACCAGGTAAAACACTCGATGCTTGCTCAGGCTCTCGGCGTTCCTAAAGCGAATATCGCTATTCCCGAAATAGGTCAGGTATACGGATTTTCGGGAAAGGAAATGAAAAGACATTCAAACGTTCCGTCGGGGGCGACGTTTGTCGACGGTGAGTTGCTTGACGACGGAAAGAGCATAATCAACGAGCGTAAGCACCTTGCGGAAAACGGACTTATCGTCTTATTGGTATCAATCGATTTTAAAGCGGAAAGACTTTCTACTCCGTGCGATATTCTCGCTCGTGGTTTCGAGGTTACCGCAGACGTTGCGGAAGGAATCAAAAACCTTGTCGAAAAAACCGTTTCGGAAATAAATTTCAGCGAGCTAGAAGACAGAGCGGAGCTTCCTAGGTTAATAAGAAAACCTATTAAAAATTATTTTGCAAAAAACAGACAGTTTCCTGTTATTATGCCGATAGTATTGGAGGATTGATATGGGAGAATTTAAAAACATTCCGTATATTCTTATCGTCACTTCGAAAGAAGAGAAAGGTATCGTATCGAATCAGATAAAAAAGTATTTCGATGAAAGAAAATCGCATTACGTCGTCGTTATGGACGAAGACGATTACGGCAAGAAAGTTAAATGGCTCGGCTCTCTTAACAACCTTGTCAACAAACTTCCTTCTTTAAAAGAATTGCATAAAAAATGCAGCGACGACAAACAAAAGAAAATCAAAGGTTACAGTCGCAGAATACATAACGCCGTGAAGAGATTTAAACCGACGGCTATCGTTTGTCCTACGACTTACGGACTTTTGATAACGCTTGCGGCTAACGTCGACTGCTGTCTGAATACGCAGATTGTTTCCCTTTCGACAGACTTTACCTTCGATAAACTTACGGTCGATTCTAAAGTGGATAAATATATCGTTGAAAACGAAGACGTCAAAGAAACTTTGGTAAACAACGGCGTACCGAATAACGATATATACGCTTTGGGAATTCCTTTTGCGGTAAAGCAACTCAGCGAGGAAGAAAAGGTATCTTTAAAGGATAAACTCGGTTTGCGCGACGTTCCGACGGTTTTCGTTTGCGTGAACAACAGCTCTGAAAATCTCGAAGTGCTCGATATGCTTTTCGACCAGGGCGACATATTCAATATCGTAGCATACATAGACGACAAAAAACTTTTGAACGAATTGAGAAAGAAAGTCGAAGCGAAATCGTGCGACAACGTTCAGTTGTTTGATAAGCTGAATTTGTACGACAACTATCTCAACGTCAGCGATATATTGATTACCAATTACGAAGCCGTGACCGTAAACGAAGCGTTTTTACTTAATAAGGCGGTTATAGCGTTTTCGCCGAAAGGAGAAGTCCAGCAAAACGACGTTGCGTATCTGGACGAAAATAAACTTATAGCTTATGCCAAGAGTCCGCAAGACGTCATAATCAGACTTTACGACGTACTTCAGACTGAACTCAACGTCGAGCTTGTTACAAACGCAAGGAACAGAGTAAAAGCGGGACAGCTTGACGCTATCTGTGAATTTTTAAGCAATATAGGAGCTGTTTAATGGCAAAGATAATCGCATTATCCGGTTTTGGGAAAAAGCAGGGGTTGAAAATTGGCGATGAAATTTTGTCATTCGACGGCTTCCCGTTTTGCGACGTTTTAGACGTTTTATATTATGACGGACAGGAAAAGTTTGAAATCAAGATAAATAGAGACGGTAAAGAGAAAACCCTACGCATTAAAAAAAGTGCGGAGAAAACTCTCGGCATAGAAATCGACGAGGAATTGTCACCTGTAAGATGCAAAAACAAGTGCAAATTCTGCTTTGTCGATCAGTTGCCGAAAGGTATGAGAGACGCGCTGTACGTAAAAGACGACGACTACCGATTTTCGTTTATCAGCGGCAGTTACGTAACGATGACAAACGTTGACGACGAAGATATAAAAAGGATATTAAGGCTTAAACTCAGTCCGCTTTATATTTCCGTTCACGCAATGGACGACGAAATAAGAAAATCGCTTTTGCGTAATCCTGCAACGTTGAAACTGAGAGAAATTTTAAAAACTCTCTCCGACGGCGGAATAAAAATGCATACGCAACTTGTCGTTGTGCCAAAAATTAACGACGGCGACGTTATGCTCGATTCCATCGACCGCCTGCACGAAATCGAAGGCGTTATGTCGGTTGCGGTTGTGCCTGTCGGGCTGACTTCCCATAGAGGCGGATTAGATTCGTTGGAACCGTTCGACAAAGATGAAGCTCTTAAAACCATAGCTCTTGTCGAAGAAAGATATAACAGATACGGCGGTTTTTGTTTCGCCGCCGACGAAATGTATATTAAGGCGGGAAAACCGATTCCCGATTATGAATATTATCAGGACTTTCCGCAAATCGAAAACGGCGTCGGACTTGTGCGCGAGTTTTTAGAAAGCGTTGAAATAAGCTACGCAGAAATTGAAACGCTCGATATCGGTAAAAGGGTCTGTATGCTTACAGGCGTATCTTTCGAGCCGGTGCTTAAAACGGTTGTGCCGAGTATAGAAAAAAAACTTGGATTGGATATCTTCGTCAAAGCTATACAAAACGACTTTTTCGGCAGAACTGTTACGGTGTCCGGACTTATAACGGCAGGGGATATTTTAAAACAGGCTCCGAGAGGATACGACGCATATACTATTCCGTCTAATATGCTTAAAGAATTCAGCACGCTGTTTTTAGATAACGTTCCGCTTTCGGACGTCGAAAAAGAGCTTGGAAAAGTTATTGTCGTAAACGAAACGGGAAATGATTTATTAGAGAAATTATCGGAGTTAAAATGAAACCATTAATAGCTATAGTAGGCAGACCTAACGTAGGTAAATCTACTCTTTTTAATAAAATAGCAGGCAAGAGAGTGTCTATAGTCGAAAACACGCCGGGCGTTACCCGTGACCGCGTTTACGTTGACGCGGAGTGGTGCGGTAAGATTTTTACGCTTATAGATACGGGCGGATTGGAGCTTAAATCTCAGGATGAAATGTGGCGACACATAAAGACACAGGCAGAATTGGCAATTGATACCGCACAGGCAATAATTTTCGTAGTAGACGGAAAGACAGGCGTAACGGTTGACGACGAACAGGTAGCTTCATATTTGAGACGAGCCAAAGTGCCTATTGTTCTTTGCGTCAATAAAGTCGATAACGATAAAACGGACGTGTTTTACGATTTTTATTCCTTAGGGCTTGGAGAGCCTCATGCCGTTTCGGCCGAGCAGGGTAAGGGCATCGGCGACCTTCTTGACGCTGTGTTGGACAGCGTGACGGGGGGAGAGGCGACGGAAGACAAAAGTCTTAAAATCGCAATAGTCGGAAAGCCGAATGCGGGCAAGTCGTCGATTACGAATAAGCTGTTAGGATATGACAGAGTTATCGTTTCCGATATAGCCGGTACGACGCGAGACGCAATCGATACTCGTCTAAAAATCGGCGACGAAGAGTTTACGATAATAGATACGGCAGGAATGCGAAAGAAAGGGAATATCGGCGAAGACCTTGAAAGATATTCGGTTATGCGTTCGCTTATGGCTGTAAGGCGCAGCGACGTAACCGTAATCGTTTGCGATTCGTCGGAAGGAATGACGGAACAGGACGTAAAGATTGCAGGTTTCGTTCACGATGAGGGAAAGCCGTCGGTTATCGTTATGAATAAATGGGATTTGATTGAAAAGGATACTCATACGGTAAACAGATTTAAAGAAAAACTTGCCGGCGACCTTAAATTTATGGATTATGTGAAACCGCTTTTTTTGTCGGCAAAAACAGGCAAACGCATCGATACGCTTTTGCCGTACGTTAAAAAAGTATACGAAAACGCGTCGAGAAGAATATCGACGGGGCTTTTAAACGAAGTACTGATTGACGCTACAAGAATAAGCGAACCGCCTGCAAGAAACGGAAAAAGACTTAAAATATTTTATATAACGCAGGTTTCGGCAAATCCTCCGACGTTTGTTTTAAAAGTCAACGAACCTGAGCTTATGCATTTTTCATACAAAAGATATCTTGAAAACGCACTGCGCGCGTCTTTCGATTTCGAAGGCACGCCTATTAAGATAATCACAAGAAAAAATCAGGATGAATAAAATAAAACATAATATCAACGCTTGTCTTTGCGAAAAATATATGATATTGTCTTTTATTGAGGAAATAACATGGATTATAAACAACTGACTAAAGAAGAACTTGAAAAAGCTCTTTCAGATGAATTGAAAATCTTTAAAAAATATCAGAAGGAAGGAAAAACCGTCGATATGACGAGAGGACGTCCTTGCCGCGAGCAACTTGACCTTTCCGTACCTATGTTCGACGTTTTGCACGACGTCGACTTTATCTCGCAAGGAATTGACGTCCGCAATTACGGTTGTCCGCTCGGCACGAAAGAAAGCCGTGAACTTTTTGCGGAAATGCTCGGCGTTAAAACCGATGAGGTTATAGCTCTTGACGGGTCGAGTTTATCGATTATGTACGACCTTGTTCAGTTCGCAAAACAATTCGGCATTATGGGCAGTACTCCGTGGAACAAACTTCAGAAAACGAAATTTATTTGCCCGGCTCCGGGATACGACAGACACTTTTCTATATGCGAGGCGCTCGGCATAGAGATGATAACCGTTCCTATGCTTGCCGACGGCCCGGATATGGATTTAATCGAACCTATGGTTAAATCCGACGCGTCGATAAAAGGTATCTGGTGTGTTCCTAAATACAGCAATCCTACCGGCATTACTTATAGCGATAAGGTTGTAGAAAGAATTGCAACAATGCCTACAGCCGCCGAAGATTTCAGAGTTTTTTGGGATAACGCTTATTGCGTACATAGCCTTTACGGCACTGACGATAAATTGAAAAATATTTTCGACGTCGCAAAAAAAGCGGGTACTGAAAACAGAATTTATGAATTCGCTTCCACTTCAAAAATTACGTTTGCAAGCGCGGGCATCAGTTGCGTAGCCGCAAGCGAAGCGAACGTGGCGGAAATTAAAGGGCATATGTTTTTTAAAACTATCGGCCCTAACAAAGTCAATCAATATATGCATGCTCTTTATCTTAAAGATAAGGACAACGTGTTAAAACTTATGTCGAAGCATGCGGATATATTAAGACCGAAATTCGAGATAGTCGATAAAGCTTTGACCGAAGCGTTTGAAGGCGACAATTTCGTTCATTGGTCAAAACCGAACGGCGGATATTTCGTTTCGGTTGACGTTAAAAACTGTGCAAAGAGAATTGTAGAATTGTCCAAGGAAGCAGGCGTGTCGTTCACAAAAGCGGGCGCGACCTTCCCTTACGGTATGGACGATTACAATATGAATATCAGAATTGCCCCTAGCGTTCCTAACGTCGACGAACTTGGCTTTGCAATGAAAGTGTTTGTAAGCGCAGTTAAAATTGCCAGAATGGAATTGGTTCTTAAAAAATGTTTTAATGCGTAATATGCCTAATTAAGTTATAAGCATAAATTTGATTTAATGCACAACTTAAACGGTTGACAATTGTTTTTAGCTAATATATAATTATGTAGCTTTGAGCAAAGCTACAAACGCTGCTATGGCTCAGTCGGTAGAGCACGTCCTTGGTAAGGACGAGGTCACGAGTTCAAGTCTCGTTAGCAGCTCCATAAATAAAATCGCCTATATCTGGCGGTTTTATTTTTTGTGCTATTTAATATTTATGATACTTAGTTATATTTAATTCGGTATTTAAAATACTTATATTTATGCATTGTTAAATTCGATTTATAATGCGGTCAATTTATTTTTATATCATTTTATGAAACCGCGAATAGCAAAACGCGGTGCTTATTATTTTATTGGCGGTTAAGTTTCGTTTGCGGGATAGGCAATATTATGTTTTTAGTATATTTATTTGATTTTAAAACGGATAGGTTTTATAATGGACGTAACGTGGTTGACGGAAAACGCAGATAAAATCGCAATCAATTTGATTTTGCCGTTTTGTCGGTCAGGTATTTAAATCAATATTTGCGGACAATTAAAATATATTCAAACAGAATTAAATACGTTGTGTTTAAATCACAAGTAAAAGGAGCGGAAATGAAAGTTTGCATTTACGGAGCAGGTTCACTTGGTACGGTACTTGGAGCTTACCTTGCACAAAGCGGCGAAAACGTAGACCTTGTCAACAGGAACAAAGCGCACGTTGCGGCATTAAAAGAAAACGGAGCAACGATAACGGGAAAAGCTGATTTCAGCGTCAAAGTAAACGCTCTTCTTCCTGAAGAAATGAAAGAAAAATACGATATTATTTTTCTTATGACAAAGCAATTAAACAATAAAGAAGTTGTTAAAAATCTTACGAATTTTTTGGCGGACGACGGCGTAATATGCACTATGCAAAACGGTTTGCCAGAGCATAGCGTTTCGGAGATTATCGGCGAAGACAGGACATACGGTTGCGCAATAGGTTGGGGTGCGCAAATGACTGCTCCGGGCGTAAGCGAACTTACTTCCGAACCGGACGCTCTTGTTTTTGCGCTGGGCGCATTAAACGTAAAAGCGCGACAAAACGAACGTTTCAAAGAAATCGTTCGTATATTATCCATAATGGGCAAGGTGGAAGTTGAAGACAACTTTATCGGCGTAAGATGGTCTAAACTTCTTGTCAACTCGGCGTTCAGCGGAATGTCGGCAGTTCTCGGTTGCAATTTCGGCGAAGTTGCCGACAATAAAAAAAGCAGACTTTGCGCGCAAAGAATAATTAAAGAGATAATCGATTCAACAAGGGCGGGCGGAATTAAAATCGAACCTATACAAGGCAAAGACGTCGTCAAGCTGATTGATTATAAGGGCGCGTTTAAAAGGAAAATATCTTTTGCCATCATTCCGATAGCAATCAAAAAGCATCGCCTTATAAGAGCGAGTATGTTGCAGGATATCGAAAAGGGCAAGCCTTGCGAAGTCGAAGCGATAAACGGCGTAGTCAGCGATTATGGCAGAAAGGTCGGCGTACCTACGCCGGTAAACGATAAAGCGGTTGAAATAATAAAGGGCATCGAAGAAGGTAAATATAAACCGTGTTTTGACAACCTTAAACTGTTCGACGACGTGTTGTAAATTAATTTTTGGTTTTGATAATAAAAGACAATAAAAATTTATCCGAGTATGACGCATATTAAAACGCAGACAGAGAAAATTCAATTTATGTGGTAAACGGAATATAAATCATTTTAACGTTAATATTTTGTTTAAGCACTAAAAAACGGAAAAGACGGACTCTATATAAAGAGTCCGTTTTTAATTTACTTTATCTTTATATTTATTGATTATTACGTTTTGTGTTAAATAACCTTTTCAAGTTTCAGTGATATATTGCTAGTAAATATTTTTATAAACGGAATTCAGGTTGAGCGTTTAGACGTCAGCGTTGCAGTCGTATTTGCATAGAAGTTATATTTAACGGAAGTTTTTCGGAAATAAGAGATTTGATACAATTAATCAACCAAGTTAAATCGATAATAGAAAAAGCCGCAATGGCGGCTAGTCTTTTGGTGGATTTGTTCAGGTCAAATCCGCACCCTTTGTGCGGAAAAGTAAGCTCTTCCGCAAAGTTGTGATTAAACGACGCCTTGGCGTCAATTTTTTGGTGGAGATGAGGAGAGTTGAACTCCTGTCCAATCTGTTTCAGATGGCAACTTCTACATGCTTAGTGATTGCTTGAATTTTCCTTATCTCGGTGCAAGCACAAACCTTGATTCGGTAAGCTCTTAAATGACAACCGCCTTTAAGAGCATAGGGCGGCGTTGTCTGTTTTTATGATGCCGATTGCTGAGGAAACAGAAAACCTCAGGTCGACATGCTGCGTTAAATTATGCAGCAAGAGCGAACTCTTGAGAGTTCATAGAATTTTTGTTTGCATTTATTTTTGCATTCCGTTTTTACGCAGACGAGCCTGCGACATGCTTTTGACACCCTCGACAAACTGTCGAATGCCGTAACACCCCCATAGGCTGTTAGGTAATATTATTATATACGATTAAAAATAAAAATCAACGTTTTTTTGTGATTTTTATTTATAGGTTGTAGTCGGGCAACGAATAGTCTTGCCTGATATAGTATTTTCTTTTTCGCAGTGCGGCAAACTAATTAAATTTTTTATGGATTTTTATGGATAAACCGACTTATATTAGGCAATATGGCGTTGAAGCGAAAAAAATACTTGATAAAACTCGAATCCGTGTTAAAATATAAATATAGGAGATAACGGATGAGAAAAGTTTGTATTATCGTCGTAAACGACCTTTGCTTTCGCGGAGAGAGAGAAGACAGAAGCGGCGAAGTGATAAAGAAAATTCTTTTGCGTAACGGATATACCATAGAAGGCAAAATTGTCGTTCCGAATGAAAAAGAGATGATTGAAGAGGCGATTAAACATTGTTGCGACAATTTAAAAGCACCGCTTGTTCTGACCACGGGCGGTACGGGATTTGCTCGTCGTGACGTTACGCCTGAGGCGACTAAAAACTGTCTGGAACGTGAAGCTATGGGGATAGTCGAAGCGATAAGAACGTATAGTCTTGAATTTACCGATAAGGCAATGTTGTCTAGAGCCGTATCCGGTATACGCGGCGACTCGCTTGTCATCAATCTGCCAGGCAGTGAAAAAGCCGTAAAAGAAGCGTTGGACGTTATATTGGGCGCAGTGAGTTACGGACTTGACGTTTTATCGGAGAATTGATTTTTAAACGGAAAGAAATTTCCGTTTGTTTTTTGTATATGAGCATATTTGACGGACAATTTAAAATAAGCGTATCCACGGCAAGCGGTATCGAAGCGGTTACAAAGCGTGAGCTTGTAAAACTTGGATACCCTGAAGTTCCTGCAATAAACGGCAGGCTTATTCTTGACGGCGATATCAAAGACGTTGCGACGCTCAATTTGAATTTGAGAACGGCAAACAGGGTCAGAATCGTTCTCGGCGAATTTAAGGCAGAAACTTTTGACGAACTTTTCGACGGTATTTATTCCGTTTCTTTTAAAGACGTGCTGACCGCCGACGCAAAGATTACGGTAACCGCTAAATCGTTAAAAAGCAAGCTATTTGCTCTTAGCAGTATTCAGAGCATAGCGAAAAAGGCTATCGTAAGAAAGATGCAGGATTCTTTAAAACTAACCGCATTGCCTGAAACGGGTGCGGAATATAGAATCGAGATTGCAGTGTTAAACGATACGGTGACCGTCGGGCTGGATACGTCGGGCGACGGTTTGCATAAAAGGGGATACAGAAACAAAGTATGGATTGCCCCTATGCGTGAAACGATGGCGGCGGCGATTATTTTAAATTCGTATTTTAAAGCCGACAGAGCATTTATCGACCCGTTTTGCGGCTCCGGAACTTTTCCTATCGAAGCGGCGCTAATTGCGACAAACACGCCGAGCGGAACGTTAAGAAGTTTTGCCTTTGAAAGTTTTAAAAACGCTCCGACCGTTATGCCAAAGGTGAAAGAGGAATTTGAAAGCAAAATTATACGAGACGCCGATTTGAGAATATCAGGTTTCGATATAGACTCCAGAGCAATAAAGCTGGCAAACGAGCACGCCGTAAGAGCGGGAGTGAAAGAATATATACATTTCGAAACGCAGGATATGCGAAAAATTAAATCACGATATGCACACGGAATTATGATGGCGAATCCGCCGTACGGAGAAAGACTTTCCGGCGGAAACGAACTTATTCAACTATACCGTGATTTCGGAAAAATGTTTACGTCGCTTGACGAATGGTCGTGCTACGTTGTCACAACCGTTCAGAATTTTGAAAAATATTTTGGCAGGAAGGCGGATAAAACGAGAAAACTTTATAACAGCGAACTTGAATGTCGCTTGTACAGTTTTTTGGGCGCACCGCCGAAAAGGAAAAATGAGGAT
>JBJETY010000035.1:0-8437 GCA_051883555.1 Christensenellales bacterium | reverse complement strand
CCTGGAACGGAATTGAACGTCGCGGCGCAATTAAGTATTATTGGTCGCAATTTGAAAACTCTCCCGCAATAGCCGAAAATAAGTTCGTATTTTGCGATTATAAAAACAAAGATACTTTCGAATACAAAATCGACGTGCTTAAAAAGATTCTTAATGAAAACGCGCAGGAAAGGGTAATCGTATTTTTCGATTACGATTCGGATAAAGAAGAATGGGATAAAGTGTTATGTTGTTTAGGCGAGTACGTCGGAAGGATAATAATCGGCGAAGCGGCGTTTAAGGACCGCGTAATCGATGAATTTAATCGTCGCAAAAACGCCGTTCTTATCGTAAAGGACGTATGCTACACGGAAGGCGCCAATTTGCAGGAATGCAATATTATAGTCAATTTTTCCGTTACGTCAGACCCGCTTGCTATGAGCCAGAGAATCGGCCGTGTGTACAGATTAGGTCAGAAAAACGACGTAAAAATTTATTCGCTTGCCGATATGAGAGAACTTGAAGGTTATTCTCTTGCATACTTTACGAGAATAGGACTTATGACGAGCGACAGTTCTGACGCAACGATTATTGCAGGCAGCAATAACGAAAAAATGGTTGCCGTCCGTTGTCCTGTTCCTAACTGCGGAAACGTCCGTCTTTTTTCGCTCGAAGATTATGAAAACTATAAAAAGACAGATTCCCGCAAACTGTATTGCGACGCAACCGAGGCATGCAGAGAGGATAGTCAGGGAAGAAAGATAGACGGAACGAAGATGGAAGAAATCAGCGTTACCGATTTCAAATGTGAAAATTGCAATTCTACGTTTATAAGAACGGATAAAGGATATGAATGCGTTTCCGTCAGTAAAATCGGTAAGGGCATTATGGGTAACGACGCTAAAAACCGTGATATATACTGCACGAAACGGTGCGCTATGCTTCACTGCGCAAGGCTTGAGGATATAAAATGTCCTGTCCGTACGGCAATTATCGAAAATAAAAACGTCGGCGATTCCGACCTCGTTATGATATGCGCAAGTTGCAATAACAACTGTCCCGACAAGTGCAGATTTTTGGTTTACGACAATCCGTCGGACGCCATCGAAAATTGCTCCAACTGCGTATACGCTATGTGCGAACCTAAGCCACACGTTTTGCGATTCGATAAAAATTGGGAAGCGGAATGTCCTAAATGCGGAGAAAGGTTGAAACCTATACATTCCAGGACGTTTGCAACGTATATAAAAGAATTATGGAATTTCAGACACGACAAATACGTTTTCTGCGACAGTATGTCTAAAGAAGCAAAGAACGTAGCAAATATCCAAAAGATACTTGAATACGATATGGAGGAATAATGGCTACAATATTCGTTGAAAAAATTCACGAGCGTGCGTTTAACAACGTTTGCTTATTACTTAATACTTCTTTTGGCGACGTGCTCCGTTCGAAGTTGGGCATAAGGTTTGACGACGGAAAAATCGTTTACGGCGAAAACGAATTTGTTTTACAGGGAAGACAAGACAGCGCGGAAGTCAAGGCGGCGGTTACGCAAGAAGGCGCAAATTGGTTTAAGGGAATAAGGGATAATTCGGCTATCGGCAATTCAAATTCCAAATGGGTTGAAACAGTTTCCGAAATAGCTAAGCTTTATCATAAACAGTATCCCGTTGTCGAGTATGCTCCTATAGAAGGCGATTCGGATATCGACGCGGAGGACGTAAAGGAAAAAATATTGTCCTGTTTTTTCCCGAACAAGTCGGCGGCGGCTTTTACCGTTGACGAGTCGATTAAAAAGAATGCGGAAGATTTTTATGCGGTATCCGTCCGAATGAGCCTTAACGCCGGTACGGGCGCGCCTGTGCCTGCCTTGTGTAAGGTTTATTTTAAAAAGGTAAAAGATATGTTTTCTCCCGTTTCGAAAAAATCTGCCGCCGAAATCGAAAACTTTTTAAAAAACGTAATGCCTTCCGAAAGCGCCACGGATAACTCTGACGGTGCAATGATAATCGATACCGCTCTTGACGCTTTATATAAATGCGTGCAGAGCAGTTCTTCAAACGCGAATTTCGGAAAATATCTTTATTACGGCGAAAAAGAAAGAGCAATAACCGACCTCCTGAAAAACAGCAAGCACGACGACGTAGTGTTATATTGCTCTGAAATGGAAGTTAAGGGGATTACGCACATAGTTTTAAAAAGTTATACTTTTGATATGGTCGAAAACGGAAAGGCAAAATTCCGCATCACCGTAGGGCTTAATAATAGCCTTAACGTGCAATGTCTCGATTGCAAAAAAATGTTAATTGTTAATAACGAAATCAATTATAAGTATAACGACGAAAAAAGGACGGTTGCATTGAATTTATCGGCTGCCAATATGGGATTGAGCGACGACAAACTTGTGGAAATTTTAAACAGCGGTCATTTTGCGAAACATCAGATGATAATTTCCTGTCCGGATAACGTCCGAGCAGGTGCAAACGGTTGTACAAGAACTCATTGTGAAAACAATTCAATTTGCATGGAAACGGAAGAAGGGACTGTTTATAAATGTAAAAACTGTCCGTATCCTGAAATCGTATATACTCTTCCCGACGGGGAAAAATGCTTTACGAAAGACCTTGTGATATGTAAGAACAGATTGGGCGAAGCGACCTTAGCAAAACCGGACGACGTTAAAATTTGCCCTGTATGCGGAAGAAAATTTATCGGAAGCGAAGAGCGTTGTCCTACTTGCTTAAAGTTCGATTTGTCGAATTCGGTTTCATTGAAAACGGCGGCAAAAGTTTATAAAAAATATCGCAATATTTTGCCTGTAAGCGTCAGACTTTTTTCGGCGTTCAAGAAAAAATATTGCATAGAAGACGAAGAAATATTGCTCTTTATGTTGGGCAGAAAGAAATGGATATTCAACAAAACGTGCATCATGAAAAACGGCTATCTCAAAAGCCCCGAGCGCATGTACAGGTGAGGTGAAATATGGAAGCTAAGACTTATATCGAAAAAGAACTGAAAGGTTTTAAAGGCTTTCTTTATGCTACCATAGTGATAGCGTTTTTAGTCGACTTGTTCGTCATCGTGTCGCTTGGCGTGAGCGGAATGCCGGGAGAATATTATGCCGTACCGATTATAATGCTCGGACTTGACGTCGTTTTCTTCGTCATCTCGTTAACGTCGAATTTCCGATTCAGATACAGCGTATTTTATACGGCTTTTTATGCGATATCCGTTATCGTTCTATGGGTAGTATATCTCTTTCAGGTTTACGTGTTCAACGACGCGAAATTTATTACTTATATGGCTTTGGCGGCGTTCATTGCCGTACATAATCTTTCCGCAGTATCGGTGGTATTTTCCGCATTGGGAGCGGCAAAAGTCGGAAACGGACTTAAAGTTGCAGCTATAGCATTTATGGCAGTGTTTGCCGCGTTTTCCGTTTTTTACTCGTATTTTATATTTAAAGACGGTTTTAGCGGACAGGGCTTTACCGAAAGGACGGTTAATTATTCATATAATGCGGAAACGGATACTTATGAGGCGGTAGGTTATGCTGGCACAAACGGAACGTACGCTAATATTGCAGACAGCTTCAACGGAAAAAAAGTTTCAAAAATAGATTGTTCGCTATTTTGCGATACGGTGACGGATATTACGATAAACGCTTCCGATTTTGAATTTTCCAATCTTGACGCTCTTAATTCCATGAACGTAAATCTTAAAGTGAAAGTTTCAAAAGATTCTGTCGACGTCGTAAAGAGCGAATTGTATAACGCCGCTATAGGCGACGGATACAACGAATCCATCATAAATCTCGCAAACGTTTTCGAACCGACGACGGACGGCGTTTTTGTGTCTTTCGTTTATTCTAAAGAAAGTCTTGAAATTTTGACGAAAGCAGGCGAGAAACCGCTCGATACCTGGTGCGGAAAAGCGGGTGACGTGTTTAATTTGAATGATTATGCAAACGGATATATTTTACATTCCGACGTAAACAACGAAGAAGATTTATATTGGTGTTACAAAAACTTTAATAAAAAAATTCTCGTTGCGTCAAAGTCTGGAGACCTTCAAGTAAACGAAAACGAAAAAATTTCGATTGAATTCGACAACGTTTATAAAATTAATTTCGGTGAGGGAAACGACTCTGTATATTCTTTGCCGTCAAACGTTGTCAATTTGTCTATTGGAGCTTCCGGCATGGAAGGAAGATACGTTACTCTTTCGACAGCGGATAAATTTTTCAATTCGATACCGAACAGAGAAGGCTTTACGGTCAGATATAAGGTCGACGGAAAATATATTGAAAATCTGAGTGGCGTTTTAAAAGACGAAAGCGAGTTGACTATCTCTCCCGAATGGAAATTAAACAATCCGATTATAAGTTCGATTTCTACGGATAAAACAAGTTATTGTTATGGCGACGACGTGGAATTTTTAGCGGTTGCAACGGCGCCGTTAAACGGAATGACTCTCGGTTACAGCTGGAAATTTTCAGGTAGCTTAGAAAGCTCTGAAGCGGCGTTTACAAAATACAACGTAAAACCGTTGCAGTCGGGCGAGTATACTCTTACCGTAACTGCTTCGGGAAGCAATACGTCGCTTACGTCGGAAATAACCGAAAAAATATCCGTTAAAATAGATAAAAAGAAAATGTCGTTCGACTGGACTATGCCTGAAAGCTTAGTCTATTCGGGAACGGAAAAAGTGATATCGTGCAATTACCGCTCAAGCGACGCAATCAACGGTGACCTTATTGAATTTACGACGGATATTGCGTATACGATCAATGCGGGAAATTATACCTTTACCGCCGAGTTGACGGGCGACTGTGTAAATCTGTATTACGCCGATTCCGAAACGAGCGTAATGAGTTTTGTTATTTCTCCTTATCAAACGGCAACGGTATGGTCGGGCTCTGAATTTACTTACAACGGCTTAGCTCAGACGCCTTCTGCAAGTTTTAGCGGCATAGGCGGCGATGAACATTCCGTTATGGCTATAAACGTCGTGGCACCGGACAGCATAAACGCAGGACGGTACACGGCTACGGCAACTAGCGGAAACGACAATTACGTATTGACTGACAACGTATGCGATTATACAATTTCTCCGAAAACGCTGAACGTAACGACATGGATAAATACGGAACTTACGTACAACGGATATAATCAGATACCAGGCGTTGAATTCGACGGAATTGTCGGCGACGACGAAGTTTTGGCGATAATCGACGGCGAACAGACTGAAGCAGGCGACGGATATACCGCGACGCTTAAAGGCGTAAGTAATAATAACTATAAGGTAACAGGCGAGCCTGCTACGACGTTTAACGTTAAACCGCTTGCAAAAGTTGTTGTTTGGGAAAATCTTGCGTTTACTTATGATAATACCGAAAAATTGCCGTCCGCATATTTTATAAACGTTTTCGGGGTAAGAGAAAATCTTGCCGTAACGCCGAGCGGCGACAACAAGAACGCAGGAACTTTTAACGCGGTTGCGGCTTCGGATAATACGAATTACGAGTTGAGCAATTTAAGCGTAGAAAACGTTACTATAAACGCAGCTGCTTTGACTGTCGCATGGGAAAATACTACTTTGACTTATAACGGCTCGGCTCAAAAACCGACGGCGGTGCTTTCTGGCGTAATGAGCGGTGACAGCGTCGAAGTGACGGTAAACGTTGTCGGAGACGGCATAAACGTCGGAAGTTATACGGCAACGGCTTCGATTGAAAATACGAATTACAACCTTTCTGCAAGTGAAACGCAGTTTGAAATTTCGGCAAAAGTCGTCGACGTAATATGGAGCGGATTGAGCGTTGTATATAACGGTACGGCACAATTGCCTAGTGCAAAATATATAGGCGTAAGCTCAGCCGAAATCGATTTGGCGGTTACGGCAAGCGGCGATTGCATTAATGCAGGTTCGTATACTCTTAGCGTAAGCGGTACGGACGATAATTACAGCTTAAACGGAGTTAATGCCGAATTGAACGTTTCTCCTGCGGAATTGGAATTGAGCTGGAGCGGCGGAAACAGAGGCGATTATAAATTTGTGTATTGCGGAAGTGTTCCGGGCGTTGCCGATAGCGATACGCTTTCCGTCTTAATTACAAGCGGCCTTTGCGGAAGCGATACCGCCGATATTTCAATCGCTTTAGATTCAAACTATAACGTCGGAAGTTATACGGCAACCGCAAGCGTAACAAATAACGAAAATTACGTTGTATCCGATTTGAGTAAAACGTGCGATTATGAAATTGTTGCCAAAGTCGTCGATATAATCTGGAGCGCTACGACGTATCAATATGACGGACAAAATCATAGACCTAGTGCGCATTATCTCAATATAAGCAGTAAATCGGTTGAAGTAGCCGTTGTCGGCGAATATAAAATAAATGTCGGTGAATACAGCGTGTCGACAGTAACTATACCTGACGGCAACTATACGGCAAACGCTGAGACGACGACTTGTGCGTTTACCATAACGCCTGCAAAAGGGTCGGTAACGTGGAACATAAACAGCGTTTATTATTATCAGGACGGAAATGAAATAAACGTTTCCTTAAAGGCCGTGTTTGAATGTTCCACGCCTGAAACTTCTTTGTCGTCCGATAAAGCGGCAGACGGAGTCAGCATAGAGATTGTTGAAGGAAAAGTCATAAACGCTGGCACGTATACGGCAAAAGTTACCTTATCGAACGCAAACTTTACGATAATCAGCGGAGAAACGTTTGTTTTCACGGTAGACAAAAAACCTGTCGCCGTTACGTTCAGCGTAAACGATGTTGAAAGGACGACCGATGAAATTTCTGAAAGCGGTTTAACGCTCGATCAAGTACAACAACTTACGGCAAGTTGCGGAATAGACACCGTTGCGGTGACTATTCAGTTTACGGACGAAACGGATTCGGTAGTCGACGCGGGAAGTCTTGTCGTGGGTACGACGTATACGGCAACTGCAATAATTGACGATAGCAACTATTCGACAACTACAAGCGTGACGTTTACGGTTACGGCGGCTTAGGCAAAGGAAGGCAATATGGAATGTAGAAAGTGTAAAAAGGACGTAGAATTTTTAACTTTGTTCGACGGCTCGCTTGTTTGTCCCGAATGTAAAAACAAAATTATAGACGACCACTTTATCGTTACCAAGGAAAACGACGAATTGTTTAAGATGTCGGAAATCTTATATCTGAACGCAATTAAAGCAAACGACAGAAAGACGTTCAAAGAGTTGATATCCAAGGCAACGGAATTGTGCTTCAAGGCTGTCGGACTCGGACATCCGAAAGCCGTTTTAAAGATTGGTTTTTACTATTCGCACGATTATATAGAGCGTAGCAGAAGCAAGTCCGAAAGGGCGAGATATGCAAGCTTTTACTATAAAGTGTTGTTTATGTCGCCAAGCGAAAGTTGCGACGTCGAAACGGACGTGGACGGATTCGCAAACGACGCATTTTTAAAACTTAAAGAAGAAGCGGCAAAACAATTTATTGAAATGATAGAAAACTTGCCTGCCGAAAATTCGGTTTTTTATGAAAAGGAAATCGCTTACGTTTTAAATAAGTATCATATTGTCAAGAAGGACGCATACGTTGAAAGCGAAATGGCAGTCAGCCCTGTAAAGGTGTTGAAATCCTGTTACGGAGATTTCCATACGCCGCTTTTCGGAATGTTCCGTATGACAAAGAAGAATTTTTGTGAAAATGCAGAAGATATTGCTTCAAAGCTTGGCGACGGAAAAATTCAGGCATGCATAGTGCATACGAACCTTGCCGGTAGATTGTGTTTTACCAATAAGGAGCTGAATTTTTCCAACATCTTAGCTTATGCCAAAGATTGGGCGGAACAGTCGGACGAAAATAAACGAGAAAACGATTGTTTTATGTTTTTTGTAAATCGCGTCGGAAAGCATAAGTTTTCGGCAAAAAAGAGAAAAGGCATATATTCTGTTTTGAATCTTACGAACGGAAATGCCGACGAAACTCTTTTGGGAATCATAAAGCGTCTTTACGTTAAATGCGTAAATAACCGTTGCGATTATATTTTTACGGACGATGATTTATTGGCGCAAACCGCATTGACGGAAAGGGAAGCGTTGAAGAGCGTTATTGAAAAAATCTGATACAAAATTAAACGCAGTTACAAAATTTAACGCTTTTAATAAACGCTTTTACGGTTAATTGGTTTTGCGGATAAATGCTTTTTAAAGCGATAATTCATTTTAAAACGTAAGCCGTAGTTAAAGAAATTTAAATATACGTTTGTAGCGAAAGCAATGATTTTAACGCAAACAATTGATTATTCCGATTGTTTTGCAATGTTAAACGGCAAATCGTTTGCGTTAAACAATGTTTAAGCTACAAACGTTTACGTGAAATAAATTGCATATGTATGCTAAAATTCAGAAATTGTATGTCAATTTTTAAACGGAGTAGCAAAGTTTTAAC
>JBJETY010000034.1:0-50357 GCA_051883555.1 Christensenellales bacterium | reverse complement strand
AATATTTTCTTATTTCCCTACTCTAATTTGCTTTTTTATCTCCGAAAGCGTTTTGCATTTTATTTCTTAAAGACAGATATGCGTTAGACAATTCGAGAATATATTTCTGTTTATCTTGCGGGGAAAGAGACGCAATGTAATCTTTATCACCAAGCTGCACGATAGGATTTATAATTTCTTCACCGCAATCTAAATATGCTTTCATTTTTCTGTACACCTGCTCCTCCATAGGCGTAAGGCTGTTTTTTGTATCGACGGTATCGAGAGAATTATAATTGACGTAGTCGTTGTCTTTAAGTCTTTTTTTTGCTTCTATAGCGAGTGACCTTATAGGGCAATCGGGATGTTTAACGTTACTCATAGGGCTATAATAGCAAAAAAAAATACTCTTGTGCAGCTTTCGACAAAAACAGACAAAATATTTTATTACGCTCTTTTTAACTCCTTAAATGGTTTTTCATAACAATTTTATAACGATATCCTAAGTGATTTTCATAACAATTATACGTCGATATTCCTAAATGATTTAATATCAATTTTACATATATCGTTAAATGATTTTTATAATAATTTACTTAGATATCGCTATATATACCTAAATGATTTTTATAATACTTTTATAAAACTTTTTTTTGAAAAAACGTTAAAAAATTGCCGCGACGTCTGCCGCGGCAATTTTAAGAGAATAACTATATCAAATCGGATTCACTTACAAAAATTTACGCTATAAAGCTATTTCTCGGTTTTCGACTCGCTTTCGTCTGAAATATTTTTGCAATCCTTGCAATACGGACAACTATTGCAATCAGAACAACAAGACGGTTTACCCTTTAATTTGCTGACGATAATAGATATTAAAACGCTTAATACTACCACCGCCGCCAATACTATTATAATGATTTCAATAGGTTTCATTATCTCTCCTTATAAAACGTTTATTGTTTATCCGCTCCGGATTTCTTACGTTTCTTTAAGTTTAATTTATCCTGAATTGCTTTCCAATTTATCTTGCCTTTATTTGTCAACACTATAAGAGTTATAACAACAGCCCACAATGCAAGGAAGATAAACAACGTCCACCACCAAGAACCTATAAGATAAATCATCATAGACACGATATAGGAAGTTACAATCCAGAATACAAGCGTCATATTAAATGCCTTTTTATTCGGGAGTTCGGCTTTTGCCGTGGCCACCGCCGCAAAGCATGGAATTGTAAGCATATTGAATGCGATGAAAGCTATGCACATCGGCACTAACGCAGAAGGCGTCGTTCCTACGTCGTTTGCTATCGCGCTAATAAGCTGCGTTACGGAGTCAATACCTTCAAGAGCCTCGTTAGCTTCGAAACCTGCCACGATGCAGGAAGCAAGCGTACCGAACGTTGCTATGACGTTTTCTTTTGCAATAAGGCCCGTGAATGCCGCGACTACGAATACCCATCCGTATTGTCCGAGCTGGCTACCGAATCCGAGCGGAGTAAACAGCGGTTGTAACAACTTTCCTATGCCTGCCAGTATGCTGTCGTTCATTTCGGAATCAGGCAAATATTGCCAATTCCAGCTGAAGTGGCTGACAAACCAAATCAATATCGTAGATACCAAAATGATTGTGAACGCCTTTTTTATAAAGTGCTTTAATTTATCCCAAAGGTGTGCCATCAAATTTTTAAACTGTGGCACGTGATAAGCCGGTAATTCCATTATAAACGGTGGCGCTTCGCCTTTTAAAGTGGTATTACGCATAAGTATAACCGCGCAAATTGCGACGACCATACCGAGTACGTACATTCCGTACGTTATAAGGTCGGCGTTACCAATTCCGAATCCCGTTGCAAGAGCGCCTGCAATTGCAACGAGAATAGGCAATTTTGCTCCGCAACTGAAGAAAGGAATAACTCTTATAGTTGCCGTTCTTTCACGCTCGTCTGCCAACGTTCTCGTGTTTATCATAGCAGGAACAGAACAACCGAATCCCATAATCATAGGCATAAACGACCTGCCCGACAAACCGAATTTTCTGAATACTCTGTCTAAAATAAACGCTACCCTTGCCATGTATCCGCTGTCTTCCAAAATCGAAAAGAAAAGGAAGAGAAGTAAAATCTGCGGCAAGAAGCTGAGCACTGAAAACAGACCGCCGAAAATACCGTCACACACAAAGCCTACCGCCCATTCGGCGACCGCACCGTTTTCCATTCCGCTCCTTATCACCTCGGTAAGACTATCCGTTCCCCAAGTCAATAGGTTCTGAAGAAATACGCCCGGTGAAGCGATTCCGCCCTCGCCAAACAAACCTTCCGCAACCGTACCTTCAAGCGATACCCAACCGTCGCCCAATGCCGAACCGATAAACAAAAGGTTGGACGAAAAGGTAAGATGGAAAGTCAAAAACAAAATCAACAAGAATATAGGAATACCCCAGATTCTGTGAGTGAGTACCCTATCTGCTTTATCGCTTTTGGTAAGTCCCTCTTTTCTTTCTTTCCTTGTCAACGCTCCGGACAACTTATCGGTTATGTATTTATATCGCACGTCTGCCACGGCGCATTCAAAATCAAACCCTTCGTGCTTTTCTTTATAACCGTCCAGAACAGGTTTAATTTGTTTTGCGATTTCAGGGAAATCTCTTTCTTCGATTTCGTCGCTTTCCAACATTTTTACCGAATGGAAAAGCGGTTCGCTAACGCCGTTATACATTGCGAGCAATGCGTCGAGTATCTGTGAAATCTCGCTTCCCGCAACGGGGGAACTACCCTTTCTGCCGGCTTTTGCCACTTCGTAACCGCGTTTCATCAGTTCGACAATGCCGCTGCCTTTCAAAGCGCTTATAGCTACAACCGGAACGGACAATTTGCTTTCAAGCTTTTCTACGTCGATTTTGTCTCCGTTTTTTTCCAATACGTCGCTCATGTTGAGAGCGATAACGACAGGAATATCGAGTTCGAGAATCTGTGTCGTAAGATAAAGATTACGCTCAAGATTGGTACAGTCTACAATATTTATTATGCAATCGGGATTCTCTTTCAAAACAAAATCTCTTGAAATTACCTCTTCTGGAGTGTAAGGACTTAAGCTGTAAATACCCGGCAAGTCGATAATATCGACGATTTCAGGCAGTTTTTTATATTCTCCCTCTTTTTTATCTACGGTAACGCCCGGCCAGTTTCCGACGTGAGCCGTACTTCCCGTCAATGCGTTAAACAAAGTTGTTTTACCGCTATTAGGATTACCTACAAGTGCAAACTTCATTTATACCTCCATAGTTACAGCCTGAGCTTCCGTCTTTCTCAAGGTCAATTCGTACCCTCTTACGGTAATCTCGATAGGGTCGCCTAAAGGCGCCGTTTTACGCATAACAATCTGAACGCCGGGCGTTATGCCCATATCGAAAAGTCTGCGTTTTATTCTGCCGTCGGCGGTAATACTTTTTACCGTGCCGCTTTCTTTCGGCTTAAAATCTTTTAGCAATTTTTCCATAATACTCCTTTTAAGCGACGAATATTCTCATCGCCAATTCTTTATTCAATGCAAGCCTGCCGTCTTTTACTTTTAATATTACGTCTCCTTTGCTGTCGGATAACGACGTAACCTTACTGCCTACCATAATTCCAAGGTCTGACAGATGTTTTATCGTTTTTTCATCCAAAGCAATTCTTTTTATTTCCATTTCTCTTCCGAACGGAGCAATTCCCAATGCCATAAGCTGTCCTCCTATTTTATAAGATTTAATATTTTTTTTCTGTTTTCATCGCTCAACGCACACGTTACCGCCATGGCGTCACGTTGCGCCTTATTCTGCGAACTGTTGCATTTTTCGACTAAAACGTCTTCGATAGCTTCCGCACAATCTAAATATTCTTTCAACTTCTCTTTTGCCAAAGCCGTCGTATAATACAATCCGTTTTCATCACGAATTATATAGTTTTTTTCTTCAAGTCTTATCATCGCTTTATAAATACTGACGGTAGATACGCCGAGATACTTTGAAATTTCAATTTGTTTCACTCCCCCGTCAGTTGTCAGTTTGTCCACTGCATTTAAGTACTTTAATTCGGAATAAGTCATTTTTTTGCTCCCGTTTACCGTGTTTTGTAGTTCGCATATGCGAACCAATACTTTAAAAAAAACAGTTATTAAACTTTTGTTTATGTCGTCGATTTTTTGTGCCGAATTTCAATAAGGTTTAGACGTAACACTTTATGTTAGCCGTAACGTTTTATGCCGATACAAGATTTAAAGCAATAATATAAATTTTGCACAATTTATTTAAAGTCACATTTGCAAATTTATTTAAAATCGCACGGCCTATCTATACAACGCTTATACGATTTTACATAAATTTCAACGCAACTTATTTTATATAATTTCCGTAAGCTTTACTTCTCTATCCTGCTCGTTCACGCTTCGTCAACGTCGTTGCTTCTCTTTTAGTTTATGAACGGCTTAGTTCGCATATGCGAACTTATGGGATAAAAAAAAGTTAAACTTTCATCGATTCGGTCACTTTGCGTTACCTTTCGATTGTTTTACTCCTTTTACATATCTATAATATGCTGTAAAAGTAAAAATGTCAACCCATAAACCATAGCTAATATTTTACAATTTAGCGATAAATACGTTTTAGCAATAAAACCTTACCGTTAAGCCTTAGCTTGGTATAATACGTTAAATATTTGATTGAATAACGCTTATCGCTAACGCATTGTATAAACGTTTACGCTAAACTACGGTAAAATCTATGATTAAAACCATTATTAAACTAATACGGCATACCTTAAATTCGCCCTAACTCGCTTTTAAATATATCTTATTTAAGCTTTATTTTAGCAACTGCTTGCAAAAACGAAGACGAACATCATTCGGCGGGATTTTCTTTATTTACAAAATTTTTAATCGCGGCAAGCGATTCGGGACTTATAACGTGTTCTATTCGACAAGCGTCGTTTTCCGCTATATCCGCTCTTACGCCGATGCTCTCAAGAAAAGCAGTTAAAATTTTATGTCTTTCGTATATTCCGCTGGTATAATTTAAGCCTAATTCCGTAAATTCGAGTTTTCCGTTTTCGTCAACCGTAATATAACCTTTTTCTTTTAAAAGGTTCACTCCTCTGGAAACGCTTGATTTAGAATATCCGAGTTCGGCAACTATATCCACGCTACGAACAAAGTCGCTTCTTTGTTTCAATAAAAATATCGTTTCAAGATACATTTCACCGCTTTCTAAAATTTTCTTTTCCATAGCTTGATTATAATTCTAAAAAAATCAAAAGTCAACACTAACGCCCGTAACAAGGCATAGAGTAAAATTGATATTGACTACCATATTTAAACGTGATATAATTTTTTCGGTGATAATTATGAAAAAAGAGAAATTAAAAGAAAGCGACGTTTCGTTACAATCTGATTTAACGGCGACAGACCAATCCGCCGCATTGCAGGCAGAAGAAACGGACAAAAAAGCAAAAAAAGAAAAACCTAAAAAAATAAAAGAAGTCAAAGAAAAACCGGTAAAAGAAAAGAAAGTTAAAGAAAAGGCGGTTGCTCCGTCTGTAGCCGAAGGAAAAGTAAAACCTGAAAAGGTTAAAAGACAAAAAGTGAAATATAAGTTTTCTTCCCCTTCCAAGGCAGAAAAGATAGGCATTGCCGTCACTGTTGCCACGATTGCGGTTGTGGTCGGCTTAGCGATATTCTTAAGCTTTTTCTTGTATCTGGTATATTGACGCTTGCGTACTATTTATGCCTTTCACAATCAGCTTACAATTTGCTTACGGTCGTTAAATAAACAATGAAAAAACAAAAAAGCTACGTTCAGTAGCTTTTTTTTTACATTTATTAAAATTACAAATAGTTATGACTTTTTGTTATTTAACATACAAATAGTTACGACTTTTTGTTATTTAACATACAAATAGTTACGACAACGATTGGTTAAAACGCTAATTCACCTTACTATGCAAACTCTACTTTATAAAACCTTACTTTAAAAAGTTTAAATTATAATTCATTATCTATGGCTATAACGTAAATCTTTTCGGCGAAAGATTTTAAATAAGCCGTTTTAAACAAACCGTTTATAAACCGTTTATAAAACTGTTTTTAATCTTATTATCAACACTCTTCGTTATTGAGCGTCGTCTTCGATTTTTAAAAGTACTCTGCCCTGTTTTGCGCCGCATAAAGGACATACTTCAAATGCGGTTTTACCCATAGCCTCATAACCGCAGTCGCCGCATTTCCATTTTACGATTTCTTTTTTGCTGTACAACGTTCCGTCTTTAAGTTGCGTATACAATTGTTCGAAAAGCATTTTATGGCATTTCTCAACGCCCGTTACGTTTTTGAAAAGATTAGCGATATCCGTAAAGCCCTCTTCTCTGGCTACTCTTTCAAATTCGGGATATATTCTTTCCGCTTCGTTGTTTTCGTCCTGAGCGGCGAATTTAAGATTGTCTAAAAGGTTCCATTTTTCTTTAAACGGATAACCGCTTTCAATAACGATATTGTCTATTTCCTGTTTCGTCGCAGATTGAATAAACGAATAGAACATTCTTGCATGGTTAAATTCATTAAACGCGACTTTATCTATAAGGTTTGCCATAGCCGCAAAACCTTCGTTTCTTGCTCCGTATTCGATAAACTCGTAACGCGTTCTCGCCTGGCATTCGCCTGCATAAGCCTTTGCTAAATTCTCGTAAGTTTTACTTTTTAATAATTCCATTTTTACCTCCGAAATAATTATTGTCCATAAGACGAATTTAATTCGTATAAATAGACGCGATTTTAAAAATTATAAAATATAGTTTACAGCACAAAGCCTTATAGCGCTCATAAAACTGCGAATTGCAAAAACGTTTGCAAAACGTTTTGCGTATCATTTTATAAAAGGACTCAAAAAGGTTCTATAAATATTTATCGGAATTCAAAATAAGAAAATCGCCAAAACTTCGTGACAGATAACCGAACGCCAAACCGCAAACAATAAAACCGCATGCAATCGCATACGGATTCTAAATCCTTTACGTCAACTTTAACTTTACCTTAAATTTTAAACGTAACTACTTAAAAAGCAAACTATGAATCAGTTGTTATTTTCGTTTGTATCCTTAAGGTCAAGCGACGACAAATCAAAACCACGCTCTTTCAACATATCGCCAACGGTCGCCGCCGCTTTAACTGCCGTATTATTGCCTTTTACGCTCTCGAAATCGAAAGGTGAAAAGTCCATTCCTAAACGCTTGGCAAATTCAAAAATATCAACTATTTCCGCCTTAGCCGCCCTTGCAGAACGTAGACGTTTACAATCGGCGTTTTTGGCTTTAACGAATATATCTGACGTGTCCGCAAGATTAGTATAAACACCGCCTTTTGAAGTAAATTCTTTTATGAGCGACCAAACTTTTATGGTGTCGTGTTTTTCGAGATTTTCACTGAAAGCAATCCTTTTTCCGCTGTATTCGCCCTCGCCCGGTTGAATATCCTTTACAAGCCGTTTAAGCACTTTTCCCGATGAAGCATTGCTCTTTTTGATAATTCCGTCCTGAGTATTAGCAACGACTGACGGACAAATTTCAATGAGCTCTTTCAAACTTAGTCGCAAAATTTTGCAAATCGCTTTGACGACAAGCATGGTAACGTGTGCGTCGTCGTCCGATTTATGCAGATTCATCAATTCGACTTTTAAATTCTCGGAAATTTTTTCAAGCGAAAAATTTACGCCTGCGCCAAGCATATAATAAATTTTTTGGCTGTCGGCAAAATAATAACTTAGCTGCGGCAACTTATACCTTAAACAAGCCGTTTTTAAAAACACCGCGTCATTATTGACTGCGTGACCACATACAATCTGATTGCCCTCCATCAGAATTTCCTTTATCCGTTCGTAATGAAATGGAAAAGACTCGGCATTTAAAAACTCTTGCTCGTCGTAAGCTAATTTTATGTTAGGATTAAATCCGCTTCGCGACAGTTTAAATTCCGCCTGCGGATTTATAATTATATCTTCTTTTTGTAGTAGGTTAAACTCTGCATCAGTAATCACGTAACCGAAACTGCAAATGTTTTTGCCGTTACAACATTCAATATCAAAAAATAAGTATCTCACGTTTCACCCTATGAGTTAATGATAACATTGTTGGATATAAAATACAATACCAATTTTAACATTATTTGCGGTAAACGGTTTATCGGTTTAAATTGCCTATATAAGGCTACAAAAAATTATTTTATTTTGCGTTTAAGTTTTCCCGTATTTTCATCAGGGCTTATCTGTTTGCCTTCCAAAGCAAATTGCAAGTCCTTAGCCGTCAGTCCTCGCAAATCGATATATTCGTTCATAGCATGCTTGTTTACGGAGTTAATAAGATTTCCAAGCAGCTCGAATCGGCATTTATCGCACTTTATCCGCCTTAAAGCATAACCGTTTTCTTTTGCGTCTTTGTATGCGATTTTTTTGTACCTGCACTTATTGCAATCGGTTTCGCCCTTTCCGTACAATTCCTTAAAAGGACAGTACACGAAATTCATAAGCGTAGGATTACCTAACGAATAAAAATATTCATCCGAGCAATTAAAACCGTTCTCGTGCATTTCGAGCGACATTATACAATCGGAAACGTTTAACTTTTTCAATTCGTCGATTGCGACGTTATTCAATACGTTAAGCCCGACGCCTGCAATCGTCCTGACCTTGCCTGCCCATTTAAGCCCCCAAAGGTTGTTAGCTATAACGAAATCGCTTTTTAAAACAAGCTGCTCAATCTTTTCGATTTCTCTTTGCTCGGCAACAATCGGCAAGCAAAGTCCTATTTTATAATCGTCCAAGAGGTCGGATACGTCTTTTTCAAAATATGAAACGGGCGATACGGCAAAAACGGCTTCCTCGCCTTTCACGGCAAGATATTCTTCACGATTTGAAACGACGATAATTCTCTTTTTAGCACGGTTTCCGCCGCCGTTACGAACGTTTACCGCCGATAGCGTATTATCTACAAAAGCCGTATTTTCTTTGACGTTCTTTTTAAATCGGTTAAGTATTTTCTTCTTCAACTCATCTATAACCTTTCTTCGGCACTCGTTCAAAACCGACTTGGCCATAAATACGCCGTCCGTTTGCAATTCGAGCATGGTGAGAGTAAATTCGCTTTTTTGAAAAGTTTCGATAAAGTCTTTTTTATCTAAAGCCTGATTTTTTGCTTTTTCAAGAATAAAGTCGCTTTCATATTCACATTCGCAACGTCCGCTTGTAGCTTTGACAAATAGCTTTCGCCCGCTCATTGCTACGCATTCGATTTTAAGCGGTATTTCCTTTACGGTTGACAGAGCGTCGTTTTCAAGTTTGCTGTCAAGCGTCAAATAAACATCGCTACCTTTTGTAGCAGACTTAGCGGAAACAATGAAATATTTTCCGTTCTTTTTTTCAACCGAGCCAACGCCTAAACTTGCAATTTCCTTGCCCTTATCAAAAAACTTCAAACCGTCGCCGACGGCAATTTCGTGAGTGGAAGAAATTTCAAGTCTATAAAGTTGTTTGAAAGGCGTTACGGCGTCAAGTTTTCCGATTTTGACGCCCTGATGATTATTGATCGAAATATTCAGCTTGCCGTAATTGTCGTAAAGATATGCGGTTTCGTTGAAGCCTCTGGAAAATGCCCTTGCCAATTCGTTTTTTAAAGTGTTGCGGTCGCATAATCCGTCTATGGCTTTTCTGTATGCCCTTGTCGCTATCGCCACGTACCCTTTTCGTCTCAATCGTCCTTCGATTTTAAAACTCATTACGCCTGCGTCGGACAGCGTTTGCAAACTGTTTATCAGACATAAATCTTTTGTCGATTGCAGGTATCCGCTTTTATCGCCGACGGAATATGGCAAACGACAAAGCTGTGCGCACCTTCCCCTATTTCCGCTGTCACCGCTTTTGAAACTGCTTATAAGGCAGTTTCCGCTAAAAGACGAGCACAAAGCGCCCTGAACGAAAAACTCTATTTCAAGATTTGTATTTTCCTTAATTTTGCGTATATCTTCCAGTTTCGTTTCTCTTGACAAGACTACTCTCTTAAAGCCTGCTTTCTGAGCAATTTCCGCCCCGGCAAGGTTGTGGATTCCAAGTTGCGTACTTGCGTGCAATTCTATTCCGTCAAAGCTCTCTCTCAAAAAACGCGCGACTCCCAAATCCTGAACTATAAAAGCGTCTACGCCAAAGTCTACGGCTTTTTTTACCGAACGGTAAAGCGAATCAAACTCATCGTTAAAAACGAGTGTGTTTACCGTCAGATAAACTTTCACACCTCTTAAATGAGCGTACTCAACGGCTTTTAACAATTCGTCGCCGTCAAAGTTTTCCGCTTTCGCCCTTGCGTTAAAATCGCCCGTTCCTAAATAGACGGCGTCCGCTCCGCAATTAACTGCAGCCTTTAAACTTTCAAAATCTCCGGCGGGAGATAACAATTCAACTTTCATATCAGCTTTTTATTTTTAATTTAACTTTTTAGTTCAAATTTCGATTTATATTTTAGTTTACTTATATTTCGGTTCCGATTTGTTTAAATTCGATTTGCTTAAATTTCAATTTGTGTTTTTTCGATTCGTTTAATTTCGATTTGTATTTTAATTTCCGAATCATTTTTTAATCAACTACTTGGTTTTCAGTTCTGTCTTCGCCCGATTTTGACTTTCCCGATAAATCGACTAAACGCTACGACGGTTTTATAAAATCTAATTTACAAATTTTAAGAACAAATTTTCATCTACTTTTTTACGCTACCGTAGCTCAGCAGTATCGAAAATTCTATATTTAAATTTTAAATCAAAATTTGATTTTAAAATCATAATTTTCCCTGTTAATCGAGAAAGTTTATTCGTTGTTTCGACATATCCCTGTCTATTCTTATAAGCGTTATTATCATAAGCACGCCGGATACTATCATCCAAAGCGGCATAGTGTCAAAACCTATATACGGCGTTAAATATCCGAAAACAAGTTGCGACAGAAAACCTATTCCGTATCCGAACGCCAACTGATAACCGGTGAGATATGAAGCCACTTCGCCTTTAAAACGATAACTCGTAGCATGCAACGCACTCGGGAAAATAGGGCCGAAACCGAATCCCACTAAAAACAATCCCACAACGGAATAAATACCTATCGGCAATGCAAGAATGACAATTCCGAAAAGAGAAATAAATGCTCCCGCCCATATTAGTTGCCTGTCTCGAAGTCTCACGGTCAAAAATCCGCTGAGTAGTCTTCCTAGCATTACGCCGCCGTAATATAGCGTCATTAAATTTGAAGCTAACGCCGCGGTAATCGATTTCGTATTTACGAGATAGCTTGCGCCCCAAGTTATCATTAAAAACTCCATCGAACAGTAAAAAGAAAAAAGCAAAATCGACGACTTTACTCCTTTACGTTTAAGAATACCGAAAAAACCGATTTTTTGTGTCGTTTTCTCTTGGCTCTCCGCCACAAGGAATTGCTTTTTTTCTATCTTCCGCCAATACGGCAAAGAGCATAAAATAATAAACGCTATCGCAAACTGAATAATTGCAATGGTCGTATATCCGCTGCGCCAATCTCCCGTTTGAAGAAACGGCGACATAACAAGCGGACTTATTACAACGCCAACGCCCCAGAAACAATGCAACCAGTTTATATGCTTTGCCTTATAGTTGTTTGAAACGTAATAATTCAAAGCGGTATCTACCGCCCCGGCGCCTATTCCAAGCATAATGGCAAATATAATAAGCATCCAGAGATTGTCGGCAAACCGCGTGCCTAAAAGTCCGCATGCCGTAAGAACTACGGAAACAAAAGTGAGTCTGCTCGTACCCACTTTCTTTATAAGCATACCGGCTAAAAGGCTCATAACGCAACTGCTTACACCGGTAATTATCGAGATTATCGAAGCATAACTGACGGGCATTCCCAAATCGGAATGCATAACCGGCCAAGCGACTCCGAACAAGGAATCGGGAAGCCCTAAAGATATAAAAGTTATGTAAACAATGGCAAGAATAAAATACATATCAGACATAATTTAGCACACTTTAGACAATTAAGCAATAAAAAAGAGAGCTTAGGCTCTCTTTATACTATGCTTGTCTGCCAAGCGTTGTGTTGTCCGTTTGTCTGTCTTTCAAACAATCAATCGGGTGCGGCGCCGCTTCCCATCGATAATCCTCACCGTTTAATTCAATATACTTATCTATAACTTCATGCGAAGCCACGTCGCATTGTAAGCCGACTATTTGCTCTTGATAAGTGAAAAATCTCGAATCCTTTGGCAAAGACTTTACCGATACTATTTTTTCTTTTTCCGCCGTGTTCTCCACTGTTGCTTTCATAACCTTTCTGACGTAGTCGATATTAGATTCAAAATCTAACAGTTGCGGAAAATCTCCGTTGCCTATGACGCTTTCTGCGTCTTTTTTCTCATATTTTTGCAATAATCCTATTGCATAATGAAGATGAGATATTTCCTGTTCGAACATCATTTCCCATACCTTTTTAAGATTTAAACACTTTTCCGTCTGATAACACGAATAATAAAGATAACATTCTGTAAATTCATGCATAACAAGGCTTTCGAGCATTGTGCAATTAGGGTCTAAAAGCGAACCGTATTCCGAAACGTGTTGCTCTTCGATCATGGCAATTTCCGCATAAAGTTTTCTGCCGAGGTCGTTTCCGTAAAAACTGCCTACGTTCATATAATAGTTCATCGTCTGCTGTTCTGCGGCAGTTATAATATTGACGTGCAACTTGGTCAAAATGTCCGCTGAAGAATTGATCGGTTTTCTTATTGCGTCCAACGGATGACGGTGTTCGGAAATCGTCGGACGTCCCGGCATAATATCGGTATATCCGCCAACCAGAGTTTCGGCTTTAACGCCCATATCCATTTCCAAAAGGTCGGCATATCTGTACAAATGGTCGAAATCTTCCAATAGCGCAAAATCCAATTGTTCTTTTACGCCGACGTTTTTTTCCGTTCTCGCCATGCAGGCGGTAAGGTCAACTGCCAATTGCTCGTACCCTATCGTCGATTCAAGTATAGTTTCATCGACAGGCTTTAAACAAGCAATTAATTTTTGCTGTTGCTGTTCAAGTTTTCTCAAAACCGCAAGGTCGCGACGGAGATCCTGATTGATTTCGTGTCTGCTCCAACCGTGAGTGAACCATACCTGTTCAAACTCAGTACCGTTCATCAAAATAACTCTCGTTTTACTATAAGGGTCAACTTCGTTCTTGTCGTACGGTTTGACATACGTCTTATCCATACGCATAAACAAACTGTCTAAATTTTTTGCTCTCTCTTTTAATGGATTCATCATTCCTCCTGTTAACGCCTTAATTATTGTCCAATAAAATAAATTAAATATCGTATTAAAAATAAAACCATAAACAAAAAAGGAGCAATACTGCTCCTCAATTTTATAAAATTTGCGTTCGACTTTTTATGCGTTCAATTTGTTTAAAAAACAAACTTTCGTCAGATAAAAGCTAAGTTCAAAAAGCAAAAAACGATAAAAGTTAATTTATGCTTGTAAAGAAATTTTAATAACAAATGATATTCATACGTTAAATGAAATCCGTATTAAATCGTAAACTTCCAAAACAGCCCGTTAAGATAGTTCCGTCGCAAACTATTCAAATTATGCATCATTTGATTTATCGTCAAGTAAAGTATCTCCGTTTTCAACCGATAATTTATTATCTGTCAATTTTTCTTCTTCAAAAGCTACTTCTTTATTTTGCGGAATTATTGCCTCTTCGGTAATAATGCCGTTAACGTATGCAGGGGACGTGTGATTTTCGATGTCTGAAAGCATCTTTTTATAAAACTTGTCGTCGATAATGCATTTCTTTTTGTAAATTATAATTGCGACAATCAAAAACACAACGGGAATAAGACACATACAGCAGAGCAATGCCATCGTTCTGCTTTCGGGCACGGAACTAATAATATTCTGTATGCCTTCCAATTTGACCGCTTCGCTTATCACTCCCTTCGAAGCCTGATTTTCAAGGTCGGAAATCTGATTGGTATAATTTGTAACGCCGACGATAAGATACACGAGCATAACGAGAAACTGCATCAAAGCGGAACCCATTTTTGCCGTAAAAGGACGGACTGAGAAAATAAGTCCTTCTTCACGTCTGCCCGTCTTCCACTCGTTATATTCGACGGTATCCGCCATATAAATAAGCATAATAGTATAAAAGCCCTGTCCGAAACCGACTATACCGTTACAAATAGCCATAAGCACGAACTTAACAATCCACGGGTCGGAAGGAAGAACAAGACCGAAAAGCATCATAAGAAGATAGCCGCCTATAATTGAAAAACCGGTAGCATACATAAGTTTCGTTCTGCCGAATTTCTTGATAAGCCACGGATAGAATACCGTAAACAAAACGGAAACCACGGCAAAAACTATGCCGAAAAGCGTGGTAAGAATTCCGTTATAGCCGAATTCAAAATAAATATAACTTAAACTTAATCCGCCGCCGACAACGTTCGTGCCTATATTGAATATAAGCATTACAAGCGCTGCCCAAAGCAACTGGTCGTTTTTAAAAATGACCTTAAACATGTCTTTAAGTCCCTTTTTAGGCGCTTTAGCTTCGATAGGCGGAAGCGGCTGTTCCTTTACGCCCAAAACGGTGAACAATTGAAAACCTATCATGAGCACCGCCGCCATAACCGAAAATACCGCGTATCCCGTAACGGCGCTACCGCCTATTGCGAATTGCCCTACCGTAAGTACGGGAACGATTATACCGACGAGTCCGCTACCTGCCGAAGAAAACAGTTGCGTAAGCGAAGTAAGTTTTCCTCTTTCATGCTCGTTTTTCGTAAGAGAAGGAAGCATGCCCCAATATGAAATATCGTTCATAGTAAAGGTAATGCTGAAAAGAAAATACATTACGGCAAGAAAACCTATAAACGTCCAACCGCTGAGCTGTACGGAGAAAATCGCGACGACAACTCCGCCGGTAAGCAAAGCGCCGATTAAAATCCACGGTTTAAACTTGCCCCATTTCGTCCTTGTATTCTCAACGATACCGCCCATAATCGGGTCGTTGAATGCGTCGAAAATTCTGGCACATATTATAATAATGCTAACTGAAGCGAATTGAGCGTCGGTTACGTTTTTAGTAAACAGGATATAAGTTAAAAGATAGCCGTTAAAAAGCGCGTATAAAAAATCGCGGCCTACTCCGCCAAGCGGAAACATAATAAGATTTCTTAAAGAAAGTTTGTCGCTTCTATCGCTTTTTTCGCTTTCGACTTCTGCGACGATATTGTTTTCTTCCGTCATAATTTCACCCCTTTGGAAATTATAACATAACAAAAAATCATTTTCAATAAAAATACTAAAATATAGTTTTGAATATAGTTTGCAAATATGTTCTGAGTTTTGCAAATACGCTTACAAAAAGACAATTTAAATAGTTGCAAATTTTTTTATACTTCCATTTAAAATAAAGATAATCACACCTTAAACGTCTGTTTTTTACGCTTAAGTCGTACTTTTCAACTCGGTTTTTGTCGTCTATTTTGTCGATTAAGTTAATAGCTTTTGCAATAAAACTTTACGATTGCGTTTTGTAAGCACGCAAATTTTTGCATTTGGATTCTGAACGTTAATTTCATAGTCGTTATCGTTTCAATTCGAACTCTTTAAAAAACGGTCGCCATTAAGACGCCGTTGCCGCACTGAATAAATTCTTTAAACGCACCCTTGCCCCGTTTTTTACTTCAGTTACGTTTACAACTAATCCGTCCGAAACTTCAAACTGAAATTCTCTTGCATACTTTTCGTTCTTACCTTCGTTCACCATAACGGCTACAATCTCTTCGCCGTCATTGCGATATTTAGGAAATTCTACGCTTGAAAATTCCCCTAAATATTCGGTAAGCATTTCTGCGTTCAGATCAGAAGCGAGATAAGTTTGCGCCTTTACCAAATCTTTTGACATCACCGCTTCCAAAAGCAGATACGGTACCAACATAGGTACGTACTCCCTGTCGTTTTCATAATCGTAACTTCTTGAAATGATTTTAAACTGCCTCAAATCTTCAAAAAAGCTGTATTCTTCAACGATAATTCGTCCCAACATATCGTTCAGCTTTTTTCTCGTAACAAATGAACGTTTGCCAAACGTTATACTGTCTGCCTCGCCCATAAACAGCAATTTATAGTTATCTTCCGCTAAAGCAATAAGCAAAAATTGTCCGCCTTCGGTATATCCCGTAACGATAAACATAAGCCCGAAACTCAACTGAGTTATATCGATATGGGTTTTATCCGGTTTACGGCCAAAATCGTAAATTACGTTCGACGTGCCGTTAGAAATCAAAAGTTTTTGCGTTTCATCGTTGAACGCCGTTGCCGTGTGAATTACTCCGTTATGCTTTCCCCTAGCTTCCGCTACCGCCTGAAACTCTTTAAATCTATTCAGACTGTCACGGTTAAAACTGAGTTCGTATACGCCACCGCCCCATCTGGTTACGAAAATATCGCCGTATATTTCTTTCGTTGCCGTGCTTATTTTAGCGCTCTTAGGCACGCCCTTTCCCAAAGGAAAACAGCTGATTAAGTGTTCTAAACCGTCAGCTTCAAAGGTAAAAGTTTTTGAAGATATCCTGCCGTCGAATAACAAATACTCGTCTTCGGCACAATTTATAATATATTTTTCGCTCATAACGCCCCTTTGATTTATACTCTTTTCGAACCGCTTATTCCAAGCGATTTGCAAATCTCTTCAAGAGGTTCTTCGGGACGTAAAACGTCTTCCATTTTAAATCCTTTTTCCGTATCGGCTGCAGCTTCCTTTTCTTTTGCGGCTTTTCTTATTTCATCTTTAAGTTTTTCAAACAATTCGGCTATGTCGCTGTCTTCGCTTTTAAGTCGTTTGACTTCTCCTTTAAATTGCCTTTCCATCTCGCCGCCCGTACCGCTTTTTTCGAGAGAAAAATCACGGTTCAACATTTCTTCGAGCTCCAGAGCCGTCTGCGTTACGACGCTTTCAAGATTTAAAGCGTCCTTACTGAAATGATATCTTTCTTTTAATTCTTCATAAGCGTTCGTCCACTTTGCCTGAAAAATCTTTAACCTTTCCACTTCCATAGCGTATTGAAGTTTAAGGTCAAGCGTCATTTCGTTTGCCTTTTCGTTTGCAGACACAATGGACTTTTTTATTTCGTCTTCCTGTTCGGCATAATCCGCTACCTGATTTTCCAATTCATAATTCTTTGATTTTAAAGCCGAAATCCTTTCCCTTTGTTCGGACAGTTGCTTTTCATAAAAGGATTCTCTATCCCTGATATATTTATCTACTTCATCGATTGCGTATCCCTTTTTGCTTATAGTAAAACTTAACCCGGAATTGTTCGCCTTCATAAAAAAACCTCATTAAAAAACGCTATCTATATGATGTATCACAGACAGCGTTTTTGCAATTTTTAAATAAATAAGTTTTTAATTTCTTTTGTCGAGTTTTACCGATATATGTTTAATGTTTATTCAAAAGAATATCGTGCTTTAAGTCGTAGAGATTTTGCGACAAATCGACCTTATATTCTTGCGTATTGATAACTCTGAGATATTCAGGATAAAAAGAAGCTACCTCTTCGTCTAAATGTCTTCCTATCGAATGTAAATCAGGTCTGTCGTAAACAAGTTTTCCGTCTTTAAATATATCCACCATAAGGTCTACGACTTTATAATTTTCAAAAGTTGTCTTTTTCCAAATCTGTTCAGGGTGGAAAATCGTAAGCGGCTTTGTCGTATCGAATTTGTCTTCATTAAGACAGATTAAATCCGCCGCCGACATGTTGTCTTTATCGTAAATTCTTACAACCTTTTTAAGACCAGGGTTTGTAATCTTTGCAGGCGTGTTTGACACTTTGATTTTTGGAGACAGTTTGCCGTCGTTATCCTCCATTGCGGCGAGTTTATAAACGCCGCCGAGGCTAGGATTCGTATAACTTGTAATAAGTCTTGTTCCTATTCCGTATATATCGATTTTTGCGTCCTGAGTGCTTAACGCAAGCAAAACGTCTTCGTCAATATCACCCGACGCAAAAATTTTGACGTCGCTGTGCCCTGCTTCATCGAGCATCGCTCTTGCCTTTTTAGATAAATAAGCAAGGTCGCCGCTGTCAAGGCGTATGCCTAAAGGTTTATATCCTTTGGCTTTAAGTTCGTCAAAAACTTTAATGGCATTAGGAACGCCCGACTTCAACGTGTCGTAAGTGTCTACAAGCAATAAGCAACCGTCGGGATAAATTTCGGCATATTTGCGAAAAGCCGTAAGTTCGTCCGGGAAGGACATAACCCAACTGTGAGCGTGAGTTCCCTTTACGGCAATATCGAACATCTTGCCTGCCAGAACGTTTGACGTCGAACGGCAACCGCCGATGTACGCCGCTCTTGCTCCGTAAATTCCTGCGTCGGCATTTTGTGCGCGACGGAGTCCGAATTCAAGAATCTGCGCTTTTGTGCTTTCGCAAAGTCTTAATGCCTTCGTAGCGATAAGCGTCTGATGATTGATAAAGGTCAATACCGCGGTTTCGAGAAGTTGCGCTTCGAAAAGAGTTGCGGTTACCGTCAGAAGCGGCTCGTACGGAAAGACAATCGTACCTTCAGGAATAGCTTTAATATCGCCTGTAAACTTAAAATTTTTAAGCGCCGTTAAAAACTCTTCGTCAAAAGTTCCGAGCGATCTTAAATATTCGATGTCTTCATCGTCAAAACGGAGATTTTCGATATAATCTATAACTTGGTCAAGTCCTGCCGCAACGGCATAAGAAAATCCGCCCACGCCCCTGTAAAAAACGTCGAAAACGGCTTTACGGTTTGCGGTACCGCATTTAAGATAGCCGTTCATCATCGTCAGTTCATAAAAATCCGTCAATAACGTTAAGTTTCTCATATTCACCTTCATTTCCGAATATGCCGACTAAAAGCCGAAATATCTGTTTTGTATCTTTTAGCAACTATACCGATTAAAACGGTCATAACCGTTTTCAATGTAATAGCAGTTTTATGCTTTTAATTTTATCCCTTATTAATCTTCTTTTTCCATTATTAATCTTCCGTTAAAGGATATTTTTAACGATTCATCTGAACGATTCATTTTAAATTTCTATTTGAAACTTTGAAACCATTCAGAAAGTGTCTACACGATTTTATAAAGTTAACGCGATTTAAACGTCTGCTTTTATTTTATAGAAAACCAAAATCGTAGCTTATCGAAATAGTAAATCTTCTGACGACTTGTAGCGTTGCCGCTTTTAAACGATTTTGTTTTGTCCTATCGTAATTATCGTCGTCTATTGCGTAACTTTATTCTTTGCGACAATATCTATCCTTGATTTTCTTCGGATTTTTCAGCCTCTTTCATCTCTTCGAAACTTGCATACTCTTTGATAACCGAACCGTTCATATCATCGACAATAATATTGTCTTCATCTACAATAGGCTTGCCTATGGTGTTGAGACTGATTTTTTTCCATACAAACGCAACGAATTTATATATTTTATAATCGGCTTTATTTTTATCGACTTCTTCTCCGTTATCGATTTTCTTCTTAACGTTATCGTGTATAGATTTAAACGCAACGTAAACTATGCCTAAAGCAAGAGACAACGGGAAGATAACGTAGCAGAGAATCTGCGTCTGCGGTACGGCGTCTATTCTTAAATATTCGAGCAACGCCCTTATAAGGTTGTACCAGAAAAGATATAAAAATCCTAATATACCCGGGAACTTTTTGTTTTTACGCCAGATGACGTAGAAAATAATTGCCCCGACAAACGTCCATATTGCTTCGTAAAGGAAGGTTGCGTAATGCCATCCGCCCGCTCCGCCGCAAGTGCAAAGAGACGAGCCGCAATAATCGATATACACGCTGAAAGGAAGTCCTTGCGGAAATCCTGCCGGTACGGCAAGTCCGTATGCTTCCTGATTGACGAAATTTCCCCAACGTCCCAACGACTGAGCAAGCAAAAGCGTTGGAGCAATCATATCGATGAGTTGAGGAATGGTACATTTGTCGCGATGTCTGAACCAGAAAATTACGCCGCCGAGAATACCGCCGATGAGTCCGCCGATAATCGTAATGCCGCCTTCCCAGATAGCAATCGCATGCACAAAATCCGCCCAACTGTGCCATGGGAAATATTCTTCCGGACGAACGATGACGTAAAAAAACCTTGCAAACACTATTGCAAGCGGAATTATCCATAAGAACAACTCTAAAACGTCGTCTTTAGACAAATTGATTCTGTGTCCTTCGAACAATCCGTACACCAGACAACTTAACATGGCGAGCGTCAAAATGATGCCGTACCATTCTATGCTTAAATTTCCTATTCTGAAAGCTTCCGCCGCCAAGTTAGCAAACGCTATATTCATAATTCTACCTCTGCCGCTTTAGTCGCACCGTCTTTTCTTACGGTCAATTTAAAAACACAATCGGCGCCGAAAATATTTGACGTGACGGCATTAAATTCAGCCGAGTTCTCTTTTTTGACAAAAGCAAGAATCGTACCGGCAAAGCCGCCGCCGTGTACTCTTACCGCTTCGCAAAGACCTGTTTCTTTACATACGGTTATCGCAAAAGGAAGATATTGTTCGACGTCGCACGGCGGATAAAGATTTTGCAACATTCTCCATGAAGAATCGCCCGAACGATTTATAACGTCAAGGAAACCTTTTAAATCGTCCTTTTTAAGAGCCAAAAGCGCTTCGTCGACTCTGTCGCATTCTTCGAAAAAGTGCAACGCTCTTAAAACCGCTCTTCCGCTTATTTTTTCTCTTAACGTATTCGCAAATTTCAACACTTCGGCTTTTGTAGTTTTTCTCAGACAATCCACGCTGAAAAACTTAGCGACGTTTTTCATATCGTTTAAAATACCCGCATAATCCGCTACAAGGTCGCTATGGTCGCCGCCTGCATTTATTACAAAAATATCGAGTTCGTTATTTTCCCACGCCGCAGCCTCGACGACAGGATTGTCCGTATTTTTAAAATCAATGAGATTGACGCCGCCCAAAGCAATCGCCGCCTGATCCATCAATCCGCAAGGTTTTCCGAAATATCTGTTTTCGGCATATTGCGAAGCTTTTGCTTTTTCCATTGCCGAAATTTTTCCGTCGTTGTAAAGGACGTTGAATATTTCTCCGACAAGCACTTCAAAAGCGCTGGAAGAAGAAACGCCCGCTCCTTTAGGGACTCGGCTCGTAAAAGCGGCACGGAAGCCGCCAACGTTATATCCGTGAGAAACGAAATAATCTGCCACGCCTTGAATTAAAGCAAAAGAAGTGCCTTTGTTTTCTTCTTTGAAGGCTATATCTTCGAGATTTACCGTCATTCTCGGATAACCGTCGCTGTCAACCGATACGACGTTATCCGACGTCGGAACAACCACCGCCAAAATGTCGACGCTGACTGCCGCCGCCATAACCTTGCCGTGATTATGGTCGGTATGGTTTCCGCATATTTCGATTCTGCCCGGTGAAGAAAAAATCATTGCTTTTCCCGTCAATCCGAAATTCTTTTTGAACGTATCGATTAAACTATTAAGTCTCAATTCAAGTTCAGGGGTGTTTTCGCCATATAAATTTTTTAAAATCTTGTCCGTTTCGAAATTGTCAAAATATTTTTCTTGTTTAACAGTTGTCATGAGCCCCTCGGCAATGTATAATATTATGTATAGATTATACCATACAAGGTAAATTTTGCAATACTTTTTGCAAACACTTATTCAAGACATTTTTATTATTATTCAGGTGAAACATGGAAATAAAAGAACGCATTGAACAACTTCTCATTTACTCGCAAAAGAATCTCAATTTTTTAGAAGACGACGTAATGCTTGCAAGAAATTACCTTCTTGACCTCTTTAGGCTCGACGAACCGTTCGAAGGCGAAACTTGCGTCGCGCCTTTGCAGGAGATTCTGGACGATATGACTGAATACGCCGTAAAGAACGAGCTCTGCGACCAACGTGACAAATTGCTTTTCGAAACAAGAATTATGGGTATAGTCACGCCGACTCCGTCAAGAGTTATCGAAACTTTCGACGACATAGCGGCGCAAAACGGAATTAAAGCAAGTACCGACTGGTTTTTTAATTTTTGTACAAAATCGAATTACATCCGAAAAGTAGATATAGATAAAAATATTAAATGGGAATTCGAAGGCAAACTCGGAAAAATTAAAATCACTATAAACCTTTCCAAACCGGAAAAGGACCCCGAAGAAGTCAAGCGTGCAAAGCTTTGCAATTCAGGCTATCCTAAATGTATGCTCTGTCCGTCAAACGTAGGTTGGGCGGGAAACGCGTCCAAACCTGCACGTCAGACGCTCCGCACAATTCCTATCGAACTTAACGGTGAAAATTGGTTTATGCAATATTCGCCTTACGTCTATTTCGACAATCACGCAATAGCTTTCAGCGAAGAACACCGCCCTATGTATATCGACATAAATTCTTTCAAAAGAATGGTCGATTTCGTCAAGCTCTTCCCTCATTATTTCATCGGCTCGAATGCAGGTTTGCCTATCGTCGGCGGCAGTATCTTAGCACACGACCATTATCAGGGCGGCAGTAAAGTTCTGCCTATGCTCAATGCAAAATCAAGAAAATATTACAAAATGGAAGGTTATCCGACCGTCAACGTTTCCATTCTGGATTGGTATAACTCCGTCGTGAAAATCGAATCTGCAAACGCTGCGGACGCCGTAAAGGTTGCCGACATCATTCATTCGGTATGGAAAGACTATACGGACGAATCGGTGGATATAATTGCATATACCGACGAAAACGGAGCGAAAACTGAACATAACACGATTACCCCTACTCTTCAGATAAACGACAACGGCGAATACAGTTTTGCGCTTATTTTACGCAACAACCTTACGACAAAAGAACGTCCTTTCGGCCTTTTCCATCCGAGCGAAAATCTTCATAACATCAAAAAAGAATCTATCGGAATAATCGAAGCCATGGGACTCTTCATTCTGCCGGGCAGACTGGCGGGCGAAGCCGCTCAAATCGAAGACATTCTTACAGGTAAAACTCCTCTTGACTTTAAAGCTCTTTCCGATGAGAAGAATCCGCTTTCAAAACATCTTTCGATGATAGCACAGCTTGTTCAGGACAACGGCGTCAACCTCAGTCCGGAACGCGCTCAGGACGTAGTCGTCAATGCCATCAACTCTGCCTGTGAAACGATATTGGAAACAACCGGCGTATTTAAAAACGATGAAAAGGGTCAGGCTGCATTTGATAAATTCCTTAAAAGTTGTGGCTTATGCTGAAATTAATTTCAACGGTTAGTTTTTAAAAGTATTAAAATAACGATTTAGTTTTTAAAACATAAAAATTTTGATTTAAAATTCTGATTTGCAAATTAAACTTAAAGCGACGTTAATTAAACGTCGCTTTTAATTTAATATTCAAATATAATTTTTAAAATATTTAATTTTAGTTTTTATTAAATATTAGATTTTATTATTTAAATAAAAAAATTAAAAATTTATAATTTCAATTTAGAAATTTCAATTTAATAATTTCAATTCAACAAATAAAAATTCAGTTATTTATATCCTTATTTAAAGTTAGCACGCTTTTTTGAACTAATTTATATTTAAAAATTATATTTAAAAAATTAAATACAAATATACGTTATCTTCTTTCAACCGCTTTTATCGTTAAACGTTTAAACGACTTTAAAAAGGATTTAACCTGCATTTCTTGTTTATCGTTTGCAAAAATTTTAAACAGACAGCGTATACGCTCGCGGCTTTACGGCTATTTATACGTCAATTTATTTTATTCTTCTTTCCCGTCGTTGTTAAAACGCAATCTGCCGCCCTTTTCTTCGCCTCTGACCGTCGTTAAAGGCAAAAGAGAAACGTCAAACGTTCCGTCGCCTCGAACGTTTATGAGAGTCGCGCCGCGTTGATTTTTTACTTTGCTTATTTTCATATAAGCAAGATAGTCGATACTCATGCCGTAAGTCAGCCTTATACCTTTATAAGTCAACGAAACGGTGTTTAGGTGGTCGTGACCTGCAAAAACGCCCTTTGCTCCGTTTTTAAGCAAACAATCGAATTCGCCGCCCTCACGGCTAGGTATGCCGAAATACTGGTCCTTTTCGCATACCGCGCCAAGATGATACTTTACGCTTTCGTCGCCTTCCTGCAATTTCCACCATGCCGTGCGATATTGTCTTAACGGAATATGTTGGAAAACAAGTTGCGGCTCGCCGTTTACGCAATGCTTTTTAACTTCGCCCTCATACCAATCAAGCTGGTCTTGATGCACCGTGTCGAAACCTGAAAAGAAACTCGACGTTTCATAGCTGTTAGAATCGAACATAACAAGAAGATTATTTAAGCTGCCGTCTGCGTTTTCAAGTCTTATGACGTAATTTCCTTCGCCCGTTTTACAACTACCCTTTTTAAAAAGGCAATTTTTTAGCGATTCGTAATATGCGCTCAGTTTGCTTTTTTTGTGAGTAGAAAAGCTCTCGCAATCGTGATTTCCGTATACCATCGCCCACGGAACTTCAAGTTTTTCCATCATGGACCCGAACCATTTTGCAGGACGCAAATTGTTTATCGTACCCGAACTGAACGGAATAGGATAACTAACGTCTCCGGTGACGACCACTAAGTCGGGCTTTGCATAGCTTATCAAATCTCTGACAGCCGTTAAAGCCTTTTTATCTTTTTTTGAAGACAAAAAACCGCCGCCGATATGGACGTCCGTTATCTGCATAATAACAAAATCTCTGTCTGCAGGTTTTGTAAACGTGCTGACTCCGTCTTTTTCAAACGGAGTCAGTCTGTTATCTTTTTTTATTGCTTCTGCTTTAATCTTCATAATAAATATACTTTAAATATACTTTTATCGCATTGGCATTTTTGCCGTACAATTTTAATTTACGTTTGAATTGCAAATTTAAATTCGATTTGCAAAAGTATGCTCTCGTTTTATCTTTTCAATTTATCTTTGCAATTATCCTTAAGTTTTCCGCTATTCGCGTTAATCTTTCAGCGTACTATTTTCCGCACGTAAGAAAGAACGTCAGTTATTTACGTTTTCCTTTCCTACAATTTGTTCGACAGGTTGACCGTCAATTTCAACAACTCTGCCGACTATCGAGTCGTAGTCGCCGATTGAGTCTTTATCTTTGCCGTACAATTCGTCGCAAAGATTTAAATATTCGACTCTTTCTTCTTTCGTAAAGCCTGCAAATCCCACTTCGGCTTTACGGTCTATAAAGTATCTTGCTCTGTCAAGCTTTTTGTTTGTAACCTTATATCTGAAAGAAGCAAGAAAAGCTATCGCAATAAGCGCCGCAATCGCAATACCCATAAACAATCTGATGGCGATGAGCGCGCTCTCAGGTTGAACGACCTCTTCTCCCGCAATACTTTCTTTATAATTAGCAGCCGTCAAAACCCAACCTATCATACCTACGCCGATAGCGCCTGAAACTTTTCTGAAAAGCGTCATCATACCGCTGTAATTGCCGGTAGGTCTTTCTCCAGTCTTCATTTCCGCGATATCGAGAGTATCAGGGAATATTATCCATGGCATCATTTGCGCGCCGCCGAAGCCCAATCCCATAAGGAAAGCAATGATAGGAACTACTATAGGTGGCGCCCATGCAGGGTCCATAACGGCAAGAAGTATGCCGCCGATTATATAGAACGGAAGTCCCATTCTGAAAGCAAACTGTTTATTCTTCTTATCCATTACCACTCTTGCAAGCGGAAACGCTAAAACCGCCGCAACCATAAGCGGTGCTACAATAAGCATAGAGTTGAAAGTCATGCTGAACGAACCGATGGTGAAAGGTACGCCTGCCCATACGTCCGTTGCATAATATGCGGCAAGTGCAGAAAGAATATCCATGCACGTAAACGCCGAAACGTACATTATTATGTGCCAACGGTACGACTTGTTTTTAAACGGCGTTACGTAACTCGTCAAGAACTTCTTGAGAGTTATTTTCTCTTTTTCGGCAGGAGCTTTGACTCTTTCTTTTGCAATCAAACCGCAAAGAATCAAACCGCCTCCGAACAACGTTCCGAAAATAACTATCATCAATACCCAGAATACGTATCCGTTTTCGATACGCGGCAAGAAGGAATATTGGTCGTCCGTGGTATACAATGCAAGTAAAACGAGAGGAACGACGTATGCTATACCCGACGCCAAAGCGCTGAAAACAAGTTTTACGGTATTTGCGTTGTTACGTTCTTTATACGACGGAGAAATATCGCTCGCCATCGAAGTATAAGGAACCTGAGTAATAGTCGAGCACGTGTTCCATACTATATAAAATATCAAGATCCATGCTATCGTTCCCGCACCGGTTATGCCCATCTCGTTTATCGGCGCAAATAGCAAAGCAAGCGCGATTATAAGCAAAATACCGCCTACAAACATATACGGCTTTCTTCTGCCCCATCTACCGCGGGTATTATCCGAAATAAGTCCCATAAGCGGGTCCGTGATAGCGTCCCAGATTTTTGAAAGCATCATAATCGTAGAGGCAATGGCAGCTGCTATGCCGAGAGCGTCGGTCATATATTTAAGCATAATGCATGACATCAACGCAACGCCGCCACCGTCCATCATAGCTCCTAAACCGTAACAAATTTTTTCGCCGGTAGGAATCTTATCTTCAGACTTTACGGCATTCACGTCCGCTAAAGCCTCTGTGGTTTCCACTGCGCCCGCCGCGCTTACTTTTTTACTTTTCCTCATAATCACCTAAAAAGGCTACCGATTAAATCAAGTAGCCCGCCTTTTCATTAGTTTATTTTTTATTGACAAGCACTTTTTTCAATTTAGCGAATCTTGGTAAACCGTCCTCGAGAGGAGCTTTTGCGTCGCCTTGAATAAGAGGAAGTGCATAATCGATAAATTCCTGACTAAGTCCCGTTCCGTTGTTAGTTATCCAACTGAGCGGAACGGTCTTTTCAGTATTAGCTGCCTGCTCTATTGGCATAAGAACAGGTTTCATTTTATATTCTTTCGCCGGTTGTCTTTCAAAGATAACCATCTTATCGGTTTCGCCGTCAACGGCAAATCTTACTGCAGCCGCCCCAGCTTCGAACGCTTCTTCAACGTCGACCTTGGAAGCGAGATGAGCGCCGCAACGTTGCATCAAACTGAATTCGATTGCTCGGGTTTTTACGCCCAATTTCTCTTTTATAAGATTTGCAAGCATAGCGCCGACGCCGCCAAGTTGAGCGTGCCCGAAAAGGTCTGTGCTTGACGCGGTGAACTCGCCTACGTACTTGCCTTCCTTGGTCTTTATGCCTTCCGAGACGACGGCGATACATTTATTACCGTTCTTTTCGCATACGCCCTTTACGTCGTCGATAAATTTATCGACGTCAAAAGCGACTTCAGGAAGATATATAAGGTCTGCCCCGAGTCCTTTGTAACCGGCAAGAGCGGCAGCGGCGGTAAGCCAACCTGCATTTCTGCCCATAACTTCGATTACGCAAACAAGACCGGTGTCGTAAACTTTTGCGTCAAGATTGATTTCCATCAAAGTCGTTGCAATATATTTAGCCGCACTGCCGTATCCCGGGCAATGGTCCGTTCCGAACAAATCGTTGTCGATAGTTTTCGGAACGCCTATTACGTTGCATTCATAGCCGGATTTTTTCATAAACTTTGAAACTTTATTGCAAGTATCCATCGAATCGTTTCCACCGTTATAGAAGAAATATCTGATGTTATACTTCTTAAAAACTTCAAGAAGTCTATTATAATCGGTCGGGTCGTCTTCGTAGTTTTTAAGTTTATATCTGACCGAACCGAGTGCCGACGACGGAGTATATTTCATAAGTTCGAGTTCTTTTGGGTCTTCTTCGTTTATGACGTAGAACTCTTCGTTCAATATACCTTTGATACCGTGAGCCGCCCCGTATACTTCCGTGATGTTTTTTTGTTTTAAAGCTTCGCAGAAAACGCCTGCAGCCGATGAGTTTATTACCGATGTTGGTCCGCCTGACTGACCGAACATGCAAGCTCCGACTAAATTTTTCATTTACCTCTCCTTTTAGATGCTCAATGCTCTTGTAAGTTTATATAATTCGCTGTCGACTTCCTTCTTCATAGAAAGAGCCTTAGCTAAATCCATATCGATAATCTGTCCGTTCTTTATGCCGACAGCCCAAGCGCCTTCGCCTGACGACAACAAATCGACTGCATGAACAGACATTTTAGCGGCAAGGATTCTATCCGCCATATTCGGGCCGCCGCCTCGCTGAATGTGGCCGAGAGTCGTAACGGTTGGAGTACGACCCGTAATTTCTTTAATAGTTTTAATAAGTTCCGTTTTATCGCCTGCGCCTTCGGCAAAAACAATCATATTGGACGTTTTGCCGCGTTTTGTAGACTGCTGTACGCTTTCGGCAACTTCTTTAAAATCAACTTTGATTTCAGGCACGAGAACGTATTCGCAGCCGCCTGCAAGACCTGCATAAAGAGCTATATCCCCGCAGTTTCTGCCCATAACCTCAACGATAGAAACACGCTCGTGAGCGGTGTTCGTATCTCTTAAATGGTTGATTGCCCATAATACGGTATTAACCGCCGTATCGAATCCGATTGTGAAATCGGTATAGGCAAGGTCGTTGTCGATTGTTCCAGGAAGTCCTGCTACGTTGATACCGAAATCGTTGAACATATCGAGTCCGCCGCGCAAAGAACCGTCGCCGCCGATTACGATAAGATTGTCGATATCTCTTTTCTTAAGATTCTCCGCCGCTTTTGCGCGAACGTCGTAATCTTTAAACTCAGGGCATCTCGACGTGTGAAGAATCGTTCCGCCCTTCTGCACGATATCGCTGACGCTTCTAGGATACATCTGGAAGATGTCGTCTTCGATAAGTCCGCGATAACCTCTTTCTACGCCGTAGGTTTTATACCCACGATAGATACCGTAACGCACTGCCGCTCTGACGCAAGCATTCATGCCTGGTGCGTCGCCGCCACTTGTTAAAATAGCAACTTTTTTCATATATAACCTCTAAAAATTTAATGCACCGTAAACGTCGAAACTGAAAAAAAGCAAACGTTGCTATTCAGTCTCAAACTAATTTATATAATACCATTTTTATAATAATAGGTCAATAGTTATTTTTTATTGCATACCACTTTTACATTAGTTTCCCCGACAATATTTTTAAGCCTTACGATAAAATCATCGCTAAGTTCCACGCCGCCTTTAAATGCCAACGCCTGAGACTTTCCTCCGAACTCGGTTTTGATTACAACAGGAGTGTTGCCCGAAAATCTTTTAAGGAAATTGATAACTACGTCAAGCAATCCTTTGTCGTAAACCCTTAAGTAAAGCGTCGGAACGCTTACGCCGCTTTCGCTTTCGTTTTTCGTCGGCTCTTCTTTCTTCGTTTCGCCGACAGGAGTCTTAACCCACGGCTCAATAGAATCGACAATAAGCTTAGGTTCGTTTTCGACCTTCATATCAAGTCTGCCTGAAATTATAACAGGGTCTTCCGTCTGCAATAACGCCTGATTTTTTTCAAACGATTTTCCGAACATGGCAAAAGTTATAATTCCTGTAAAATCTTCGATACGTCCCGTCGCAAACTTAGTATTGTTTTTTGAAATTCGTTTTTCAAAGCTGCTTATAATTCCGCCGAAACGTACGGCTTTACCTTCGAGTTCGCCGTTCGCCACCAAAGAAACATTACCCTCTTCGTCTTCGTTTTCCACAAATAAATCTTCGGTGGAAAAATTGAATCCCGCCGTATTTCCTCTGTATTCGTCAAGCGGATGCCCCGATACGTACATGCCGAGGACTTCCTTTTCAAACTGCAACTTCTGCGCTTTGTCGTATTCAGGCAGTTCGGTATAATTTACGGGAACGTCTTCTATAAGGTCGTCAAACAGAGAAATCTGATTGGCGGAAGTATTTTTTCTCAAAGACATTTCGCTGTCTACGATTTTTTCATAGCTTGCTATAAGCGTGGAACGGGTCTTATTAAAGCAATCCAACGCTCCGCCCTTTATAAGACTTTCAAGCATTCTTTTATTTATTTCGGGATTGCGGCTGACCAGGTCGCGTATGTCTTTATAATCGCCGTTTTGTTTACGCTCGCTCAATATGCTTTCCATGGCGGCTTCGCCCATGTTTTTTATTCCGTTTAAACCGTATCGCATGCCGTTGCCTTCGATGGTAAACAGTTTCGACGATTTATTTATATCGGGCGGATAAATCTCATATCCTAGGTCTTTGATATAATTTACGTAATGTTTAACTTCCTCTGCGCTTGATATACGGTTGTTTGCGACAGCCATAATGAAATGCAAAGGATAATATCTTTTTAAATACGCAGTCTGATAGCTTACAACCGCATATGCCGCGGCATGCGACTTGTTGAACGCGTAAGACGCAAATTCGAGAATCTGATTCCATAAAGTCTCGGCAACGCTTTCGGGAACGCCGTTTGCCACGCAACCTGCTACGTGAGTCACTACGCCGCCCGATACGGTCATATCTCCGCCGTGAATAAACAAAGCTTTGTTCTCGTTCAAAATATCGAGTTTCTTTTTGGCGATAGCACGTCTCATGATATCCGCTCCGCCGAAACTGAAACCTGCAAGGTCTTTTGCAATCTGCATAACCTGCTCTTGATAGACTATACAACCGTAGGTAACGCCGAGAATATCTTTCAATATCGGGTGGGCGTACTTTACGCTGTCAGGGTCTTTCTTCCCCCTTATATAGTCGTCCATAAACTGTATCGGCCCCGGACGGAAAATAGAAATACCCGCTATTACTTCTTCGAGTTTGTCAGGCTTCAATTTCGCCATAAACTGTTTCATTCCGCTGCTTTCAAGCTGAAAAACGCCCTCGCAGTCGCCGCTTGCAATGAGCTTGTAAACTTCAGGGTCTTCGTAACCTAACTTGTTGAAATCGATTTTTACGCCCTTGTCTTCATAAATATACTTTTCCGCTTCGTTTATGTCGGTGAGCGTTTTCAAGGCTAAAAAGTCCATTTTTAAAAGACCGACGCTTTCAATCTGTCCTTTGTCGAATTGCGTGGTTATGTCGTCTCCGTTCCTTTGAAGCGGTACGTGTTCCACAATCGGGTCGGGACAAATAACGACGCCCGCCGCATGCATGGACACCTGTCTCGGCATACCCTCCAAGCCTTTGGCAATATCTATAACCTTTCTCGCTTCGGGATTGGTTTCGTAAAGCTCCTTAAAGGCGGGAACAACTTCTTTCCCCCACTCCCCGAGCGACTCGCCTATAAACGGTTTGCCCATCTTCGGCAAATCTTTAACCCAATTGTTTGCGTCCTGAAAAGATACGTCGTAAACTCTGGCAACGTCTTTAATTGCCGCCTTGGCACTCATCGTCGAATATGCTATAATTTGCGACACGTTGTCTTTACCGTATTTTTCGGTAACGTAATCGATAATTTCACCGCGACGGTTATAACAAAAGTCGATATCGAAATCGGGCATCGATACCCTTTCTTTCGATAAGAATCTTTCGAAAATAAGATTATATCTTAACGGGTCGACGTCCGTTATCCCTATGGAATAAGCGACAAGCGAACCTACGCCGCTGCCACGCCCCGGTCCGACGGGAATTCCTCTCATTCTTGCGGCGTTGACGAAATCCCAAACAATAAGGAAATAACCTGCGTATCCGCATTCGATTATGACGGAAAGTTCGTAATCGAGCCTTTCTTTAATTTCAGGCGTAATTTCGGGATAGCGCGTAAGTATTTTTTCATATGCAAGGTCGTGAAGATACTGAGCCTCGTCCCTGCCGTTCATCTCTTCGTTCGTATATCTCGGAATAATAGAATTTCTTTTCAGTACAAATTCAAAATTGCATTTTTCCGCAATTTCTATCGTCGTTTCTATCGCTTCAGGGCACCAGTCGAAAAGGTCGATCATTTCCTGTTGGGATTTTAAATAAAAATTGTCGTTGTCAAAACGTACGCTGTTGACGTCCGTCTTTTTGCAACCCATCTGAACGCACATCATAGTATCCTGAATATCTGCGTCCTCTCTCTTTATATAATGAACGTCGTTTGTAGCGACAACCTTTACGCCTATTTCTTTGGCAAGCTTTACAAGCTGAGGAAGTACGAATTTGTCCTCTTGCAAACCGTGGTCTTGAAGTTCGATGTAAAAATCTCCCTCCGCAAACATCGATTTAAGTTTTAAAGCATATTCTTTCGCCTTGTCGTATTCGTTTGCGAGCAAAAACCTCGGAATTCTTCCGGCAAGACATGCGGACGTACAAATAAGCCCTTCCGAATATTGTTCGAGAAGTTTGAGGTCTATTCTCGGCTTTTGGTAAAATCCGTCTACAAAAGCTTTGGACGAAAGATACATGAGATTTTTATATCCGATTTCGTTTTTAGCAAGCAAAACCAGATGGTCGCGAGCGCGTAAAACCTCCGTACGTTTATCGTACATATCGGGCGCTACGTAAAACTCTTCTCCGATAATCGGCTTAATTCCGCTACCTTTTAATGTAGAAGCGAAAGTATATACGCCGTACATATTGCCGTGGTCGGTTATGGCAACCGCTTGCTGTCCGTCTGCAAGCAACGCTTCTTTCAGCGGATAAGAATGAATAGTTCCGCCGTCAGGCTTTTTCCCGACTACTCGGTCAAGTCTTACGGCGCCGTCGAGCAAGCTGTATTCCGTATGCAAATGCAAATGGACAAATTTACTTTCCATCGTTTTCTCCTTCCGTCATTTCGATAATTTTTCTGAGTCTATGATTCAAACAGCTTTTTGAAATCCCGAGAATTTCCGCCAACTCGCTCATAGTGGCGGTAGGATTATTCAATCTTGCGTTCGCCACGTCTTTTAAGCCGTCGGGCAAATTTTCAAGACCTATCTCCTTATCCATCTCTTCAATAGCCACTATCTGTTTGGCGGCAGCCGCAAACGTCTTGTCTAAATTTGCCGCCTCGCATATTACGTTACGATTTATGCTGTTGTTGAGTTCGCGGTCGGCAATGATTTTTTCAAGTTCGATCGAAGTTTCGGTTAGCGACAACACTCTGAAAAAATCGAGCAAAAGGTTTTTGTCTTTAGCGTAAACCAAAAAGTTGTTTCCACGCTCGCTTTTCTTAAAAGTGAGAGCAAACCGTTTTAAAAGTTCAAGCACGTCGTCCGCTTCCTTTTCGTCGACCAATTGATACTCGATATGATATCCGCTGTGTCCGCCCTCCGTGGTAGACGGAACGTATACGCTGCCGGACGACAAAAACAAGCCTTTAAGATATTCTTTTGCACAACAGGAATTTTTAACAACGCTTTGAGGTACTCCTCTGACAAACGAAGAAAAACTTTCGTTTTCCATTGTCATAAGTCCGCATTCCGACAAAATCTCTTTGCTTGTTCCTTGCGGAATTTTAAGAATAAAAACGTCTTCTCCGCGCTTAACTCCGCTTTTTACTTTGTTCTTTTCAATCTCTACGTCCGTAAAGTAAATATCTTTTATAATTTCCGCAACTCTTTCGGCCATGCCTGCATTGTCTACTGCAATAACGCAATTCATGCCCTTTTTAGTCAATTCAACGCTACCCGCCGTCCTTAAAACGGCAGACAAAAAAGCCCTTCCGCAACAAAGTTGCTTCGGGCAGGAGGATAAGATTTCTTCAATTACAAGTTCTTTAAAATTCATTTCTTCCTAACCGTAAACTGACAATCGATTCCGACAATTCTGTCAAGCGGAATTTTGTATTTTTCAACCGCTTTCAAAACTCTGTCAAACCTTCCGACGTTTTCTACTTTATGCGCATCGCTACCCAATATAAACTTTACGCCGCTAGCTATTGCAACGTCTAACATAGGTTCAAGAGTTTCTATATGCTTTTCGTTAAGCTCTATATGACAGCCGTTTGATTTTGCACATTCAAACAGACGCTTTCCGTCAACCTTAGCTCTATGTCCCGGATGGCATAAAACGTCAACGGGGTATCTTTCTATGGCGTTTATGAATGCCAGAGTATTTTTCTCCACAAGTTCATCGGGCAATCTGCTCGTCCAGCCGTTACGCAAAATAAAATCCTTTCTGTCACGGCCGTCGCCCTTTGTGACGAATCTATGAAAACCGACGCTCAACATATCGAGATTTTTATACGCACTTTGCGGTACGTCGATTTCGCCGTCGAAATTGAGAACGTTTCCTTCAATCGATTGCAAGGATTTTATTTGCCCGTCGGAATTTTGCAATAAAACGTCTTTCGATTTCTCAAGTTTTTTATCCGTCATTCCGACAAACCAACTACGATACGAATGGTCGCAAACGGCAAATTCTTTCAATCCGACTTTTTTGGCGACTTCGATAGCCGAAGGAATATCGCCTTTTCCGTCACTGAACTTCGTGTGTATATGGTAATCGCCGATAACTTTAATCAAGTAGCTTAAACTCCCTTTCTAATCTTATTCCGTATTTATAATAAACTGTTTTTTCGATTTTGTCGACTATTTGTAAAAAGTCGTCCGCCGTTGCGCCACCCGTATTTACAATAAAATTGCAATGCGTTCGGGATACCTCTGCACCGCCGATTTTAAATCCTTTAAATCCGCATTCTTCAATAAGTTTTCCTGCGCTAAAAGAAGGCGGATTTTTGAATACGCTACCGCACGAAGGCGCCGACGGTTGAGAGGCAATACGCTTTATGCAGTTGTTTCTTATTCTGTCTTCGATAACTTCGATTTTCTCTTCAAAAAGACTGAAAGTCGCCGACAACACGATTCCGTCGATATTGCTGGTACGATACCCGAAATCAGGTTTGACTTCTTTTAAGCAGCCTTCTTGCAACACTAGGCAACTTTCAAGCGTATCGCTTATCTGCTGTCCGAAAGCGCCTGCGTTCATTTTTACAAGTCCGCCGACGCTTCCCGGAATACGATGTAAAAATTCCAAACCGCTGAGAGAATTCTTTACCGCCGCGTTTAAAAGATTTTTTGCCATTACTCCCGCTTCGGCGATAATACGATTACCCGAGCAAGTGACGCGGTTTAACAACTTCAACGATATTGCCGTTATTTTCTTCAAGCCGTCGGAAATTATGAGATTACTTCCCCTGCCCAAAATAAAATCGCATTCAGGAGCATATTTTAAAACCGCTTCCGCATTTTTAGGGAATATCGTTTTTTCTATTGTTCCGCCGCCCTTAAAAGTTGTAACGCTACTTGCAGGCAGGTCGTATATAATTACGGCGTCTTCATTTTCACAATATCTCGGCATATCTCAATATATGCCGCAACTACAATTTTGTTTCGACTTTATTGCATATTTAAACCGTATGCCTTAACTGTCGCACGCATTCAGAATTACAATTCTTAAGGCTAATAAACCGATTTTCGACTAAACCGATGTTCGACTTGCGTTTAAAATTTCTCTTAATTCCATTATGCATCATTCATTATGCATAATGAAAAACGCAAAAATTAAATTCCGCCAAGAGCAAATATAGAGCGTGTTTTTTGCAAAACGGCAATTCCCATTAGTCGATTGTCCATAAAATGCCGCGTTGAATTATTCGATATAACAGTCGCCTTAATAATCGATTTTTCGATTGTTGAGGTTTTTCATATTCTTTATTATTCCGTCAAGCGGATTTTTACCTACGCTTCTTAAACACATGCTTTTTGTCGCCGCTTCAATTACTATGGCAAGATTTCTTCCTGCAATTACTGGTATGGAAATTTTAGGAACCTTTACTCCTAAAATATCAGCATAAACAATCTGATCTCCTATTCTTTCAACGTCGTCGGACCATTTCACCAGCTCGACGTTAAGTCCTATCTGCTTTTCTTCGAGAACGCCCGATATGCCGTACATATCTTCAACGTTTATAATTCCAACGCCTCTTACTTCGAGCAGATTTCTAATCTGCTGAGGCGCGCTACCCATAAGCCGCCCTTTGATATTCTTTACGATAACCCTGTCGTCGGCTACAAGCATATGTCCTCTGTGTACAAGTTCGAGAGCCGTTTCGCTTTTGCCTATTCCGTTTTGCCCCGTTATTAAAACTCCTATACCCGATATATCGAGCAATTCGCCGTGTATATCCGTCTGGTCGCACAATTTGTCGTTCAGATAATGCGTTAAATCGTTGACGAATTCAGAAGTGGATTTTTCGGAACCGTAAATAGGACAATCGTATTTTTTTGCAATTTCAAGATAGCGTTCGTTAGGAATAAACCCCCTTGTCAGAACTACGCACGGAATCTGCTTGGACAAAAACACTTCAAGACGCTTTATCGCCTTTTCTTCATCTAAACTGTTGAGATACGCAATTTCGGCACTGCCTACGACCTGCACTCTGCTGGACGCAAAATAATCTTCAAAGCCTGCAAGCAACAGACCAGGACGGTTTACCGTAACCGTTTGCAATCTTATTTTCGTCTGCGGCGTGTCGTAAAATATCCTTAATCCGTTGTCTGACGCAAATTCATTTGAACTTACAAACACCGATTCTTTTTCTTCAACCGCTTTATTTACCATAAATCCACCTTCTGTTTATTTTTACTATTCCGTATTTTACTATTACGTAGTTTTAATTAAAAATCAGTTGCGTTTTTGTCCGCTTCGCACGTTCAAGGTTTAACGTCCGTTCTAAGTTTAACGCACGTTCAAGGCTTAACGTACAAATTTAAATTTAAAGCTTTTTTATATAACGCCATTTTTGCATAACGCTATTCTTCGGTATCGTTTTGTCTAAAATACAAATATACCGCTTTAGCCGTTTTCTCGGGCAATACCTTTTGCAATTCGATTATGTCCGCCTCTTTGATTTTTTTGACGCTCTTAAAATGCTTGAACAAAGCTTCCGTCCTTGCTTTTCCCACGGACGGAATCTGACAAAGCTCGCTTTCGACCGCCTGTTTATTTCTAAGATTTCTGTTAAACGTTATCGCAAATCTGTGAGCTTCGTCTCTCACTCTCTGCAAAAGTTGTAATGCCTTACTGTTTTTAGAGAGAAGAATAGGAGTAGTATCTAAAAATATTTCTTCTTCCCTTTTTGCAAGCGATAAAATCGGAATGTCGACGTTTGCCCGCGCCATAGCGTTTTTGGCAAAAGACAACTGCCCTTTTCCGCCGTCGATAAGAATAAGGTCGGGCACGGAAGCAAAACTTTCGTCGTCGCCGTTTAAACGCATAAGCCTTCTATATAGAGTTTCTTCCATACTTCTGAAATCGTCTATCCCCTCAACGGTCTTTATCTTAAACTTTCTGTAATGAGACTTTTTAGGCTCGCCGCCGACAAATACCACCATGCTTGCCACTTTATTCGTTCCGCTAAGATGCGAAATGTCGTATGCTTCGATTCTTTCGGGAAGTTTAGGCAAATTCAAAACTTCCATAAGTTGCACAACGGCGCCCTTCGTCTGTTCATAGCGGCGTTTCTCTCTGTCGCCGTATTTTATAAGATAATCGGTCACGTTGGTTGCCGCCAGTTCAACAAGTTGTTTTCTTATTCCCTTTTGCGGAGTAAGACACATTACCTTTCTGCCTGAAATTTGCGAAACGGCTTTTTCAAGACATTCGTTTTCTTCTTCAAGCAGAATCTCATCGCATACCGGTAAATTCTTTTGATAGAATTGCAAAATAAACGACGATAAATCTTCATCGCAACTATCGCATATAAAGTTGTCGGAACCGACCGTTTTTCCGCCTCGGATAATCAACATTCCGACCGCCGTTTTGAGTCCGTCCGACCGCATAACGAATATATCGATGTTTTTATCGGACGGCATATTCGTTATCTGTTTACGCACAAGCTTATCTAACAATGCAAGTTTATCCCGACACTGCAAAGCGGCTTCGAAATTATCCTCTGCCGAAAAACGATACATCTTTTCCTTAAGCAACTTTTCCACTTCCGTATCGTTGCCCTTTAAAAAGGATATGACTTTCTGAATTTCAGCCATATATTCCGTTTGCGATACCTTTCCCGTGCACGGCGCAAGACATCTGCCCATATGATAATTAAGACACGGGCGCATAGGTTTATCGTCAAGATTTTGCCGACAGCTTCTCACCTTAAATGCGGCGTGTATAAGGTCGAACACATCGGATATGTTTACCGATAACATGTACGGACCGAAATATTTCGCTCCGTCTTCTTTTAAAGAACGCACAAGCGTAATCTGCGGATATTTCTCTTTCAAATCTATTCTTAAAAAAGGATAGGCTTTATCGTCTTTCAAAAGAATGTTATATCTGGGCTTATGTTCTTTTATCAGATTGTTTTCCGTCAAAAGAGCGTCGACTTCGGTGTTTACAATTATATAGGAAAAATCGCAAACCTTTTCCATCATAGCCATAACTTTGACGGTCTGATTCGCTTTATGAAAATATTGCCTCAATCGGTTTCTTAAGTTTTTTGCTTTGCCGACGTAGATAATTTCTCCGCGTTCATCATACATTATATAAACGCCCGGATTTGTAGGAACATCTTTGAGCTTATCTGATAAATTCACGTTTAAATTATACCACACATATAAAAGTTTAACAACAAAAGGTTAAAACTATAATTCTTTTACGGGCAAAAAGCTGCCTAAACCCGTCCGTAAGTTTTTATGCCAAAACGTCTGGCGGCATAAATATAATTGATTTTTTGCCTTGAACTTGTCGCTTGTATTTGCCATATTGCATTAGTCGTTTTGTATTTGTAGTTTTGTGCTTGCCGTTTTAAGTTTATAGCTTTGTGTATGCCATCTTGCAATTGCCGTTTTGCGTTGCGTTTTATTTATAGCTTTGTGCTTGTCGTCTTGTTTTTATCTCACGCTTTTATCATATTGCGGTAGCCCTTTTGTATTTATAGTTTTGCGTAATTGTTTAGCGTTAACTTTAAAATTTAAATCGAATAACGCTAAGGTTTATATTTAACAAGGTTGCAATAAAAATTAAAACCTGCGACAAAAATATGCCGAATGAAATTTTACAAACAAAAAGCAGGCGTAAACGCCTGCCCGACGGAATAAAATTTAAATATCAATAGCCTAAAAATTTTACTCCCGCATGTAAAACGTCTTCGACCTGCTCGCTTTTTAAACTGTAATACACCACCTTGCCCTCTCGTCTGTCGGCAACTACTCCTTGCAGTCTCAAAAGCTTCAGCTGATGAGAACACGTAGTCTGATTTAAATTCAACATGGCGGATATATCGCTGACGCACATTTCGGATATGGATAACGCACATAAAATCTTTGCCCGCGTAGCGTCTGAAAAAACCGAAAAAAACTGTGCAAGCTCGTTTAGGGTCGAATTCTTTGGCAAATAATAATTTATTTTTTCTTGTGTAGCTGTATCCAATAAAATATCCATAACAGCCTCCACTTAGTGCAATTTTAAAATATAAAAAAAATTTCGACAAGCAAGAACGTTGTCGAAGTATGGTGCATAAACTATTATAAAGTAAGTTAAGGCAAAATTATGTTTAACGATAATTGGTTTTTATTTATATTAATAGTGCTGTTGATGTTTGCCGACGACGGCGAACTCAACGAAGTGGAAACCTCGGTTATCCTTGCGATATGCCTTGTTTTAGCTTGCAAAAATCCGTCGTGTTCCGACGAGACGACTTAACGAAAGCGAAATTGCATTTTATCCGATAAGACGACCATAAGCTAATTATATTTTATTTTTATTTATTTCTTTTCTTCGTCGGTTTCGTTTTCGCCCGAAATCGCATCTTCCCCGTCCGCTCCGTCGATATACTTTTCGTCATCGGAATCGTTTGCGACCGTTCTGTCGATAATATCGTTTTGCGACGGCTCGGCTTTTTCGTCGTTATCGTCAAAATCAAAAACGTCGTCGCCGTTTTCCCTTTCTTCCGTGCTTTTCTTTTTCACAGGCACGTCCTTTATCGCTTTATCGATAATCGGCTTTAAACGGATATACAGCATCAACATTATCGTATCCAAAAGTAGAAGAATGATAGTTCCCACGATTGCGATAACGGCATAATGTATTTCCAATCCCAATTGCGAAAGGTCAACGAACAACGTTTTCGAGCCGTAATACAAAGCGGCAAGACAAGCGTTTATGTAAACGATTTTAACGGGAAACGTTATATAAGGTTTTACGTTCTTTTCCGCCATTATCGTAGAAATAAACGTCATAGGTCCGAAATAAATCAAAAAGCCCAAAATCTGAAGAATATCACCGACTATCGCAAAGGCAAGAAGACTTGCGGATATATACGCAAAGGCTGCCGCCCAATAATACTTTTTGCAAATCGGCACCATAAGCACCACGGCGGCCGCAATATAAAACGAAACCGTTCCGTAGCGAACAATCACGGAAAGCCATAAAAGCAAAAGTATAAGACCTGCAGAAATTCCGGCGACGGCAATCTCTATAGTCTGTCTTTTAAGTTTATTCCGCTTTTTCACTAGCAACAGGCGATAAGGTCGCCGCCCATACATTCACAACAGCAGTCAGCGCAAAGAAGTCCGCTACATATATTACAACAGGTATCGTCCGACGTCGTACGTCTTGCATACGTTCTGTCAGGATTTGCTCCGCCTTCATTTTGTGAATAACTCTTACTCGAAACCTCGCCTTCTATCGGTTCGGATTTCTGAGACATTTTTGCATTGAGATTTCCGAGAGCTTTAGTATATTTTTCAGTATCGGGTGAAATCTCCACGGCAATTTCAAGCTGTTTTTTACATTCGGTAAACCAACCTTTGTTATAAAAAACAATCGACTGCAAATAATGCCATTCGGCGTCTCTGGTCTCCATACGGTCAAGCAAAACCTGAGCGTCGTCATAACGCTTTTCGGCAAGAGCTTGCCTGACTTCGGCAAGACCGGCGCTGTTTTTATAACCTGCTTCGTCGTCGTTTAACGATTGAAGAGCGTCGTTATACGCCATATCGAGCTCTTGAAGTTTCTTTGCGGCGTCGGCTCCTGCTTCGCCCTCAAGAAATAAATCGTTCTGATACTGCTCGCGTTTTGCATAATAAGCTGCGGCAATATCTTCTCGGCTAGCCCCACGGCTTATGCCTAATACTACAAACGGGTCGTTTCGCATTTACGCTCTCCTTTAAGCAATTTTTTGATTTGCATATCGATACCTAAATATACGACGTTTGATATAACGCCTTCGGAAATTTTTACAGGCATTTTGTCATATGCGTCCATAAGTGCATTGTAACTGCTTTTTAAAGCAAATTCAATATCTTTATAGTGTTTTTCGATAAATTCGGCTTTCGTTTTTTCCGCGCCGTAAGCCGAGTTGAAAGGGTTATACCTTTTTTTCTTAAAATCTTTTTCCACGTCGTCGACGGCGTCGAAAAGATAAACGAGTTTTCCCAATTGATAAGCAAAAGTCTTCGTATCGTCGTTGCAATCTTTGACCGTCATAGCCACTATGCATTTCAACATATCGGCGAACGGCTCTGCCGCCATATCCACGGCGGAAACGTTTTTCTTTTCGAGTTCGTTCAACCGTTTATAACTTTCCTTAATCTTTCCGTACACGTCGGGCATTCTCTTTTTAGCCTTACGCATTCTGAAATATAACCACGGTTTAAACAACGCTCTGCCCTTTTGTCCGTCTATCACGTCGTCAATTATTTTGAAATAAGCAAGCATTACGGTTATATCGCAAACTTGTCTCGAAATTTCGTCGGCAACGACGAAACTTTTTTTTCTGAGCGGACTCAATACGCACGGTGCGTTTTTAATTTCGGGTTCAACGCCGTTCAGACTATGCAACAGGGCGGACAAAAAGGTCATATCGTAGCTCACGCAAAATCTCGTATGCGGCGCTCCCGTTTTTCCCAGCGCTTTGCACAAACCGCAATAATACGCTTTAAAAAGGGAAAAATCCTTGATATACATATTCATTTTATCGGGGATGATATAACCGTACATTGTACTCCTGCTAAAAATGCTCTTGCCGAAAAACTCTACGCAAATCAGTCTTGTTCGACAAGTCCGAGTTTCTTATAAACTTTTTTGACCGTACGCGAAGCAATATATCTTGCCTTTTCCGCGCCTTTTTTAGCCGTATCGAGCAAATATGCCTTGTCTTTTATTAAACGCTCGTATTCCTCACGCACAGGACGAAGTTTTTCGACAACGGACTCGCCTACGGCTTTTTTGAAATCTCCGTATCCCTTGCCTTCAAATTCTTTTTCCGTCTCACCTATAGTTTTGCCTGTCATCTCGCTGTAAATACTGATAAGATTGGAAATTCCCGGTTTATTTTCGTCGAAAATAATTTCATTTCCGCTGTCGGTGACGGCGCGTTTAAATTTACGCATAATGCTGTCTGCGTCTTCGATAACCGAAACGGTTGCATTAGGGTCAGGGTCGGACTTACTCATTTTCATGAGCGGATTCTGCAAAGATTTTATCTTTGCGCCGTTCTTAGGGATATAACCGTCAGGTACGGTAAATACGTCGCCGAAACGATTGTTAAAGCGAATTGCTATATCTCTCGTCAATTCAAGATGTTGCTTCTGGTCTATGCCGACGGGTACGATATCCGTCTGATAGAGCAGAATATCTGCCGCCATCAATACGGGATAGTCCATAAGCCCCATATTGATATTATCCTGATGTTTCGTGCTTTTATCCTTAAACTGAGTCATTCTTTGCGCCTCGCCCACGTACGTGAAGCAGTTCAACGCCCAATTCAGTTTCGTATGTTCCGGGACGTGCGACTGAAAATACAAAATCGATTTTTCTGGGTCAAGTCCGAAAGCAAGATATTGTGCGAAAAAGGATAACGCTCTCTGACGGAATTCCGCAGGTTCCTGCTTTATCGTAAGCGCATGAAGGTCTGCGATAAAATAAACGCTGAGATAGTCGTCTTGCAATTTCAACCAGTTCTGCACTGCGCCGATATAATTGCCGATAGTCATAATTCCCGTCGGTTGAATTCCGCTTAATAATACTTTTTGTTCCTTAAACATATATTAAATCCTTTGAGTTTTTGCAAAATTCAAAACTTCTTCGGCTATTTTGTCCTTTTCTATAACCGTGTCGTGAAGCACTTTTTTTGTTTGAAGACTTTTGAGTCCGTCCGGTTCGTCCATGGAAATTTCTTCTTCAAGCAACTGCGCAGCTTTGAATGCGTCCATTTTTTTATTCGAATGATGAATTGCGTTATATACGTCAAGCGGAAATTTATACGGACTTGCCGTAGATACTACAACCGTTGCCGTCTTATCTTCCGTTTCTTCCTTATAATCGTAATAGACGCTCATAGCGACGGCGGTATGCGTGTCGACAGGATAATCGTATTCTTCCAAGGTGTCGGATATAGCTTCCTTAGTTTCTTCTTCGGTCGCCCAACCTGCTCCGAAAATCTCGTCTATTTTGGAAACGTCAAATTCAAATTTTTTACCGTTTGACAATTCCTGATAAAGTTTCTTAACCGCCTCGTCATTTCTGCCGGTCGCTTCAAAAATCAATCTTTCAAGATTAGAAGAAATAAGAATATCCATAGACGGAGAAACGGATTTAAAAAACTCTCTGTTTGCGTCGTATTTTCCTTCATGAAAAAAGTCGGTCAATATTTTATTCTGATTCGAAGCTAAAATAAGTCTGCCGACAGGGACGCCCATTTTATAAGCATAATAGCCTGCAAGAATATTTCCGAAGTTTCCCGTAGGAACGACAAAATTAATTTTATCGCCCGCCTTAATTTCGTCGGAATATAATAAATCTACGTACGTCGAAACGTAATAAGCAATCTGCGGTGCAAGTCTGCCCCAGTTTATCGAATTGGCAGAACTTAGCTTAATTCCTTCTGCAAGCAATGATTTTGCGATTTCGGAATCAGTAAACACTTTCTTTACGGCTGTCTGTGCGTCGTCAAAGTTTCCTTTGATACCGACTACTTTTACGTTCTTGCCTTCCTGCGTCATCATCTGCAATTTCTGCATATCGCTTACGCCCTCGGACGGATAGAAAACAATAATCGCCGTGCCGTCAACGTCTTTAAATCCTTCCAAGGCGGCTTTCCCCGTATCGCCGCTTGTTGCGACCAGAATCAAAGTTTTACTTTTATCGCCGAGTTTTTCTTTACTCTTAGTCATGAGATGCGGAAGAAGAGTCAATGCAATATCTTTAAACGCATACGTAGGTCCGTGAAAAAGTTCGAGCACAAACAAATTGTCGTCCAACTTAACGACAGGCGCCGTTTCTTCCGAGTCGAAACGACTATAAGCCGCTTTCGTCATCTGCAACAACTCGTCGCTAGTAAATTCGTCCAAAAACTTACCGAGCACAAAAGCCGAGCGTTCATAATATTCCATATCCGCCATTTTAGCAAAATCTGCTTCGTATAAAATAGGAAAATCGGACGGCACAAAAAGTCCGCCGTCCTCTGAAATTCCTTTGATAATTGCTTCAGGGCTATTCACTATTGCCCTGACGTTTCTTGTACTAATGTAATTCATATCGTTTAAGCAATTCCTTTATTGATTATCTTTGTTCAGTAGGTTGTCGGATTCTCACCTACGCAACGATACGTAATTTACGATATCCCTTAAATCCGTTGCAAATAAGCTGAAGTCCGACGCTCAAAATTTAAATCAGATGTATTTTTTAAGGAAATCAGGCATTTCGTCAAGGTCTTTGCTTGCCGTAACGAAAAACTCGATATTCGACTTAACGCCCTTTTCGCAAATCCATTGATAGAACTTTTCCATTTCGGAAACGTCCTTTCCGCAAATACGGTGAGCCCCGTCGATAAAGAAGGTCGTTATATCGTAGTTGCATGCGATAATACCTTTTATAAAACCTATAAGCTCCGCTTCGTTAAAGACTTCTTCGTCTTTCGTGTTGATTTTCTTCATCTGATTGCGAAGATTCGGCATATATCTGTCCGTATCGGTAAGATAAACGACAATTCCTTTTGTCTTATCGACGGCGTCGTTTGCCATATCAATCATTTTTTTCGTCTTTCCTGAGCCTTTTGAACCGTAAATAATGCTAATCATAATTTTACCCCTTATAAATTAATTTTCGGATTTTTTCTTTTTAAGATGCGACTTTAAGGTCTCGTATCTTTGCGGGTCGATAGCCTTAATCATCATGCAAAGTTCGCCGTCGCTCATCATAGTCGTTCTGCCTTCGGCATATTTTTTATCGACCATCTCTTTCATCTTGACAATAAGGTCGTCTTTTTTATCGATAACATCCTCATCGGTTAAATTATAATATTTATTTATCCAAAATGCAATACCTGCAAGACCTGAAAAACTGTCAACTATTACGGTAGGTGCGCGGTGAAGGATTTTTTCCGTATCGAATATATTGTAAATTTCCTGATTTTTAAGTAAACCGTCGGCGTGAATACCCGCTCTGGTAGCGTTGAAATTGCGTCCGACAAAAGGCGTTCTCGGCGGAATTTCAATTCCCATTTCGTTTTCCATATATTCGGCGATTTCCGTTATAACGGACAAATCCATACCGCCGTTATGTCCTTTGATGGATGCATATTCGATTGCCATAGCTTCGAGCGGAGTGTTTCCCGTACGTTCGCCGATACCCATAACGGTAGTGTTTACGGAACTGCATCCGTAAAGCCAAGCCGTTGCGGAATTTACAACCGCCTTATAGAAATCGTTATGGCCGTGCCATTCGAGCTGTTCGGACGGAACTTCGGCATAATATTTAAGACCGAAGATTATACCTTGCACGCTTCTAGGCAAAGCGGTACCGGGATAACTTACGCCGTATCCCATAGTATCGCATGCACGAATTTTAATAGGAATTCCGCTTTCCTGTTGCAACTTCATAAGTTCGATTGCAAAAGGAACGACAAAACCGAAATAATCCGCTCTCGTTATATCTTCGAAATGACATCTCGGACGGATTCCTCTTTCCAACGCCATTTTGACGATGCTAAGGTATTTATCGAGCGCCTGTTTACGCGTAATGTTCATTTTCTTGAAAATGTGATAGTCCGAGCAACTTACCAAAATTCCCGTTTCTTTCAATCCGAAAGACTTAACAAGTTCGAAATCTTTTTCGTTCGCTCTTATCCAGCTCGTAATTTCAGGAAATTTATATCCGAGTTCGAGACATTTTTCAACAGCTTTTCTATCCTGTTCGCTGTAAAGGAAAAATTCGCTCTGTCTTATTATTCCGTTAGGTCCCGACAAACGGTGAAGCATTTTATAAAGCTCTACTATATTTTCTACCGTAAAAGGAGAACACGACTGTTGACCGTCACGGAAGGTTGTATCCGTAATAAATAAATCTTTCGGCGTATCCATCTGAACCGTTCTGAAGTTGAAAGCGGTTTTAGGGATAGAACCATAGCTGAATATATTTCTTAACAAATTCGGCTGAGCAACGTCCTGCAAATTCGGTTTATATGCATGTTCCTCAATCAAATTTCTCGCTTTATTATATTTAACTAACATAATGCCTCCTATTCTATATTTTCAAGCAATTTATTCTGCACCGCTATACGCAACGCAGTGACCATTTCGTCGATATCGCCCAACATAAATTTATCGAGCGTATAAAGCGTCAAGCCGATTCTATGGTCGGTTACTCTTCCTTGCGGAAAGTTGTACGTTCTTATTCTTTCCGAACGGTCGCCCGTGCCTACCTGTGCTCTGCGTTGTTCGGAATATTCTTTGTCTGCCTGCGACTGATAAAAATCGTAAAGTCGTGATTTTAAAACTTTCATTGCTTTGTCGCGGTTTTTAATCTGACTTCTTTCATCCTGACATTCGATAACAAGCCCTGTCGGGATATGCGTTATTCTTATTGCGGATTCCGTTTTGTTGACGTGCTGTCCGCCCGCTCCGCTGCTTCTGAAAGTATCTATTTTTAAATCTTTTTCGTTAATTTCGATTTCAACGTCCTCGGCTTCAGGCAACACCGCAACCGTAACCGTTGACGTATGTACTCTTCCTTGCGACTCGGTAGCCGGAACTCGCTGTACGCGGTGAACGCCGCTTTCGTATTTAAGCTTACCGTATGCGCCTTTGCCGGTTATTAAAAATACCGCTTCTTTAACGCCGCCGAGTTCGGTCATATTCATCGAAATATCCTCGACTTTCCAACGATTGCGTTCGGCGTAAGATTTGTACATTTTCATAAGTTCCGTACCGAATAAGCTCGCTTCGTCTCCGCCTGCTCCGCCTCGTATTTCAAGAACGACGTTATTATCTTCGTTGGGGTCTTTGGGAAGTAACAGAACCTTTACGTTTTGCGCGTCTTCGTCCAAGGTTTTAAGCATATCGTCGTATTCGTCTTTGAACATAGATTTCATATCAAAATCCGTTTCACTTGCAATGGCTTTTTCGAGGTCGCTGAGTTCCTGCTTGTGTTTTTTAAGCGATAAGTAGCCTTCGACAACCGGTTCGAGATCAAAGCGTTCCTTGCTCAGTTTTTTAAACTCGTTCGGGTTGGAAACCACTTCGTTTTTAGCAAGCTCGTTCGATAAAAAATTGTATCTTTCTTCTATCTTTTCGAGTTTAGCCAGCATTCCTTCACTTATTTTCATAATTACCTCTTCAATTTATCCGTCAGGCAATCACGCATTGAATTTCTATAAATTCCGCACGAAATGCATGCATTGCCAAAATTTCCTTTTATCTATTCTGTTTATCTATTTTCTTACGTCTATTTATCTATTTTTTTTACAATAACTATTCTGTCGTTTTGCGACATATCTTTGACTACTTCGACGGAAAGTTGTTCTCCGTTTGAATCCGTCGAATTTAAAAACAAATTCTTTACGCTTTCGCCCTGATTAAAGCCTATTTCCATAAGGAGAACGCCGCCGTCGTTTAAATGGCTGAATGCGTCCTTAGCCAGAATTCTATAAAAATTCAAACCGTCTTTTCCGCCGTCCAAAGCTAGAGAAGGTTCAAACTTTTTAACTGAATCGTCAAGTTTATTTATTTCGTCGCTCTCGATATACGGAGGATTGGAAACTACGACGTCGTATTTGCCGTCGATTTTTCCGAACATATCGCTTTGAATAAATTTGATTTTAGCCCCCAAAGTCAAAGCGTTGGCTTTTGCTACTTCGAGAGCGGATTGAGATATATCCGCTGCCGTAACGTCTGCGTCAGTTTTAAGTTTAAGTACGATTGCAATAGCTCCGCTACCCGTGCACATATCAAGCACTTTCAAAGGCATTTCGCCCTTTTTAGCCGAAATCGTTTCAATCGCCTTGCAACAAAGCTCTTCCGTTTCGGGGCGAGGAATCAAAACGTTTTCGTTAACTGCAATTTTGTATCCGTAAAAATCCTGATAGCCCAATGCGTAACTGAGCGGCATACCGCCTGCCATTTTTTTGGCTACCGCCTCCATTGCGTCGAAGTTTTTGCCTTCAATCAATTTAAGGTCTGCCAATGCGTCGCGTTTTATGCCTAACGTTTCGCAGACGAGCCAATCGATATCCGATTCTTCGGCTTTAGGACATATGCCCTTAAGTCTGTTCCTTGCAATTGCATACGGAACTTTAATATTGAATTTCTGCGTAGGGATAGTTTTATCGGCGTCCATTTCCTGAACTTTCTTAAAAGCGGCAATGGCAACTTCAGCCATATCGTCGGTAGGTTTTTTTGTGGTCAATTTCTGAAGGAGCATTCCCGGTGCTCTTAAAATTTTTGCAAACCAGTTGTCGAATTTAGCAAGAAATTTCAAAAGTTCATAAGCTATAGCGGCGACAACGGGAACAAAAACAAGTTTGCACGGAATTTTTATTAAAGCGTTAAGCACCTTATTGTCCGTCTGCCAACCTAAAAGAATCAAAAGATAATTTACCAACGCAAAAACGACAATGGAAATGGCAAGGACAAAAAAAGTAAACGTCGTTCCGCAACGGCTATGCGCAGTGCTCATTTTCTGCACGTTCTCAACCGTAAGCTCCAAACCGTGTTCATAACAATTTATCGTGCGGTGTTCCGCTCCGTGATACATAAACACTCGTCTGACGTCTTTCATAGCCGTAACGAGTAATATGTAAATTATGAACACAATCAACAATAAACCGCCTTCGATAAGACTGTACCATAAACTGTACAAGCCGTGATTTGCAATAGCCGGAATATTGTCGCAAATTGCCGAAGTTACAACGTTAGGAACAACGATAAACAACGCTATCGCAAGCAACAAACCTAAAATAACGGAAAACCCCATAAGTAAATTCATAGGGTTGATTTTAAATTTTTTAGCGACAAAATTCTCAAATTTCGTCGGCTCGGCAAAGTCGCCGTATACTTCTGCAGAACGTAGCAGTATTGCCGTTCCGCTAAAAAGTTGCGTACAAAGATTTACTATGCCGCGTATAAAAGGCAGTCGGAAAAAAACGTTCTTTTCTTTACTAGGTTTGAAACGTGACGTTTCGATTTCGATTTCCCCGCTTGAAGTACGAACGGCAGTCGCTACCGAACTTTCTCCGCGCATCATCACGCCTTCTAATACCGCCTGTCCGCCGATTGACGAGCGACGGTATGTTTTTTTATTCTTTCTGTCTTCTTTCAATACGCTACCTTAAATTTAAATCTATTGTCTTTAAGTAAAAAAAATGCAGCGAAGCTGCATTTTAAAGTGCGGTGTTATTTCTTCTCCGTATTGCGATTGAACTTAGCGTTAAACTTTTCAATACGTCCGCCTGAGTCAATGAGCTTCTGTTTGCCGGTGAAATACGGATGGCATTTCGAGCAAATTTCTACTCTGATTTCGGTTGCATCTTTCGTAGTGCCCGTAACGAACGTATTTCCGCAAGCACAAGTTACTGTTGCTTCGTGATAATTAGGATGTATATTTTCTTTCATCTTGTCCTCCAATCATTCTCGATACATATTCAGATAAAATATCAGTTTAAAATTCTTTTCTATTATAAACATTACGCAAAACTAAGTCAAGCAAATTTAACAGCTATTATTCATAGCTGTCAAGTAATTTTTTTCTGGTTTTTACCAAAGAATCGTCCGATAAAATTCTTTTTTCTTTCGGAATATCGATTTCAATGATCTCATCCACTCTTACGGGAGAGTCTTTTACTATGACGACTTTATCTGCCAGAAGCAACGCTTCGTCTATTGCGTGAGTAACGAATATAACCGTCCTTTTTTCATTTTCGTAAAGTCTTAAAAAAGTCTTTATAAGTCTGCCCTTCATCGACGGGTCGAGCCCTTTAAAAGGCTCGTCTAAAAGCAACACTTTTGCAGGATATACGAACGCCCTCGCCATATTGGCTCTTTGCGCCATTCCGCCCGACAATTCCTTTTTAAGAGATTTTTCCTCGCCTTTAAGTTCCACTCTTTCAAGCATATCCT
>JBJETY010000033.1:0-1834 GCA_051883555.1 Christensenellales bacterium | reverse complement strand
GGCAGCGGTAGCGGAATGTTTATCGATATCGGCGGTGGAAAAACGGAAATTGCATCGGTAGGCAGAGAAGGAATCGTTGCCGGAGCAACTGTGAATATTGCAGGCAACGCTTTTACGAATGCAATAATCGATATGGTTGCCGAAAAGTATTATATAAAAATCGGCGATATTACGGCGGAAAAACTCAAATGCGAATCGTTGTCGTTCTATCGTAACGACGCGGGCGTCGATTTCGTTTCAGGTGCGGGCATGTCCGACGGAATGCCTAAAAACGCTGAAATCATGGCGCAGGATTTATTCGAAGCGGTTGCGCCTTTGGTCGACGATTTAGTCGACGTTATGATGTCCGTGCTTGCGTCTACGCCGCCTGAAATCGCTTCTGAAATTTATAGGAACGGTTTCTATATAACGGGGGGAAGTTCGCAAATCGCAGGTCTCAATCAATATCTTGCCGACCGTATGGGGCTTTATTCTACGATGATGGATGACGTGGAAAACGGAGTCGTTTTAGGTGGCGGTAAGTTTTTAGATTCGATGAACGATTTCGGAACGCTTATCGGAGTCGACCTGAACAATTGATACGGCACCGTATTACATTTAATCGCTTTTTTAAACGAATACGATTTCCGTTAAAGAATGACGATTTAAAAACAGCCGCAACCAGTAGATAAACAGTTGCATCGTTTAGTAGATATACGGTAGATAATAGAGTATATAATGGCAGTATGTAATATAAAGGTAGATAACAAACAGCTGTATAAATATTGCCTTTAAGCGTAATATAAGCAAAAACCGACGTAAGGTCGGTTTTTTTATTGCATAGTCGGATTTTAAATTCGTCTTTTATTTTCTATGCTTGATTTACATAGCGAATGTGTTATAATGAATTATCGCTCAGATGAAGATATGCCGATATTTTCAGTTGAATTATTTATCTCTTGAACACGTGAAGTTATGCTTATATTATCGGTTGTCAATCTGAATAAAAAACGTTTTAAAAGCAGGGTATTCGTAAAATTTAATTGCTTATCGCTAACAATATCGTTGATTTATGCCTTATTGCTTTACACTTTACGAGCTAACGTTTTATTTGCCGTTAAATGACTTTAAATGCAGATTGAATGCGGTATAAAGAAAATTAAATATCGCATAAAGAATAATTAAATGTCTCAAAAGAAAGATTAAATATTTATAAAAAAGATTAAAAACGGATAAAGGTTAAAACATGAAAATTAAAGATTTGCTTATTTCAAACACATTGTCGCTGTCGTTCGAGGTCTTTCCGCCTAAAACCGAAACGAGTTTCGAAAGCGTAAAAACCGCAACCGAAGAAATAGCCAAACTTATGCCGTCTTTTATGAGCGTGACTTACGGCGCAGGCGGCGGAACGAGCAAATATACCTTGCAGATTGCAAAGAATATTAAAGAGCTTTACGGAGTTCCTACGCTGGCGCACCTTACGTGCGTTTCTTCGACGAAGGAGACCGTAAAACAAAAAATAAAGGAAATTAAGGAAGCGAATATAACAAACGTTATGGCGTTGCGCGGAGACATTCCGTCCGAACTTGAAAACGACGACAGAACGAAGTGGGATTATAGATATGCGATAGACCTTATAAGAGAACTTAAAGAAGCAGGCGATTTCTGCATAGGCGCCGCATGTTATCCCGAAATTCATCCTGAAAGCGTAAACCAGCACGAAGATATATTTTATCTTAAAGAAAAGGTAAACGCTGGAGTGGATTTTCTTACCACGCAAATGTTTTTCGACAATAATTTGCTTTACAATTTCCTTTATAAGATTCGCGAAGCGGGCATTACCGTACCCGTTATA
>JBJETY010000032.1:0-8806 GCA_051883555.1 Christensenellales bacterium | reverse complement strand
GTCGTCGTATCGCCGGCAGAAAAATTCTGACCTTCGAACAAAAAATGCCCTCTGTGTTTTAAAATATGGCTGATTGCAAGATACAACATACGCACGTCGGTAACCTCACCGTTTATGCACGCCATCCTTAAATGTGATATCGTAGGATATTTTGTAAAGAATTCGGCGTCGGAAAAATCGGCGTCCGAAAACAGCGTCTGAAGAGATTTGACACTTTCGTCTTTATCTTCGAGCAACAGATTGCTATTGTTAAGTCGCAAAAAGAAAGTAGGATCAACCTTAGCTATCTCTTCTTTAAACAATTCCTGCAACATAAGAATTCTGTTTCTTGCTCGTTGCTGTCTGCGTCGGCTTGTCCTATACCCTCTGCGTTTTTCTGCCGTCTCAGCCGCCTCAAACAAATAAGTTCCCCAAAAATCACTGCCTTTATCTCTTAACAAATTATATTCAGTATCCGTTACCGCCCAGCCTATCGAATCCGTACCTATATCAAGACCGATAAAATAATCTTTTTCATATTTTTCTTGATTTTTTTCCATTTTTCTATTGACTTTTCTCCCTTTAGATTATATATTATTGTTACTAAATGATTTACTACCATTTAGGTTAACACCATTAGTTCAAATAAAAATTTTTCAAATCGCCGTTTAACGGTTGCACATTGGTGCGGAAACTCGCTTATGCGAGTTTTTTATTTTATACGATTTTAATCTTTATTTTTCTTGCTTTTATTCTCAGCCTTTTCTCGTTTTAAACTCTTTTTAACTTTGTTTTACGCTTTATTTTGTCTTAGAATTTAAGCGGCAAAGTTTCTGCTTCAATTATCACCCGCCTGTCGCCTGAAAATTATAAAAATTTTATCGCACAGCAAAACGGAAATAATATAAAATGCTTATTAGGTTTAATTTAAAAACCAAACTTTATCCTTAAAATCCCGCAATTATCGACAAATACATTATGCCGTAATTTTATGTCGAATTAAAGAGTAAAATCATTTTTTTGATAATTTATTTGTCGAATTTTGTCAATACAGCGTTCGCCCACCGTTCGGCTTAAAACTTAGCAAGGACAAAACTGTAATTAAATTTCTTTGATTTAATCCCAAAGCGTTTTAAATTGCTTAACCGCAAAGGGCGATAATTAAACGGAATTATCGTTTATTTTCATAATTTAGCGCTTGCTTTCATAATTTTTCAATATTACGTCAAGATAGTCTAAATATTCCCTTTGGACTTTTTCCGTCAAAATTCTTAATTTATCTCCAAATTGCGTACACCATCCGAAGAAAGTCGGGCTGATTTCAATTTCTTCGGTTATTTTATAATCGTTCCCTTTTACGTAAATCGGGATATTGCCGAATTTATCTTTTACGACGTCAAGAATGCTACCGTCGAATTCGATTTCCACTTTTTCAAGATGTCCCGAAAACATTGAAAAAACGCTTTTGCGCAGACTGTCCGGATTAAAATCCCCCATCAATTTGTCATGGTCGAAACTTTCGTCGACGCACTCCACCTTGTCCATGCGGTCGACTCTGTAGTTGCGGATTTCGCTATCTTTGTCGCTATATGCCAAAAGATAATAAAAATTGTCGTTTATCATAAGCGAAAGCGGACAAACGGAATAGCGCGCCCCGTTATACCTATAAACTCTTTTCCCTAGGTCGTCGTAATCGAAATACTGAAAAGTTATTTTTTTACTTAACGTAATTCCGTCGTCAATGGCAGACACGTTGTAAAAGATAGACTCGTTTTTATGTTTAATAGTATTGTAGGTCGTTGTCCGTTTCAAAAGGTCGGCTCTGTTTTTACCTCCGAGCGTAGCAATTTTATCTACCAGTTCCTCGCTTTTGTGCGGCGTAATAAACCCTGCCGCCTGAACGGCGTCAATCAAAATTCTGAGTTCGGGAATCTGAAAATCTCTTGATACGACGTAATAAGAATTGCTTTTGCTCTTATCCGTCAAAACCTCGAAACCGTATTCGTTTAAGATTTCGATATCGTTATAAAGCGTTTTTCTGTCGCAAAGCAAACCCTTCGATTTCAGCCTTTCAAGCAGTGCGTTCGTAGTAAGCTTATGATTTTCATCTGTTTCGCTTTTTAAAATCTCATATAAAATTAAAATTCTTATTTTTTGTCCATTGTGTATACTATTCATAATTTTAATTTTATCACGCAAATCATAATTAAGTAAATAGTCAATTGTTCAAAAAAACGGACAGCTTTAAAGTTATTAATACGTTGAATAAATTTGCCTTAATAAAACGCCAAAACTTAATATGATAATTTAAAATTTGAACATGCGTACGCTTGTATCCATAAGGAAGTATATAGCGCGTAAATATTAATATATGTAAAAGCCCGGTTTCTACCGACATATAATCATAATAAATTAAATACCGACTAAAACAAGGCAATTGGTTATGAAATATATAAGTTGTATTTACCTGATTTTTATGAAATTAAAATCAATTTTACATTTTAAATTAACTGCAAAAATTTCAATCCTAAATCTACGTAAAAGCTTAAATTTTTAAAGAAGATTCTTATAGTTTAATTCGTCTTGTTTAACTTATCGCCTTGCACGACGTTTTGCAAAGAAAACGCTCTATGAATGCTGTTTAGCGTATCCTTTTTGTTTGCACACCATAAAGGGGCGACAAGAATTCTTTTAGGCGGGTCGCCCGTTAAGCGGTGAATTACGACTTCGGGCGGAAGAAGTCTGACGCATTTGCACAACAAGTCAATATATTCCTCCTTTTCTAAAAGATCGACCTGCCCTAAATTATAAAGCCTTTCAAGTTCCGTCCCTTTCAAAACCTGCAAATTCTGCAACTTTATGCCGTCCGTTAACTTCCCTACAAACCGCACTGATTCTAAAACCATTTGTTCCGTCTCTCCCGGCAATCCCAAAATCAGATGCGTTACGACGGTTATACCTATTTTTTTCAATTCTTCGACAGCTTTTACGTAAACGTCGAGATTGTAACAACGGTTGATGAACTTTGCCGTTTTATCGTGAATCGTCTGCAAACCGAGTTCAACGTATACGGGTTTGATTTTATTTAAATCTTTCAGCAAATTTAAAATCTCGCAGCCAAGGCAATCGGGACGAGTAGCAACGCTTAACGCTACCACGTCGGGATGTGAAATAGCCGCCGTAAAAATTCTTTTTAAATAACGCGGGTCGCCGTACGTGTTGGAAAAATTCTGAAAATATGCGATAAACTTATTTTTCGCCTTGTTTTTGACTTTTTCTTTGGCACACTCTATCTGTGCGTATACGTCCCCTGAAAAGGGCTCTGCAAACTCTCCGCTTCCACCACCCGAACAAAATATGCAACCGCCGTAAGACAACTTGCCGTCACGGTTAGGACAAGTCATGCCGCCGTCCAGCGAAATTTTATAAACCTTCTCGCCGAATACGGAAATTAAATTTTCGCTTAATCCGTTATATTTGTACATATCGATATATTAACATAAAAACTGACTTTTGCATCTGTTTGCTTTGCATTTTCCACAATGAAAAACGGCAAGCATCAATTCTGCTTGCCGTAAAGAAAATAATTTAATGTCAAAATCACTGTCAACTAACCCTTTGCCACATATAAACCGCAATAAATGGCGGCATATTGTTATGTGCCGCTCCGCTACCTGTTTTAATCATACCTACGTTTAAACTCTCCGTAATTTCTTCTTCAGTGCTCCATTCAGTCGACTCTGCAGCAAACACCTCTCCCGTATATATTACACCCGGACTTGTCTTTTTCCTTATCTTATGGTTATGCGATGGCATTTCACTGACAGTTAAGGTATGGTTTTCTTCGCCGCCTACAGTAGATACCGTACCTCCCTGTTCGGTGTATGCAGGATAATCGCCCGCTACATAGCTATCGCTTTCCGTCGTGTCGGTAGCAGCGAGCAAAAATCTGCCCATAATTCTAACCCATTCTCCGCCGAACAATTCCGATGGCGAAACATTTGACATAGATATGTAAACCGCACCCACCGGATATACGTCCAAAGCCGTTATAGCACCGATATTTGTTCTGACGATATCCTTTTGCGTTTCGGAAAAACTCTGAGAAGAAGTCTGAACAACTTGCTCCATTTGTGAAAGCGGAACGTAATTAGACATTACCAACAACAATTCGTCTTTTGCCATCTGTACTATTTCGTTTACTTGTTCCTTATCGGCCTTTTCGTCAAGCAAATTGCTTAGATTTCCGCTCGGCACGATAATGCCCGTTAAATCCTGATTGGCATTGACAGAAGCTTTTATTCTTATCTTGCCGCAAACAGGAAAAGTTTTATAAATTTCATCACTCTCTTTGTTATACAAAACCAACTGCAAATCAACTCTGCCACTGACTGCCGTAATCGTTTTGGATATTACGTATTTATAACCGTCGCTCGTATATTCGAGCAAATCGGTATAGCGTGTCCCGTCTGCAAGTTTAAATTCAACGCAACATTTATAGCTTTGCGAAGGGTCAATATCTAACGGAAACAGCAGAGTGGTCACCATATGTTCTCCTTGCGGCAATACCAATATCTTATCCGATAAAATACATTTTTGCTGTTTATCAAAAATAAATTCCATAAATTACCTCCGAAAATAGGATATTCCCAAGAAATAAAATTAAGCAATTTTTTATGACGTCGATAGTTATGCGTTTTATAAATTATTTCATATTTTGATAAAGTTTAAATTATTTTAAAACCATTAACAAAAAAGATTAAGAAATGCATTAAAATCCTATACGATTTTAACGCAGAAATTTACGGAAGATTTTTAACGATACCGTACATCACTGATTTTTCATATAATTGACTTAACCAAATCAAAATGTTAAACTATATAAAATTAAATTAAAAAAGGGAGAGCAAATGAGAAGGAAATTTCTATTGCTAATTGTAACAATGGTTATTGCCGCTTCGCTTTGCGTTTTTGCAGCATGTAATAATGACGGAGCTAATAGTAAAGACGGTGAGGCAACGGGAAATAACGGAGGTACAGGAAGCACGTATATCTTGCCCGACGGCGAGTATGACGGAATGGTCGTAAGCGGCGGTTGTCTTACGTCGTATGCCGGTGGCGCAACCGAGCTTGTTATTCCTGACGGTGTAACAAGTATAGGAGAGCGTTCGTTTTACGGTTGCTGCGATTTAACAAGCATAACGATACCAAGCAGTGTAACGAGCATAGGCATTTGTGCGTTTAGCGGTTGTAGCAGTTTAACAAGCATAACGATACCTGACGGCATAACAAGCATTGGATATGAGGCGTTTGATGGTTGTACAAATTTACAATATGAAGAATACGGAAATGCAAAATACTTAGGAAATCACATTATAAAAGCAACGTCTATCGATATAACAGAAGTTACTATAAAAAACGACACGAAAACAATAGCTGATGGCACGTTTGACGGTTGTAGCAGTTTAACAAGCATAATAACGCCTGCAAAATATTTGCCTAATTTTCCTTTAACAAATATAAAAAGTTTAAACATAACGAAAGGAGAAATTCCTAATGAGGCGTTAAAAGACTATTCTAACTTAACGAATTTAACAATAAGTGAATGGGTAACAAGTATTGGCCCTAATGCCCTTAGGTGTTGTAGCAGTTTAACAAGCATAACAACTCCGGCAGAATATTTGTCTGAATTTTCTTTAACAAATATAAAAAGTTTAAACATAACGAAAGGAGAAATTCCTAATGAGGCGTTAAAAGGCTGTACTAATTTAACGAATTTAACAATATGTGAAGGGGTAACAAACATAGGAAACAGTACATTTGAAAATTGCGGTGGTTTAACAAGCGTAAATATACCAAACAGTGTTATGAGTATAGGTAATGAAGCATTTAGAGGTTGCATCGGTTTAACAAGAATAACAATACCGGACAGTGTGACAAATATAGGTTATTGGGCGTTTTATGATTGCATCAATTTACAATATGAAGAATACGGAAACGCAAAATACTTAGGAAATCACCTTATAAAACCTATATCTACTAGTATAACGGAAGTCACTATAAAAAACGGCACAAAAACGATAGCAGGCGGTGCGTTTTTATTTTGCATCCATTTAGCAACCATAGCCATACCTGACAGTGTAACAAATATAAGTTCATATGCGTTTGAAAATTGTAGCGGTTTAACAAGCATAACTGTTGAAAGCGGAAATACTAAATATCATAACAGCGGAAATTGCCTTATCGAAACTGCAACAAAAACGCTTGTTGCAGGCTTTAATAACAGCGTTATTCCGACAGACGGCAGCGTAGCGAGCATAGGTTATAAAGCTTTTTTTGAACGCAAAGGTTTAACTAATATAACGATACCAAGCAGTGTAACAAGCATAGGGAAATGGGCGTTTAGCGAATGTAGCGGTTTAACAAACATAACCGTTGAAAACGGAAATACAAGATATCACAGCGACGGAAATTGCCTTATTGAAACTGCAACAAAAACTCTTATCGCAGGATGCAAAAACAGCGTCATTCCGACAGACGGAAGCGTAACAAGCATTGGTGATTATGCGTTTTTTGGTTGTAACGGCTTAACAAGCATAACGATACCAAACAGTGTAACAAGCATTGGTGATTATGCGTTTTTTGGTTGTAGCGGTTTAACTAGTATAACGATACCAGACGGTGTAACAAGTATAGGAGAGCGTGCGTTTTATGGTTGTAGCAGTTTGACGATTTATTCAGAAGCGGCGGCAAAACCTTCAGGTTGGGACAGTGATTGGAATTATAGTAGTTGTCCGGCCGTTTGGGGATATAAGTATAATTAAAGTGTCGGCATAATTTATCTTAAGATTGCTAATACGAAAAAACGACGTTACAATATGAAAAAAGTAATTTAGTAGATAACTTATTTACGCATAATAATTAAGCACATCTCATAGTTAAACGCGTTATATAAATCAGTTAGCAATTAATACACATTCAATTAAACTTATAAATTAATAACTTTGCACGACGTGTTTGCCCAACGAGTAAATTTAACAGACGGGCTTAAATGACTACTCAACGCAAGCGGATTAAATTAAGTTCAAGCGGTTAAATCTAGTTTGAATTGCAACAATCGCAAAGTTAATTAGAATCGATTATGATAAATTTTACTTTTCGTAATTTTCCGAATAAATTAAAACGCACCGTTTTTATGGTGCGTTTTTTGCTTGTAACTATTAAAACTTCTTTTTTATCTTCATATTCTCTTACGCTTTTGCTAGCTCGTCTAAAAACTCACTACCCGTCTATGACGACGATTGTTTCTAAAATAATTTTCCGTCATGCGTCGCTAAGAACGCATTGTAAAAACGTTGCGCAGATTTTAAAATTATTTTGTTTTTAATCTTTTGTTTAAGCCTGTAAATCTTTTTTGCTTAAACGTTAAAACAATTGCTTAAACAATCTGATAATACACAGGCTGTTTTATTCCTTATTCCCTTTATCCGTATCGTCGTTCTTTGAACGCTCATTGTCACCGTCGCCCTTTTCCGCCTCATCGGTTGAAACGCTATCTCCCGATACGCTTTCTTCTTTTGTATCGCCGTTTCGTTTCGCCATTATTTCGGCATATTCTTCATCGCTGATAACTCTGCCGGAAGGCAACTCCGCCGCGGCGGCTAATTTAGCTTTTTTGTTTGCCTTTATGTTCTTAACGACGTTTGCGCCGAGCATACAAGCATTTTTCAGTTCGACAATTCTTATAAGGCATATCGCAACGAATATTGCAGCTTCCACGCCGTATAAAACTACTGTCGGCAAAACAGGTGCGCCGTACGTGATAAGCAGAGTCTGACCGAACAGCAACAGTAATACCGGAATTTCTTTTAGCCAATTAAATTTAATTAAAGCAATTTTTCTGGTAGTAATTATTCTGCTTATGACTATGCCAAGATATCCTACAAGACTGGCATACAACGCGCTTTCAATGCCTATAAATTTTACGAGAGCAAAACATATCGAAACGTTTAACACGGCCCCTATTAACGTCGTTACGAAAACCATCTTCGTTTTCATTGCCGCGCCGTAATACGCTCCGAAAAATGCAGCGTAACAACTTATCGAGGCGGTAAAAATCGCAAGAGCCGAATATCTCCACACCTCGTAGAACTCTCCTTGCAGCAAGAACATGGAAACCAATTGCAACACTAAAAGCAATGCGCTTGTCGCAATCTGTAAAAACGAAGAATAGAAAGTAAATACGTTTGTATTGAACTTGCCTTTATCGTGATCGTCTATTGTTTTAACTGCCGAAATTGTCCATGCTTGTTGGAAAATCGTCGAAAAAATATTAATAATCGAAGCTATCTTCAAAGAGCTTACGTACAATCCCGATATTGACGCCGAACACATAAACGTCAATATGTATCGGTTTACGACCTGCATGAACCACCAGCACAGTCCGTTAGGAATAAGCGGCAACGCATATTTCAGCATGTCTTTCAAAACGCCTTTATCGACCATTTTTAAAGACAGATTTTGTATCACGCCGCCGAAGAAGAATAACCACAACGTTGCAGAGCCCCTTGCAATAACCAATGAAAGCAGATAGCCCGTAATACCCATTCTGAGTTTAAAAACAAAGATATACGTCGACAGTGCAAGAGCCAAAGCCTGAAGAATTCCGCTTGCCGCATAAGTTTTGACTCTGCCGATTCCTCTTGCAAACTGCCCCCATATATTGCTGAACGCCATAGTTACGTACAGAAGTCCGAACATTATAACGTAAACGTAATCGGCGTAGAAAAAGCTTATACAAACGCACCCTACTGCGATTATCAATATG
>JBJETY010000031.1:0-9004 GCA_051883555.1 Christensenellales bacterium | reverse complement strand
GGGTTCGGGAAGCGCGGATAAAAGGCAAATGCAACTTATGACGCAAATGCTTTTGGGACTTAAAAAACCGCCCACGCCTGACGACGCCGCCGACGCTTTGGCGGTTGCAATCACTCATGCGCAAACGGGAAGATTGTCCGACGCATTCAAGGTGGGCGGATTAAATCTAAAAAGCAGATAATCGTTAAACGAACGGTAAACGAAAAAAATTAAGCGTTGAACGGTTGCCATATATTTTGGTTAAGACAGCGTTTAAAGCAAGAAAAATAAAATTAAAAACGTTAGGAAATAATAAAAACCGTATACGTTAAATTTAAAATTAGCTATAATGCGGTTTTGAATATTCTTATTAAATTTGCATAACACGGGAGACAAATTATGTATGCATATATTCAAGGTACGGTAGCGGCAAAATCCGACGGGGTCGTGGTGATTGATAACGGCGGAATAGGATATGCCGTCTGCGTTTCCGCCTTTACTCAGTCTGCGGTGGAAATCGGAGCGGTCGTTAAACTTTTAACGTATCTTTACGTAAAAGAAGATATTTTTATGCTGTACGGTTTCAGAACTCAGGAAGAAAAGAGCTTTTTTGAAAAATTGCTTACTGTATCGGGCGTAGGCGCGAAAACCGCAATGGGGATATTGGGCGGCTATCCGCTCGGCGAGCTGATGGGATACGTCGCTTGCGGAAACGTCGGAATGCTTTCTAAAATTAAGGGTCTTGGCAAAAAGACGGCTGAAAGAATAGTGCTCGAATTGAAAGAACAATACAATTCGCTTTTAAAAGCGGAAGATATAACCGACGACATTCCTGCCGAATCGTCTTCGGAAATTGACGACGCTGTTTTTGCGCTGGTATCGCTTGGAATACCGAAACAGGAAGCGTTGAAGAGAGCAACAGACGCCGCAAAACACGTAAGCGGTATTGAAAATATTATTGCATACGCACTGAAAAGGATATAATTATGGAATGCGATGAAAGACTTATAAGTTCTACTATGACCGACGGCGACCAGACGGAAACTGCGTTAAGACCGAAAACGCTTTCCGATTACGTCGGGCAAGAGCAGATAAAGTCAAATTTAAACGTATATATGACGGCGGCAAAAAAACGCGGGGACAGCCTTGACCACGTGTTGTTGTCCGGGCCTCCGGGGTTGGGAAAAACCACTCTTGCCCATATTATCGCTTCGGAAATGTCGGCTCAGATAAGGATAACTTCCGGTCCGGCAATAGAACGCGCCGCCGACCTTGCTGCTATTTTAACCAATTTAAGCGAGGGCGACGTTCTGTTTATAGACGAAATACACAGACTTAATAAAAGCATAGAAGAAGTTTTGTATCCTGCTATGGAAGATTATAGCCTTGATTTCGTTATAGGAAAAGGACCTTCTGCAAGAAGCGTCAGACTTAATCTTCCTAAGTTTACTCTTATAGGCGCAACGACAAGGTCGGGAATGCTTTCTTCGCCTCTTCGCGACAGGTTCGGCGTTATATTCAAACTCGAGATGTATACGCCGTCCGAACTTCAGAAGATTGTCGAAAGGTCGGCAAAACTTCTGGAAACGGAGATAGGCTTCGAAGCGGCAGGAGAGATAGCCAGACGCAGTCGCGGAACGCCGAGAATAGCAAACAGAATACTCCGCCGCGTTCGTGATTTTGCAGAAGTTGCGAGTAAAGATAGAATCGATATCGAAATAGCAAAGACTGCGCTCGATAAGCTCGATATCGACGATTTAGGACTTGACAAAAACGACAGAGAAGTTATCGGAGTTATAATCGATAAATTCGGCGGTGGTCCCGTTGGGTTGGATACCATTGCGGCGTCGATTCAGGAAGAACCGTCTACAATCGAAGACGTCATCGAACCGTATCTTATAAGTCTGGGCTTTATTGCAAGAACGCCAAGGGGCAGAGTCGCTACAATAAACGCTTATAAACATTTGGGAAAAACAATATAAATCAGAAAGAATAATCAGGAAAGAACATGAGCGAAATACTTAGCACACACGATTTTTATTACGAATTGCCGCCCGAACTAATCGCACAGACTCCCGTCGAGCCGCGTGACAGTTCGAGATTGCTTTGCTACAACAAAAATACGAAAGAAATACAGCATAAACATTTTTACGATATAATTGACTTTTTGCAGAAGGGCGATTTGCTTGTTATAAACAATACAAGAGTTATTCCGGCAAGGCTTTTCGGCAAGAAGGAAGGCAAGGATACGAACTTCGAGGTTTTTCTTTTAAAGAGAGAAGATTATAAAAAGTGGCAGGTACTTGTAAGACCTGCAAGAAAATTGAAAATCGGAGAAACCTTGACCGTTTCCGATGAATTGAGTTTAAAAGTGCTTAATATTCTCGATGACGGAATAAGAGAAGTAGAATTTTCTTTCGACGGAGTTTTTGAAGATATTTTATCGAGAGTCGGAAACATGCCTTTGCCGCCTTATATCAAAGAAACTTTAAAGGATAAAGAACGCTATCAGACGGTTTATTCGAAAATCGACGGTTCGGCGGCGGCTCCTACCGCAGGATTGCATTTTACGCCCGAACTTATGAATAGATTGAAAGATAAAGGCATAGAATTTGCAACCGTGCTTTTGCATATAGGGCTCGGAACGTTCCGTCCGGTAAAGTGCGAAAACGTTCTCGAACATAAAATGCATACCGAAGAATATGAAATCGACGCGGAGAATGCCGAAAAAATCAACAGAGCAAAAAGAGAGGGCAGAAGGATAATTTGCGTAGGCACTACAAGCGTACGAACGCTTGAAAGCGCTTGCGATGAAAACGGCGTCGTAAAAGCACAAAAAGGAGCTACCGACATTTTTATATATCCGGGATATAAATTTAAAACGGTAGACGCTCTTATAACAAATTTTCACCTTCCCGAATCTACGCTTATAATGCTTGTTTCCGCTTTTTGCGGCAGAGAAGAAACTATGAGAGTATATAAGACCGCCGTTGAAAATAAGTACAGATTTTTCTCTTTCGGCGACAGTTCGTTTTTTTATTAGGAGTTTATTATGAAATTTGAAGTTATACATACCTGCAAACAATCAGGGGCAAGGGTAGGAAAACTTTACACCGAACACGGAGTTATCGATACGCCTTGTTTTATGCCTGTCGGAACAAAGGCTTCGGTTAAATCCTTATCGCCTGACGAAGTGAGAGCAACGGGGTCTCAGATACTTTTATCGAACACTTATCATCTTTATTTAAGACCGGGTGAGGACCTGATTGAGAAAGCGGGCGGATTGCATAAATTTATGAATTGGGACGGAGCAATACTTACCGACAGCGGCGGATTTCAGGTTTTCTCTCTTTCCAAAACGAGAAAACTGACTGACGAAGGAATGTATTTCAGTAGTATTATTGACGGCTCTAAGCATCTTTTTACTCCTGAAAAAGTTATGGGCATACAGCGTGCGTTGGGGGCGGATATATGTATGGCGTTTGACGAATGTTCAGAACCTGGTATTCCCAAGAAGAAAGCTGCCGAAGCGATGGAACGTACTTTGAAGTGGCTTGACCGCTGCAGTACGGTTGAGTTGAAACCGCATCAGATAATGTTTCCGATTATACAAGGGAATATGTTTGAAGATTTAAGGCTTGAAAGTTTAGAACGTACGCTGCCTTATGCAAAATGCGGAATAGCCGTCGGCGGTTTATCGGTTGGCGAAGCGCCTGAAGTTATGTATCGTATGCTTGACGTTTTAAAACCGCATTTGCCTGAAAATATGCCGCATTATCTTATGGGCGTCGGCACCGCCGACTACATTGTCGAAGGCGTTGCAAGAGGAATTGATATGTTCGATTGCGTACTGCCTACAAGAATCGCAAGAAACGGCACGGCTATGACGATGGACGGATATCTGACCATAAGAAACGCTCCGTTTAAAGAAGATTTCAATCCTATCGAAGATGGTTGCGACTGTTATGCGTGCAAGAATTTTTCCAGAGCGTATATTCGTCACCTTATCAACGCTAACGAAATTCTGGGCGGCAGACTTTTGTCTATACATAATATACGATTTTTACAACGACTTACCGCAAATATACGTCAGGCGATTATGGAAGACCGTTACAACGATTTTAAAGAGGAATTTCTTAAAAAATTCGACGGTTGACAGCGGATAAACGCATGCGATTTTATCGAAAACGATAAAACCGATATGGGTTGATTTTTTAAATCGCGGATTAAATCACGGCAAAAAAATCAATATTGAAAAATCAAAATATAAATTAGTCGAAGTAATGAATAAACTGTTTTGCGTTGCGACGATTAAATTTAGATTGTAAATGCTATTAACGACTGCATTTAATGTTTTTTTAATGATGGCTTTGTAATATCGAATAGTCGATTGCAGATTTTGCTTTTATGACAAAAAAAGGCTTTTTATTGGCGTATGCTACAACGATTTCGATTTAATTTGCTTGCCAATAAGACAAAAATATAGTAATATTTGCTTGAAACAAACGAAATTTATCTTAAAGGAGATATAATATGGTAAACACCATCTGTGCCACAGGCAACACAAACTGGGTTATTCTCGTTATTCTCGGCGTATTTTTAGTCGCTATGATAGTAATGACGATTATTCCGCAAAAGAAACGTCAAAAGCAACAACAAGAAATGATGAACTCAATCAGAGTCGGAACGAAAGTTATGACAATCGGAAGACTTATCGGAAAAATTACGGCTTTGGACGCTACTGCAAACACCGTTACAATTAACGTAGGAACCGATGAAAATCCAACTCTTATCGTTATCGAAAGAAACGGTATCGGCGCTGTTTTGGACCCTGTTCAGCCTGCTCCGGCACCTGCTCCTGCTCAGGAAACTCCTGCCGTAGAAGAAAAGGCAGAAGAATCAGCAAAGGAAGAAGTCGAAGCTCCTGCAAAGAAAAAACGCGGAAAGAAATATCGTGACGCAGAAGAAGCAACGGAAACTGAAGCAACTGCCGAAACGACGGAAGCTACTGAAACCGTTGAAGAAGCTCAGACGGAAACGAAAACTGACAACGAATAATTTCGATTTTGCGTTAGGTTAAATTTGTTAAGTATTTAAATACGTTAAAGCTCGCTTTATTGCGAGCTTTATTTTTTGTTTTAAATTGTAAATTTAAAGTGCGTTATAGTTTCAAAAGTTATTAAAGTTAAAATTATAAAAATTCAAAAGGTATCAAATTTTAGGTTAAAGCATTATGGCGGATAAAATGCCGATGAAATTTCGAGACTAAAAAGTAGAAAGATTAAAACCGCAAAGATTAAAAGCAATATTAAAAGAATATAAATAAATATTAAAGCTGAATAAATACTGAAATAAATATTAAAGCTGAATAAATACTGAAAGCAATAAAATAATTATCAATTAAATTCAAAAAGTTTATAACCTTTGTTAACCGTAGCTAAATTTTGCTTTTTTATATATTAAACTTAATCTTTAAGTTATTTTTAATATTGTTCGATATAATAACTTAAAAGTTACTAAGCGGTTTGATATTATTTATGTATACGGTTTTTTGTTTGTTGCAGAGATTAGCTGCATTGAAAGAAAAGCCGCACGGAAAACGTATAAACAGGATATGAAATCGATAAATAAAATTTTCATAACGGGAAAAACTTAGTCGTATTTATGCTTGCGTTCGGCTAATACTTATTCTTACATACGGCTAATTTTTTGTTTAAAATTAGATATTGACATATCCGAAAAAAATATATTATATTATAAAAAAGCTAAACAGTGGATTAAAGATTTCATTTGTTGAAACTTTATATCAGAGGAAGATAATAATGAAAAAGAAAGCGAACATCATTTTGTCGGTTGTTTTGCTGTGTGCGTTAGTTATATGTTTCTATGCTTGTAATACTAAAAACAACGGCAATTCAAAAGCTACCGATGAAATAACGGAAAAAGGAAAAAAAATTCTCGAAGGTCTTATAGGCGTTCTCGAGACGTATGAAAATCCGAACGAGATAACGGTGACAAAAGTGTCGCTGACTCCCGTCAATTTCTTGAGCGAAAGAGTAAGCGTAATGTTGTCCATACCGACTGTCGCAAGCGACGGAACGGTGAGTTATAATTGGCGTTTGATAAATTATACCATAAACATTGAAAATAAAATGGACGCATCTTCGACGCAACCTGAAATTACGGTAGACGAAATCAACGCGGCTTTGAAAAAGCATTGGGAAAGTCAATAATGCTTTTGCGTTCGTTTGGTTGAACGCCGTTATTTTCGAAAACGTTTAAAGTCGATAGGTTATTCTAACGGAAGCGGAAAACCGAAAGAAGTGCGGCGGATTTAAGAAGAATTTAATTAAGTAAAAAAATAGAAGAGCGTTAATTAAGTAAAAAGCGGCAATAGCCGCTTTTTTCATATTTACTAATTTTTTTATAGAAACACTTACCGACAAATAATTTGTATTTTGCATTGTCATTGTCAAAAATAGTGAATACAATATCTACGTTTTGCATTGTTATTTTAAACGTTAGTATATAAATTACCGATAGGCAATCGGTATTTGCAATATTATCGACAAACAATGAACACATAAATTTTCCGAGTCAATCTGCATTTGCATTGTTTCGACGAATAATTAACATATAAATTTGTCGCTAGGCAATCGGCGTTAAATTTAATTATGGCTTTAATTATAGCTTATTGTTTAATAAATCATAACGTTTACAGATAAAGTTAGATAGCGACGATTTTTTAAATTTAAGTTTTAACGAGTCGTTTCGTTCGGATTATGCTCTTTTTGTTTTAGGCGATTTCGATACGTTAACCGCAATTATTCCGCCGATTCCGCCCGATACGGTAAGGCAGATTAAATCTATGAAATTGAAAGGACAGTCCTGAAATTTATTCAATGCCGCAAATATAAGATATGCCAGAAAAAAGTAAAGGAGCCCGCCGATTAGTCCTTTTATCAATCCGTTGTCGGTTTTTCGGAAAGCGATAATACATGCGATTACCACGGACAAGCATTTTAAAACGTACGTCACCGGTGAAACGACGTTTGAGCCGAGCGACGCCCATCTTGTGACTAATGCAAACAATAAAATAGATATAAGCGTTAGTATCAACGCAATAAGAACCATTTTGATTATAGGAAACACCTGTGTTTTTATAAAGTTCATAAAATTACCCCTTAAAATGCTATTAAATGTTTTTGCGTATTATTCCATAGTTTTACAAATTACTTGCAAAAATAATTCGTTTGCTATATACTATAAAAAAAGAATTCCTTCGGAGGATAAAATGAAACATATTAAGACTATTTCCAATCAACCAATGAAAAAACAGGGCGGTTGCGGAGAATGCCAATCAAGTTGTCAATCTGCTTGTAAAACAAGCTGCACGGTAGGCAATCAGACCTGTGCGCAAAAGGACGAAAAAATCTTAAAGACAGAAAAGAACGCCGACTAAAATGGTTGCTTCTTTTGTGTCAGACGTTTCGGGAGAAACCCGATATTTCATTTATGACGTAGAAAGCGGCAGTCTGCATAACGTAGACGCCGCCGCTTTTTTGGTTTCGAAGAAAAGATACTCCTCACTAAACGATGAGGAGATTTTGTCGTATAACGAAATCGATAACGGCGTTATAGGTGAGATAAATTCCGAACTCGACGAGCTCGAGTCTTTGGGACTTTTAAATACGCCTGCAAAAATTTATCCTTTGCCGTTTAACGGCGAAATTAAGGCAATGTGCCTGCATATCTGCCACGATTGCAATTTAAGATGCCCGTATTGTTTTGCAAAAGACGGCACTTACAATACGCCGAAGGATTATATGACTTTTGAAGTCGGCAAGGCGGCAATCGATTTTCTTATTGCAAAAAGCGGAAAAAGAACGAATCTCGAAGTCGACTTTTTCGGCGGCGAACCGCTTATGAATATGAAAGTCGTAAAACGCATCGTAGAGTATGCAAAAGAGCAAACGGCAAAGCACAATAAAAATATAAATTTTACCATGACGACAAACGGAATTCTTCTCAATGAAGAAAACCGTAAATGGTTAAACGAAAATATGAACAACGTCGTTATCAGCATTGACGGCAGAGAAGAGATTCACGATAAATTGAGAGTTACGCCTAACGGTAAGGGTTGTCAGTCTCTTGTTTTAAACAATGCTATCGAATTCAGGAAAATCAGGGGCAACAAAAGTTATTACATAAGAGGCACTTATACGAAAAACAATCTCGATTTTGCCGATGACGTATTTTATCTTAACGATAAAGGATTTGACCAGATTTCCGTTGAGCCCGTAGTTTTGCCTGAAAGCGACGACCTTGCTATAAAGGCGGAAGATATTCCTACCGTTTTGAAAGAATACGACCGTCTTGCAAAAGAATACGTTATCCGCCGTAAGGGCGAAAAGTGGTTTAACTTTTTCCATTTTATGATTGATTTAAAACACGGTCCGTGCGTATATAAACGTTTACGCGGATGCGGTGCGGGCAACGAGTACGTTGCGGTTACGCCTGTTGGCGATATTTATCCTTGTCACCAATTTGCAGGCGATGAAAAGTATAAAATGGGTAGCGTTTTGACGGGCGAATTCAACGCCGACGCACAGAAAGAATACGCGGCTTGCACTGTGTATACAAAGGACGGTTGCGCCGATTGTGTGGCAAAATATTATTGTTCGGGCGGTTGTATGGCAAACGCCGTGCATTTTGAAGGCGATATGAATAAGCCTTACAGGGCAGGTTGCGAACTTATGCGTAAAAGGTTTTTGACTTCGCTTGCTATATACGACGCCGAAAATAATAATTAAATAATTGACTAAAAATTCCATTAAGTGTATAATTGTTACGTTTATAGACTAGGAGTATGTTATGACAAGAAAAAAATCGATTGTGGTTTTAACTTTACTTGCCGTGTTCATCGTTTTGATGACGGTTTTTGCCGTTGTCGAATTTCCTATCGGACTTTACGATTACACAGGTTATGCTAAAACCATAAAGCTCGGCTTAGACTTATCGGGCG
>JBJETY010000030.1:0-10069 GCA_051883555.1 Christensenellales bacterium | reverse complement strand
TTTACAGAACGTCAAACAGACGGGATTATTCGTTGCTTCCGCCAAAAGAAACGATTATGGATAAATTGTCTGCCAAAGGTTTCGATTGCATAGGAATTGGCAAAATTCACGATATTTTTTCAGGACAGGGCTTAACCGACAACGTGGTTGCGCATACCAACGAAGAGGTCAGCGAAGCGACGTTAAAAGTTATGGAACGTGATTTCAACGGTTTGTGCTTTGTTAATCTTGTTGATACCGATATGGTATACGGTCACCGTAACGACGTCGACGGATATCGTAAGTGCGTTGAACGTTTTGACGCATACGTTCCCGAAATGATTTCAAGACTTCGTGACGACGATATGTTTATTATAACCGCTGACCACGGTTGCGACCCGGCAACGCCTTCTACCGACCATTCCAGAGAAAACGTACCTTATTTATGTTACGTAAAAAACAGGAAGGGCAGAAATTTAGGCACAATCGAAGGTTTTGATTTTATTGCAAAGGCTGTTTATAAATATCTGACGGGAGAAGAATTTGCAAATTAGTGTGAACGTTGCCGTATGATTTTTTTTGGTAGTCAGCTTGACGTTTAAATGCGAAATTTATACAAATTGCAAAAGAAATTGAAATAGCAAAAATTTGATGCAAATATATGCTGCAAAAAATTTTAAACGCAAAAACAATAGCGGTAAAAAATGCAATTGTAAGAAATAAATTGCATAACATTTGAAACTTTTTGTCAGACCTTGCACGCATCGGATTATATGCAATACGGATTATACGCAATTTATTAAATTTGTATTTCAAAATTAAATATGATAATAAAAAAACAACTATGAAAGCATAGTTGTTTTTATTTAAATTTTTTAAGCGTAAGCGTTTGTAAAGTTTAAATAAATTTAGTTTAAATAAATTTAAACCGTCTAATAAAACCGTCAAACCGCTTAACCTTATTAAACTTTAGCGCCGCAGTTAGGGCATTTATCCGTGTTTTCATCGACAACGCTACCGCAATATTCGCATCTTCTGATAGCTTTTGTTTTCGGCATATTTCCGCTTGGGAATTCCGCAAAAACTTCATCGCTTGTTTTATCCGCCGCAACGTTGGAACTAAACGAAGATACCGATTCGGCTTGGGTGGTTGTAGTCGAAGTTGCGGAAGAAATCTGTGCTTGCACTTCGTTGTCAAGACTCTTACGGGCCTTAATGCTTTTGATTATTGTCATTATCATGCTAACCAGCAAGATTGCCGCAATGACGTAAAGTATAATGCCGATAATTTTTATAAAACTTGTTCCGCTTGCGTCGTAATAATTGACGTCTAAGTAGTCTGCGGCTTCGGCTTCCAAAATGTCGTTTGGCTTGTTTTTGTTGTAGCAAATTTTTACCTTTGCGCCTATTGATTCTTCTTGCTCCCAACCGATTCGACTTTCAGACGTGTAAGTTACGCCGTCTACGGTATAAGTATAGGTCGTAAAGTGATAATAATTTGTGTCGAAAGGCTCTCTTGTATCACGGTGATAAGAGTTGCTTATAGCTGTTGCCGTGGTTGCTACGTAAGTGCTGCCCGTAGCAAGGGAGGTAGTTGCCATCAAAACAGATGCGATTATAACAAGGATTATAATTCCGAATAAAAATCCGCCTATTTTTGACGTATTTCTCGAATACACGACGTAACTAGGGCATCCGTAAAAATTGAATGCCGGAGGCACGTGATAAAGTCTCCTTGCTCTTGCGGCATATCTGTTATGTACAAAATGCGAATAATGTCCGCCGCTTGGGCCACCTCTGTTCGGACCGCCTCCGTGCGAGCCGCCGCCTCTTCCGCCGCCACCGGAAAAACCGCCGCCGCTAAAACCGCCTCTTCCGCTGCCACCGCCGCTAAAACCGCCTCTTCCCATTTTATTCTCCTTTATTTTTAAAAATGTTTTAGTTGTTTTTGATTTTTTTTGTGAGTAGTTTGTATAAGCGTTTTAAAATTTGTTTAAATTTTTGATTTTACCGACTTAAAGAAAATCGGCTTAAAAGCAAATTAAATCAAATTTATTTAACTATTTATACATATAACTATATAAAGTATACACGCTATAACCGTATTTTGCAATTTATTTTTAATTTTTTATTGTAAAATTGATAATTTATAATTTGATTATTATAAGTTGATGAGTTTTAGCAATCGTTACGGACACAATAAAAATTGTTTCGATAATACTTAGAATTTGTTTTTACGTTCTTTCACAATTTATTTCGTAATTTACGTTTTAGGTGGCAAAATAGACGTCAAAAATTTATTGGATATTTTAGGAACTCGTATACATACTAAAGTAGAGGTGTATATGAAAAAATTTGGTTTGGTTATAATGTTGGCTTTGACACTTTCGGTAGTTTTATTCGGTACTGCATTTACGACGGCTACAGCATATGCGTCGACCGTTGAAAACAGTATAACCGACAGTGCAAAAGCAAGTTTTATGATTGATTATGCTACAGGTAGCGTAATCAGTGCAAAAAACGAAAACGAAAGATTGCAGATTGCCAGTATGATGAAAATTATGACGGCACTAATAACGTTTGAAGAAATCGACGCAGGCAGACTCTCTATGACTGACGAAGTCGTTATCAGCGAAAACGCACACAGTCAGGGCGGCTCTCAGGTGTTTCTTGACGCGGGAGCGACTCAAAGAGTCGAACAACTGATTGAATCGGTCATCGTTGCCAGTGCAAATGACAGTTGTGTTGCTCTTGCGGAACATATAGCGGGCAGCGTAGAAGGTTTTGTGGTTAAAATGAACGAAAAAGCCGCCGAACTCAATATGGAGAACACTCATTTTGCAAATTGTACGGGGCTTCCTGCAAGCGAAAATTTCTCTTGCGCTAAAGACGTTGCGACTATGACCAGAGCTTTGATTTCTCATCCCGATTATTTTAAGTTTTCTCAAGTGTGGTTGAAAGATTTCGAACACCAGTCAGGCAGAAAAACTACAATGACGAATACGAATAAACTCGTAAGATTTTATAAAGGCTGTGACGGCGGAAAAACAGGTTTTACGAACGAAGCGGGATTCTGTCTTTCGGCAACCGCTGAACGCGACGGAATGAGATTGATTGCCGTAGTTATAGGCGAAAAGGACAGCAAAACAAGATTCAAAGACGTAAGCAATATGTTAAATTACGGTTTTGCAAATTTTGAAAATACGGTCTTTATGGATACTCAGACCGAAATCGAAAATTCGGTGGAAGTTAAAAAGGGTAAGACTACAACGGCTAAATTAAAACTCGATTCTCCGCTTGTTAGCTTTGCAAAGCGTGGCGAAACGGACGGATACGAAATTAAATACGAATTGCCTGAAACGGTAAAAGCACCGCTTAACGTGGGCGATAAAGTCGGAAAGGCGTATCTCGTAAAAGACGGAGCAGTTATATGCGAATCGAACGTAGTCATTGCAGAAAAAATTGAAAAAGCAACGTTTATAGACGATTTGAGAAGAATTTTCGGATTGCACAAATAAACTTCGTTATTAGTTGCGATATTGTTTATACGAAAATTTCAATAAATTTTCAAAGCGTATGCTGAAAATGAAATTGAAATCGCAGTAAGCGTGTAAATTGAGGCAATAAAAGGAATTTAAAGAAATTTAAAAAAATAATTTAGCAATAAAAAGCAAAATAAAGCAATAAAAGTCAGTATAAAGAAATAAAAAGCAATATTAGTTAATATTGCTTTTTTTAATTTAAAAATCATAGGATAACGATTTTACAAATAGCGGATAACGGTTTTTACAAAAATTATTTTTCAATACTTTCAATACGTTATTTATTGTAAAAAATTTTACAAATTATATACTTTTCACCTTTGTTTAAGTTTCAGTTTTAAAATAAGACATATAGATTAGACGTTTGACTTTAACTTATGAATATGTTAATATTTTTTAGTTAAAACAAAAGAAATCGAGGCATTAAATTATGAATTTAAGAGATACGCTTTGTATTAAAGAAGGCAGACTTAATATCGGCGGTTGCGACTGCGTCGAACTCGCAAACAAATACGGAACTCCGCTTTACGTTCTCGATGAAGAATACGTAAGGCAAGTTATGAGAGCATACGTAGAGGGATTGTCCGATTACGGCAAATATGCAGTAGCTTACGCTTCTAAAGCCTTAAGTTGCTTAGCTTTGTATAATATAGTCAAAGAAGAAGGACTTTGGACGGACGTCGTATCGGGCGGCGAACTTTATGCAACACAAAAAGCGGGCGTAAATCCAAGCCATATAGTTATGCACGGAAACAATAAAACGCCTAAGGAAATGAAAGAAGGCGTTGAAATCGGCGTCGGACACATTGTCGTGGATGGAATCGACGAAATCGACAGATTGGATAAAATTGCAGGGGAAACGGGCAAGAAAGCGACTGTGCTTATAAGAGTCAATCCGCTTGTCGAAGCGCATACGCATGCCGCCGTTCAGACTGCAAGACCTGACAGCAAATTCGGCGTAATAATCGGCGAAGAAGCAACGAATGCAATTAAAACGATACTTGAAAAGAAAAATTTGATTTTCGACGGTTTGCATTGCCATATCGGCTCGCAGATTTTCGATTATTCCGCATTCGAACTCGCCGTCGACACGATGGTTGAATTTATTGCTTCGTTGAATAAGCAAGGTATTAAGGTCAATACTTTGAATATGGGCGGTGGTTTCGGAATTTACTATGCGGGCGACGACCCTTTGTTTACTCCTACGCGTTATGCTCATACGGTAAGGAATCTTGCAATGCTGCTTGAAAAGTCCATATCAAAGCACGGCATTGAAAAGCCGTTCTTAATAATCGAACCGGGTCGTTCCATTGTCGGCGAAGCGGGAATTACGCTTTATACCGTAGGAACGATAAAAGAAATAAAGGGCATACGTAAATACGTGGCGATTGACGGCGGTATGTTTGAAAATCCGCGCTATGCGCTCTATCAGTCAAAATATACGGCTATAAACGCTTCTAAGGCGGATAAACCTTTTACTCAGAACGTGGCAATTTGCGGCAAATGTTGCGAAAGCGGCGATATGATAGGTATAGATATACCGCTTCAGGATACGCAGGTCGGCGATACGCTTGCCGTATTCTCAACCGGCGCATATAACTATTCTATGGCATCGAATTACAATATGAACGCCGTTCCGCCTATGGTAATCGTTAAAGACGGTAAGTCGGATTATATCGTAAAACCGCAAACTTACGACGACCTTATAAGAAACAATACTCTTCCCGAATGGTTGAAGGGCTAACGCAGGTTATATATGCTATCATTGCTTTTTAAAAGCGAAGACGTTTTGTATACAATCGTTTCGGCATTGGCGCTTATTTCGGTTTCGCTTATGTCGATAACGATACATGAAGTCGCACACGGTCGTGTGGCTCTTTTGTGCGGCGATTCTACGGCAAAGCTGGCGGGCAGACTCGATTTAAATCCGTTTAAGCATTTTGATTTGGTCGGTATGCTTCTGCTTTTGACGGTGGGTTTTGGTTGGGCAAAACCGGTACCGATTAACGCCGCAAATTTTAAAAACAGAAAGTCGGGTATATTTTGGGTCTCAATCGCAGGAATATTGGCAAATCTTGTTCTTGCGCTTGTTTTCTTTGCGTTGCTTTGTCTTATAGCGTTCTGGTTTTCAAACGTAACGATTATGGCAGGTTTTACCTATTATCTTATGGTGTTTATATACACTTTCTGTCTTTACGGCTTGTTGATAAACGTAACGCTGGCGGCTTTCAACATTTTACCGCTTTTTCCGCTTGACGGTTTCAGAGTGGTTGAGGCGTTTGCACCGCAAAGCGGCTATTGCAAATTTATGCGTAAATACGGAATGATAATTCTGCTTGTTTTGCTTTTGGTCGGCAGTACGTTGGGTAGATATTTCTGGTATCTCGATATTGTCGGTATGTATTTAAACGTTATACAAAAAGGCGTTTTGAATCTGCTTGTTAAAACGTGGGGAGCTTTTTTATGAACATTAACGAAAACGGAGAAAAGAAAGTTACAAGTTTATTTGACCTTGCAGGAGTAGAACCGGAAGAAGAAATGTTCGTCAGTCGTCCCGTAATCGTCTATAAGTTGAGCGATTATGAAGGACCTTTGGATTTGCTTCTTACTTTGGTTAAGGCTGCAAAAATCGATATTGAAGATATTTTCGTTTCGGACGTCACGAGACAATATATTGACATAATCAAAAATACTCCTAAGGAAGAATTCGATTTCGAATATGCGGGCGAATTTATAATTATGGCGGCAGAGCTTGTATATATAAAATCGCTCAGAGCATTGCCTGTTCAGTCGGATGAAATCAATGAAGAGGACGAAATCGAACTTAAAAAGCAGAATCTTATTCTGAAGATGAAAGAGTATGCTATACTTAAAGAACAGTCTGCAAAGCTCGGTGCACTCGAAACGGTAAACAGATTTACAAGAGACGCCGTATTTACCGAAGACGATTATCGGGTGTCGCTCACAAATCTCAGTTTATCTAAGCTCATTGAAGCGTATGCCAGAGTGCTTGCAAACAGCGACAAATTGAAACAAGCGGAATTGCCAAAAACCGTTTTAAGAGAAAAGTTTTCGGTAAGCGACCAGATGAACAATATAAGACAAAAACTTACCGTTGAAAAGAGTTTTTCGTTTTATTCCTTATTCACGCCGGATTTTGATAAAAACGACATTGTAACGACTTTTCTTGCCGTTTTGGAACTTATGAAATATCAGAGACTTAAAGCCGTGCAGGAAGAGAGTTTCGGCGAAATTATGTTATATGCTGTCGAAGGGGCGTCGGAAGAGCCGATAGTCTTTGAGGAGGACGATAATGGAGAATATTGAATCGATAATTGAGGCTATTGTTTTTGCAAGCGGCGAACCGATTGAAAAAGAAGAGATTGTAGACAAAATGCCTGAACTTACAAAGGCAAAGCTCGATAAAGTAGTTGAAAAATTGAAATCTAAATATTCGGGCGATTCGGGTATCGTACTTATAGAGTTTAACGGAAAGTTGCAATTTACGACCAATCCAAAAGTCGGCGATTTCGTATGCGATATGTTGACGCCTTTAAGAGAAAAATCTCTTACAAAGTCGTTGCTCGAAGTACTTGCGACAATTGCATATAAACAACCGATAACGAAACTTGAAATCGACGAGTTGCGAGGAGTCGGCAGCGAGTATGCCATAGCCGGACTTACTAAGGCAAATTTGATTGAAGTCGTCGGCAGACGAGATACGGTTGGCAGACCGCTTTTGTATGGTACAACCGATGAATTTTTAAAGAAATTTGAATTGACGTCGATTGCCGATTTGCCTGATTTGAGCGAAGTCCTTGAAAAGATAGATTTGATTTACGCACCGCAACAGGAAACGTTATTCCACAACCGTACGTTCCTTGGTGAAAGCGATGAGGAAGCAAGCGCGGAAGAAAAAGAAAGCGGAATTATAAACGCGCTTAAACAGGTCGAAAGCGAGCTGAACGAAACGGTAAAACCGAACGACGAAGAGATTGAAGAAATAACTAAAATCGTTGCCGCCGAAAATATCGACGACGACGAAATTCCCGAATTCTTACGCGGCGAGAAATTCGAAACTTATGAATAAAATCATTGCTTTGCGATATAGCGAATTACCGTTACATAAACGTTACAAAATAGGTTATATAAACCTTAAATTTTGTTAATGCTTTGTTAGTATTTGCGTTAACTTAATCGTTAATAAGATTTAATAGCATCTCTTGCCGATAAATTTTATATCGACTTGCCCACGAAACCTAATAGCGGTTTAAGGTTAAATTAGTAATTTAAATCGAGCCATTGAAATTTTCAATGGCTTTTTTATTTTAAATTTCAAGTACGTTTTATGTACTCGTTTCGATAAATAAGTTTTTTAAGTTTGAAATTTTTGTTAATGCTTTAAACGAATTAGTTTTTAAAACTTAAATTTTTTTTTCGAAACGAAGCGTAAAGTTTTGTCGCACTATAAGTGTTTTTATTTAATTCCATTTTTTATTTAATTTCATATTGAAAGTTTACGACGTTTTAATTTGTAATATTTATTTTCAAAATTTAAATAATATAAAGGGATATGATATGGAATACGTAAAGCTTGCATTATTGCTGTTTATTTCTTTGTTTTTAATCGAATATAAATTTAACGTAAATCTTACCGCCTCGCTTGACCGTATGCAGGTTTCAGCAGTTGTAAAACTGTACAAACTTAAAATTGTGACAATTCTATTCTTAAAAACGCTGAAAATCAGAATACTTTATTTTAAATTTAAAGATTTTTCAGAGTTTAAAGCGGCAAAAGGCGACGTGAAAGAAAATGATAAAAAGAATGATAAAAAGAATGACGTTAAAAATTTTAATAATAAAAATTTTAATAAAAATAAAAACAAAGATAATACTAAGTTTAATAAAATATTAAAAATTCTGCCCGAAATTAAAATCAACAAAGTTTCACAGCTCGGCAGCATAGGTTTTAACGATTCGATGTTAAGCGGCTTTTCATGCGGCGGATTTATGGGCGTTATGACTTTCATTGACTGCGTGACCGGTGGAAATTCCGTCTTTATTCCTTCTTGGGAAGATGAATTTTCGCTTGCTTTAAAAGTTCGGTTGGGAATTACGCCGATAAACGTAATCGTCGGATTAATCGCTTAGCGCAAAAAAAACTTATAAGCAAAAAGTTATAAGCAAAAAGCCGCTATGATAAACGGCGGTTAAAAGGCTTATAAATCTAATGAAAGCTAATTACGTTGCCGAGTTTAATGTTAAAACTCGTCGATTGCCTTAAAATTTTGCGGACAGCACGTTTACGATTTAATCGTCTATAACCGTTTATAATTTGGCAATGGTTTCGGTTTAACGTTAAAGAAACGGCAATTTATCGAGGGCATTCGTTCGGGTAGTTTTGGAGAAAAAATGGATAATTTTGAAAGCATTATGAGCGCTACTCTTTCTCATATGAAAGGGATTATTGACAGTAATAACGTAATCGGAACGCCAATCGTTGCCGATGACGGCGTAACGATTATACCTATATCGAAATTAACTTTCGGTTTTGTTACGGGTGGCGGCGAATATAGCGAAACCAGTCCTAAATCAAAACTGACGTATCCATATGCAGGGGGAAGCGGTGGCGGCGTTACTATAAAACCGCTCGGTTTTCTCGTTATAGGTAAGGATAAAAGTTTTATAACGGTAGATTCTAATTACGAAGAGAGCAAGTGGGTTACGCTTGCAAAAGGAATTATAGATAAATGCAAAAAGGGAGATTAGTATGGTTAGCATTATTGCTTACGTTATTCGTATGCTCATTGCCATTATCGGTTGACGTCGCTTCAGCTTCGGTAAACCGTGAAAGCAGTGCAATCGTTATAGAGGCCGAAAGCGGCAGAGTTTTGTTTTCGCAAAATAAAGACGTCAAACTTTTTCCTGCGTCTACTACAAAAGTGTTGACGGCGCTTACCGTTCTTAACAACGTTGACGATATAAAAAAGGAAGTAGAAATTCCCGATTGCGCCGTGGGAATAGAAGGCTCGTCTATCTATCTTAAAAAGGGCGACGTCCGAACCGTTGAAGAATTGCTTTACGGTCTTATGCTCAGGAGCGGAAACGATTCTGCCGTAGCTTTAGCCGTGATAACAAGCGGAAGCGTTGAAGAATTTGTAAATAAGATGAACGAAACGGCAATAAGCGTCGGGGCTATAAATTCGCATTTTGTAAATCCGCACGGACTGCACGACGATAATCATTATACAACGGCAAGCGATTTGGCGGCGATTACGGCAAAAGCGTTTAAAAACGAAATTTTCAGACGGATTGTATCGGCAAAAAACGTTAAGTTTGACGACAGATATTATCAGAATAAAAATAAAATGCTTTGGAATTACGAAGGCGCAAACGGAGTAAAAACAGGTTATACGAAATCTTCGGGCAGATGTCTCGTATCATCGGCGGAAAGAGACGGTATGCAACTTATATGCGTTGTATTAAATCATTACGGCATGTGGGAAGACAGCAAAGCGTATATGGATAAATGCTTTAACAAGTATACG
>JBJETY010000029.1:0-10114 GCA_051883555.1 Christensenellales bacterium | reverse complement strand
CGTTCGATACGGAACTTATAAACAAAATGCTTCCTGTCGATAAATACATCGGCGGCGCGGAACATGCGTGCATGCATTTGCTTTACGCTCGTTTCATAACGAAAGCGTTAAAAGATATGGGATATATCAACTTCGACGAACCTTTCCTTTCGCTTGTTCACCAAGGCACGATTTTAGGTCCTGACGGCAACAAGATGAGTAAATCGAGAGGCAACGTCGTTTCGCCTGACGATTGCATACAAAAATACAGCTCGGATATTTTCAGACTTTACCTTATGTTTTGTTTCTCATACGTTGAAGGCGGTCCGTGGAACGAAAGCGGACTCGAAGGCATTCAGCGTTTCCTTGACAGAGTGGAAAGATTGACGGCAAAAGCCGATGATAAATTCAACGACAATCCTTTCGGCAAAGAAGAAAAAGAGCTTAATTTCGTACGCAACAACACCGTTAAACTTATGACGGAAAATATCAAAGCGTTTTCGTTCAATACGGCGATTGCCCGACTTATGGAATTTGTAAATGCGATGTACAATTACGATAAAGTCGTGCAGGACAAAAACAAACTCTTTTACGCCTGCGTAAAAGATATCGTACTTTTAATTGCTCCGCTTGCTCCTCATTTTGCCGAAGAGCTTAACGAAAGACTTGGCGGCGAATACTCGGTATTCAATCAACCTTACCCGACTTACGACGAAAAAGCGCTTGTCCTTGACGAAGTCGAACTCGCAATTCAGGTAAACAGCAAAATTAAAGGAAAAGTTACGGTTTCAAAAGACGCTTCCAACGAAGAAATCGAAAAAGCGGCAAAAGAAGTTATCGCTTCGCAACTCGAAGGCGTAACCGTCAAAAAAGCAATAATAATTAAAGGAAGAATTATAAACTTTATAGTTTAAGGAGTATATATGTTAGACGTAAAATTCGTATGTGAAAACATAGAGCTTGTCAAAGAAGCTCTCAGCAAAAGAAGCGGAACGTATCCTATCGATAAGGTAGCGGACCTCGCCGCAAAAAGAAAAGAAATAATAAGAGAAGTCGAAGCTTTAAAAGCTCAAAAAAATAAAGTTTCGCAAGAAATAGCCGTTCTCAAAAAAGAAGGCAAAAATGCCGACGACCTTGTCGCCAAAATGCGTGAGGAAGGCGAAAAAATAAAAAGTCTCGACGACAGCTTAAACGAAGTGGAATCAGGACTTAAAGAACTTATGTACGCCATTCCTAACCTTCCTGATAAAACCGTTCCTACGGGTAAAGACAGCGACGAAAACAGAGAAGAGCGTAAATGGGGCGAACCTAGAAATTTCGGTTTCGAACCGAAAGCTCATTGGGATTTAGGTCTTAATCTCGATATGTTCAATTGGGAACAAGCGGGAAAAATCACGGGAACGAGATTTACCGTTTACAGAAACTGGGGTGCAAAGCTTGAACGCGCCATTATGAACTTTATGCTGGATACGCACGCAAAAAGCGGCTATACCGAAATCTTCCCGCCTTTTATGGTAAACCGTGATTCTATGTACGGAACGGGTCAGCTTCCTAAATTCGAAGAAGATATGTTTGCAATCAAAAACACAAACTATTATCTCATTCCTACCGCCGAAGTACCCGTCACAAACCTTCACAGAGGCGACGTTTTATCGGCTGACCAACTTCCTATAAAATATTGTGCGTACAGCGCTTGTTTCAGAGGAGAGGCAGGCTCGGCAGGCAGAGACACAAGAGGTCTTATCCGTCAACATCAATTCAACAAAGTCGAACTCGTTAAATTCGCCCACCCTGACCACAGTTTCGAAGAACTCGAATCCCTTACGAACGACGCTGAAAAGATATTGCAACTTTTAGGACTTCCGTACAGAGTCGTTACCCTTTGCAGCGGCGATCTCGGTTTCTCTTCGACAAAAACTTACGACATCGAAGTATGGCTTCCGAGCTACGGCAGATACGTTGAAATTTCGTCTTGCAGCAACTTCGTCGATTATCAGGCAAGAAGAGCAAACATCCGCTTCAAGGAAAACGGCAAAACAAGATTCGTTCACACCTTGAACGGTTCAGGACTTGCAATCGGCAGAACAACAGCCGCTGTTATCGAAAACTATCAGAACGAAGACGGCAGCATAACCGTTCCTGAAGCGTTAAGACCGTATATCGGCGTTGACGTTATAAAATAGCGTATTTATCGTATCGCAAATTAAATTTTCTTTAACTTACGATTACGCTCAATCCGATTGGTTCACGCTCGATTTGCTTCACTCTCAATCAGATTGATAAATTTTAACCGAAATCAAATTTAAACTTATTAAAATTAAATAAAGCAGACGAATTATCGTCTGCTTTATCTTTATATTTATTCTTCCCTATTTATTTAAAGTTTTACAAGTATGGTTATTATTTAAAGTTTTACAGTATGATTTTAGTATGATTTTATAAAGCGCTTGCCCTTTTATAAACGCCAAACGGTGCGCGAAATTTGACAAAAATGCAAATAAACAAAAAGCCTAATTATTAAGCCTAATTATTTTGCGTACGCAAAAAAAGCGGATTTTTGTCGTATGAAAATTTTCTTTGTTAAAATACGGACAAAAAGATTGAAAGCGACAATGCGATAAACGTAAATTTTAAATAATATAAATTCGACGTTATATTATATAAAACTCCTAAATATGTTTTGACCTGCTCTGCTACCAACTTTTGGCACTTTTAAATCAATATAAATATCTCGCTTGCATCGACAAAAATCCCTTTTAAAAGTATTTTAGATATCGACTTAAAATTTATTATCAGCTTATAAATCTACGTTTTTTATAAAAACGTTACGTAAAACTACAAAATTTTCTTTTCCGAAATTTATTCTTTTTTAGCATTTAGTATTGACAAAAACTTGTTTTTGAACGACTATATCTATGGAGGGCTTATGAAATTTACAGTACTTATCGACGACAAACCGGTCGACGGTTTCAAAACCGAACACGGCCTGAGCTTGTATGCCGAAACAAACGGCAAAAAAATCTTAATTGATACGGGTGCCGACGACGCATTTTTATCAAACGCAAAAAAACTCGGAATAGACGTCGCAGACGTTGATTGTTGTATCTTAACTCACGGACATTACGACCACTGCGGCGGCATAAAAGCATTTTTAGATAACAACAAAAAAGCGAAAGTTTATATTCAGGTGGAAGCTTTTTACGAATTTCTGTCCATGAAAGACGGCGAAGTCAAAGGCATAAGTTTCGATCACTCCATATTGAACGACGACAGAATTATGCCGATCGACGGCGGTCTTATGCTCGATGATTACGCCATAATTTTCAAAGGCTTAGAAGACGCTTATCCTACCTCAATGCTGAATCTTACTCTTTTTAAACGCGACGGAGAATTTACCTGCCTTGACGAATTCGAACACGAACAATACGTTTTGTTGTTCGAAGGCAATATAAGCGTCCTTATTGCAGGTTGCGCGCACTTAGGCATTGCCAACGCTATGGAAAGAGCAAAAGAAATTATAGGCGAATATCCTATGATAGTTATCGGCGGTTTCCATCTGCAAAACGACGGCGCTATCGAAACGGACGAATATATTTCAGAGCTTGCAAATACTTTGAAAAATTTCAATTCCACATATTATACTATGCATTGTACGGGCACGGAAGGTTTTGAAAAGTTGAAATCCGTTTTAGGCGACGATATCAAATATTTCAAAACGGGCGACGAAATTGAATTTTGACGTCTGAACGATAAACAAACTTGTTTCTATAAAACACAATTTGTTTCTATAAAACACAATTTTAAAAAACAAAAAAAGTGCAACGTTGTTGCACTTTTTGTTTTTCTTCGTTCGTTAACCGCACTTAAACGTTTCTTGACAAAACTCAAGTTTTTTCTTTTACTTTTTCATCTTTTTGGCGTACGGTAACCTATTGCTTATTTGTTTGCTCTGTTGCTTTGAAAGCGCCACAAATCGCTACACATGTCGTCAAGATTTCTCTTTGCGCTCCAACCTATAAATTCTTTTGCAAAATCCGGACAGCAATAGCACGACGCAACGTCACCCGGTCTCCTTTCAACGATTTCATACGGTACGTCTTTGCCGCAAGCTTTTGAAAATGCCTTAATCATATCGAGAACGCTGTACCCCGTACCCGTTCCGAGATTTACGGCAGTTGCCTGAAATTTTTCGATGTTGTTCAAAGCGGCAAGATGGCCTTCCGCAAGGTCCATAACGTGAATATAATCTCTGACGCCCGTTCCGTCTTTCGTAGGATAATCGTTGCCGAACACTTTAACCGACGGCAAAACGCCTGCCGCCACTTTCGCTACAAACGGCATAAGATTGTTAGGGATACCGTTAGGGTCTTCGCCGATAAGTCCGCTTTCGTGAGCGCCGACAGGATTGAAATAACGAAGCAACGCTATATGCCAACTGTTATCGGCTTTGTATAAGTCTCTTAAAATGTTTTCAAGCATATACTTTGTCGCGCCGTATGGATTCGTAACTCCTCCCACAGGGCTTTCTTCGGTGAGCGGCAATTTTTCCGGTGTGCCGTAAACGGTGGCCGATGACGAAAATACGAAATTTTTTACGCCGTGCGCCTGCATAGCGTTAAGCAAAACGAACGTCGACGTAAGATTGTTGTCGTAGTAAAGTAACGGTTTAGCACAGCTTTCTCCGACTGCTTTGAGACCTGCAAAATGAATAACGGCATAGATATCGTTTTCGTCGAATATCTTGTTTATCAATGCCGAATCGCGCACGTCGCCTTCATAAAACTTTACCGTCTTTCCGGTTATTTTTTCAACGTTTTTAACTGCTTGAATATCGCTGTTACAGAAATTGTCGACTGCTATAACGTTATAACCGTTATTCAATAAAACTACATTCGTATGTGAAGCAATAAATCCTGCTCCGCCCGTAACCAATATGTTTTTCATATATCACCTTTATAAAATATTTCCGTCATTGATTATACTCTATAATATAAAACTTTACAACGCTTTTTGCCATTCTCGCTTTATTTTTTCTCGCTCGTAAATCTCTTTTGCTCATACGACGAAAACAAAAGACTACAATCAATTCCGCTTGAAAAACGTCTATATAAAACAAAGAAAAAATATAAAACCTAATAGAATTATTTAGTTGCATTATTTAGTTGAATTATTTAATAAAGTTGTTTTATTTAATCGTTTTTATCATTTAATAAAGTTGTTATTTTTTAGTTATTTTAGTTGTTTTATTTAGTAATTTAATCATTAAATTAAGTCGTTAAATTATTTAATTCGGTTATTTAATTTAGCCGTTTAATAAACTTATTTAATAAGTTGATTATTAATTTATTTATTAAAATTTTAAATCGCGCATATAAGCGTTTATTAAAATATAAAACGTTGTACACAATTTATTTACTTGTAAATTTTATTGCGCATTATCTAATTATTTTCGCATTTTATTTTCGTAAGATTTTATGTTTGCAATAACGCTTTACGTTAAACAAGTTAAATTCAATCAACTATAATAAAAAAGCCCGTACTCGTAGAGTCGGGCGTCAATTAAATTCTTATTAACTCTTATTTGACAATTTCTCTTTCATTTTCTCCAGAGCCAGAAGATATCCGTCAAATCCTTTACCGCTTATTTTTTCAAACGCAACAAGAGAAACGTAACTTATTTTTCTGAAATCTTCGCGGTTGTCAACGTCCGTCAGATGAACTTCTATCGTAGGAATATCGACGGCCTTTATTGCGTCTAAAATTGCAACCGACGTATGCGTAAACGCCGCGGGATTTATAACAAGACCGTCGTAACGACCGTACGTTTTCTGTATCGCTTCGACCATTTTACTTTCACTGTTAAATTGTTTGACCTTTACTTTTACGCCTATTTCTTTCGCTTTGGATTTTATGGACTTCACCAATTCGGCATATGAATTAGTCCCGTAAAGCGTCGGCTCTCTAAGCCCCAACAAATTCAGATTTACACCGTTAAGCACTAAAATTTTCATACACACCCACCTTTTTTAAAACAGTTTCGGCAACGTCGGATATATCGCCGTCGTTTTTTACGGTATAATCTTTTGCCGACTGATAGATTTTTTCTCGTTTTGCTTTAAGAGCAAGATATTCTTTCTCGTTTTTTGCAAGAGGTCTGCCGCTGAGTTCTTCAGGCAATTCGTCCCGCTCTAAAAGAACCAACACGCCGTTTTGTTTCAGACGATATACGTTTTCGGCGTCAAGCACCGCTCCGCCGCCCGTAGCTATTATCTTTTTCGACGTCGCCGAAACTTCCAGAATTATTTCTTTTTCTATTCTGCGAAATTCCTTTTCTCCGCCTCGGGCGAAAATATCGGCGATACTTTCGCCGCGCTTCTCAATCAGCGAATCGGTATCTAAAAATTCAAAACCCGTGATTTCGCTCAATTTTTCGGCAACGGCGCTTTTCCCGCAAAACGGCATTCCGATTAAAACTATGTTTTTTAAAAACAAATCAGGTCTTTTATTAAGAACGATTTCTCTTTCGTCGTTTGCTTTGCCGCAAAACAGCTCTTCGCTTGCCAATGCCTGCCATATAAGCATGCTTAATCCGTTCTGCCACTTTATACCGAGCCTTTCCGCTTGCATAATAAGCTGAGTCTTATCGGGATTGTAAATAAGGTCCATAACGCCTTCTAAATTTTTGAACTCGGATAAATCGACCGGCTGTCCTGCAACGTTTGGGCTCATGCCTATCGGCGTTGCGTTTATAATTACGTTTGCGTCGTAATGCAGATAAAGATTATCGTAATTGTTTTCGCCCTGCCTTGAAATCACAACGCTTTTGCCGTTAAGAATTTCAACGGCTTTTTGCGCCGCTTTCGAAGCTCCGCCGCTACCCAATATCAAAACCTTTCTGCCGTCGATTGCGATTTCTTTTTCGTCAAGCGCCTTTATAAGTCCCCACACGTCCGTATTATATCCGTACAATACGCCGTCTTTATTTACTATGGTGTTGACTGCACCCACGCTTTTTACGAAATCAGACTGCACGACGTACGGCAATACTGCTTGCTTATAAGGTATGGTTACGTTTAAACCGTCAAATTCTTTTCTGCTTAAAAACGCGTCGAGGTCTTCCCTTTTTAACTCTTTAAGCTCGTAATCATAACCTTGTCCGCTATGAATCTCTTTTGAATAACTGTGCGAAAGCTTTTCGCCTATTAAATAATACATAACTTATCCTTTATTCAACGCATGGCAAGACCGACCTGCCCATGCAAAACTAACTGCAGAAGTTAAACTTTTTTACGTAAACATTTACGCTTTTCAACTCTTGTTTTTACCGAAGGCACACCTTTCGGGTACGCCGACGAAAAATGCAAAACGGTTTTTGAAAATACGTTCTTGCGTCAGACTATTTCCTGATAGCTGCCTAAAAATTCAAAACTTTCACATTCGGAGTCCAATTCCGAAATAATGGAAAGCGCTTCGTTTTTCGCAACGCTCGATTCGAAATCGAGATAGAACAAATATTCGAATTCCGTACCGGCAACGGGACGCGAAGATAATTTCGTAAGGTTGAGCCCGAGCGCCGAAAATCTTGAAAGCACTTTATACAAACTTCCCGACTTATGAAGCAGACCCAACACAAGGCTTATGCGGTTTGCATTTTCGTAAAACTCAAGATTTTTTGACACGCAAATAAAGCGAGTATAATTTATATCTTCGTTTTGTATTCCGCTGCTAAGAACTTTCAATCCGTATAACGAAGCGCACTCTGCCGACGCTATAGCCGCAACGTCGTCTCTTTCGCTTTGCGAAACCATTTCGGCGGCTACCGCGGTATTCGATACGACCGTCACTTTTACGCCGAGTTTATCGAGAATTTTTGAACATTGTCCTATTGCCTGCTCATGCGAGAAAACTTCCTTGACGTTATCCAAAGACGTACCCGGTTTTGCAAGAAGGCTGTGACGTATTTCGAGTTTTACGCTTCTTACTATATAAAATTTGTATTCCTTTATAAGGTCGTAAACCTGCCCGACGTTTCCGTACAAGCTGTTATCGATTGGCAAAACGCCGAATCTGCATAAACCCTTGTCTACTGCCTTAAAAACACTTTCAAAAGAATTGCAATAACTGATGGACGCATTAGGAACAAGTCTTGTCGCCGCTATTCCGGAATACGCCCCCTCAACTCCCTGAACGGCAACGGAAGCTGCGTCTGGGAATTTTTTATATCCGTCGAGCAATGCGGATTTTATCTCCTGCGTCAACGGCGTATCGCTTGCCGTAAATTTCGTCTGATAAGCCTTTGACGTTTCGAACACAGTCTGATAAAGCATAGTTACGTACTGTTTAAGTTCGGAAGGAGAGGCGGAGACTATCCTGTCTAAAATTTCCTTTTCTCTTTTACCGCACGTAACAGGCAATTTCTCTCTTTCTTTTTCCTTGCCGATTTCGGCAACAACGCCCATACGTTCAAGATATAACTTTACTATTTCATCGTCGATTTTATTTAACTTGTTTCTTAATTCTTCCATAAGTTCTCCTTCAATATTTCATCCAATACCGATAATGCGGCAACCGCTTCTACGACAACGACTGCTCTTGGCACGAAACATACGTCGTGTCTGCCCGTCCCCGAGATTTTCTCGTTTTGCATGGTTACAAGATTTACGCTATCCTGTTCCTTTGCAATGGTAGGAGTAGGTCTCATCGCCACCGTAAAAGTAACCGGATTTCCGTTTGTCATACCGCCGTTTATACCGCCTGCGTTATTGCTTTTTAATTTGATTTTTCCTTCGTTTATTTCCAGACCGTCGTTTGCTTCGCTGCCAAGTATTTCGCTCAATTTAAAGCCCAGTCCGAATTCTATTCCTTTTACGGCAGGAATAGCAAATATATTTGCGGCGATTTTTCCTTCGAAACCTTCGAACAACGCGTCGCCGAGTCCTATGGGCAATCCCGTTATTTCGCATTTTATTTTGCCGCCGAGACTGTCGCCTGCCTTTTGAACGGACTTCAATTTTTCAATCGCCTCTTCGCTCAACAATCCGTCGTTTAACTTTATTCCGCCGATTTCGCAGAGCTTTGCCTTAACTTCGATGCCGTTTGCAAATAGTATCTGCTTTGCAACGCCACCGACCAAAGTAAGCGGCGCCGTCATTCTGCCCGAATACTTACCGCCACCGGACGGAATATTTCCGTATTTTACGTAGCAAGGATAATCTGCGTGAGACGGACGAGGCACTACCTTAATTTTGTCATAATCTTTGCTTTTTACGTTCTTATTTTCGATTATAAACTCTATCGCTTCGTCCGTCGTTTTTTTATCGTTTAAACCGCTTACCGAAAAATCGTCGCTGTCATGGCGCGGAGTCGTAAAAAAGTCGTTGCTTGCACGGCGTTTTAAAAAATCTTTCAATTCTTCAAGGTCTATCGGGTAGCCTTTCGGAAGTCCCGATACCTTTCCTGAAATATTTGGCGAATGAGATTCGCCTTTTATTTCGACCTGCAATTTATCGAACATACTTGCCTCCTGAATTTTTAAAATCTTCAAAAAACTTTTTATACGATTTTCCGACCGCTTCGCTGTCGCTTACCGATCCGCCGACGGTGCTTAATGCAACCACTGCGGACATTACCATGCGGTGATCCGCTTGTCCGTCTATATCGGCGCTTGAAAACTCACTCTTGCCTACTATTTCGATTTCGTCTTCGCTTTCCAAACAATCGACGCCCAAAGATCTCAGCATTTTTATTATTCCTGCTTTTCTGTCGCTTTCTTTGTCGACTAGTCGTCGCGCGCCTTTTATGCGGCTAATTCCGTCGGCTTTCGCCATAGCTACCGAGACTATCGGCGCCAGATCGGGATAATCGGTTGCGTCAAAATCTATAGCTTTTAACCTGCTCTTTTTTGCGGTGTAAGAGTTTTTCGATTCAATCACTTCGGCATTCATTTTCTTTAACGTTTCGACAATTATTTTGTCCCCCTGCTTACTCGAAGGATTTAAATTGTCAACCGTGACGGTGCCGTTTACCGCCCCTAAAACAAGCATAAAGCTTGCGCCCGAAAAATCGCCTTCTACCTTATATTCGCGCCCTTTTAGTCCGCTTCCGTCTATCTCGTATCCGTCGGCTGTTTCTTTTA
>JBJETY010000028.1:0-58123 GCA_051883555.1 Christensenellales bacterium | reverse complement strand
AGTTTTAACGACGTAGCAAAGGCTACGCCGTTTTTTTTTGCGTTATGGGAATTTTGTAAAAAATTGTAGAAAAATTTATATAAAAAATTTTAAAAAAGTTGCATAAAACAGTTGACATTCAGCAATAATAGTAATATATTGTTAGCAGACAAAGGGTTAGAGTGCTAACAAAAGTAAATTCGGAGTGCCAAATGCCAAAAAAGGAATTATCTGAAAGAAAAGAAAAAATACTTACAGCATTGGTTGACGACTATATCAAATCGGCAGCGCCTGTTTCGAGCAACGATATTCAATCGAAATATCTTCCTGAAGTCAGCTCTGCGACGATAAGAAGCGAGCTTAACGCTTTGGAAGCTTTGGGATATATCGATAAACCGCATACGTCGGCAGGCAGAGTGCCGCTGGCTGAAGCGTATAAGTTGTACTGCGAAAAGGCATTCATGAACAGGGAGTTTAGCGAGTCCGATCTCAGCGAAATGACAAGAAGATTTTCTAAACAAGTTTCCGATATAGAAAAACTGTCGGCAGAGGCGGCCAAAATCATAACCGATTCTACAAATTATACATCGATTTTCGTTACTAACAATTTCGAAGACGTAGAAATCGAAGAAATAAAACTTGTAGGACTCAGCAACGGCATTGCTTTGGTGTTAATCGTAACGAGTTGCGGAATTATTGCCGATAAGTCGATTGAACTTCCCGAAGAAGTAATGCATGCCGGGCTTGAAACGGCATCCGAACTTCTGAACAGCGTGTTTAAAGGGAAGAAAGTTTCAAAACTGGATACGGACGCCTTCCTTGCGACGATTGACGAAAATCTTAAAGGATACAGACAGGTTTTCGACGAGATAATAGACATATTAAAAAATTATAGTCTCGAGAAAAGAAAGTCGGTACACGTCGAGGGAGCGTTGAGAGTATTGGACTATTCAGACAGCCCGAGCGACGTTAAAAACTTTTTGCAACTTGTCGGAGATAGCGAAAGCCTTGAAAAACTTGTTTCTACTCCCGATGACAATATAGAGTTGTCTTTAAAAATCGGAAGCGACGAAAACGGCGGAATTGACAAATGCGCGATCGTAACGGCTGAATATAAAATAAACGGGCAAGTAATCGGGCAGGCAGGCGTTATAGGGCCTGAACGTATGGATTATAAAAAAGTTTTATCTGTTCTCGACGGAATTAAAAAATCGCTTGAAAACGTATTCGACGGGGGCAAAACGGAGGAATAAATGGCTAAACAAGAAAAAGAAATCTCAGAAGAAAAAGAAGACGAAAAAAATCTGAAAGAAAAAGTTGAAAAGATGGTTAAAGAATCGGAAGAAGCAGCGAATAAAGATGCCGAAACCGAATCTGAAAAACCTTCCGACGGCGTTGTAAAAGAAGAAATGACGACCGAAGAGTACGTCGGATATCTTGAAACGGAACTCGGAAAAAACATCGCTCTTGCTGAAGAGAATAAAAATACGGCGCAAAGGCTCAGAGCGGATTTTGAAAACTATAAAAAGCGAAACGAGTCTTTAAGCAGCGAAATGCGAGCTTTGGGCGAAGCTTCCGTACTTGAAAAACTTCTTGAAGTTGTCGACAATATCGACAGAGCAAAAGAAATGATAAAGGAAGAGAGCAGCCTTAAAGGTTTTGAACTGATTGAGCAACAGATTGCAACGCTTCTTGCTAAATTCAGCGTGAGCGTTATTGAAATTAAAGCGGGCGACGCATTCGACCCTAACAAAATGTCGGCGGTATTAAGAGAAGAAAACGCCGAGATGAGCGGTAAGGTGCTTGACGTTTTACAAAAAGGATATTTAAAAGGCGATACGGTATTGAGATATGCAATGGTAAAAGTTGCCGGCTAAGCCTTTAAATAAATAAGAATAAAATTTTAAGGAGATATATTATTATGGGAAAAATCATCGGTATTGACCTTGGTACAACAAACTCTTGCGTAGCGGTTATGGAAGGCGGCGAGCCTGTAGTTATCCCTAACGCAGAAGGTATGAGAACAACTCCGTCCGTTGTAGCTTTCAGCAAAGACGGCGAAAGATTAGTAGGCGACGTTGCAAAACGTCAGGCTGTCGCAAACCCTGAACATACGGTTATTTCTATAAAGAGAGATATGGGTACCGACAGAAAAGTAAAAATTGAAGATAAAGAATATACGCCTCAGGAAATCAGCGCTATGATTTTGACAAAACTCAAAAACGACGCTGAAAAATATCTTAACACAAAAATCACCCAGGCTGTAATCACCGTTCCTGCATATTTCAGTGACAGTCAAAGACAGGCAACGAAAGACGCAGGTAAGATTGCAGGTCTCGAAGTCCTTCGTATTATCAATGAACCGACGGCGGCAGCTTTGGCTTACGGCATCGATAAAGACGAAAACAAAAATCAGAAAGTTTTGATTTTCGACCTTGGCGGTGGTACGTTTGACGTATCTATCCTTGAACTCGGCGACGGCGTTTTCGAAGTTCTTGCTACAAGCGGTAACAACCGTTTAGGCGGCGACGATTTCGATAAAAAGGTTATGGACTATATCGTTTCCGAATTCAAAAAAGCGGAAGGAATCGATTTGTCCGGCGACAAAATGGCAATGCAGAGAATTAAAGAAGCTGCAGAAAAAGCTAAAATCGACCTTAGCGGCGTAACGAAAACCAAGATTAATCTTCCGTTCATCGCAATGGCTGACGGCGGTCCTAAACATCTCGATATGGAACTTACCAGAGCAAAATTCGATTCGTTGACGGAAGACCTTGTCCAGAAGACGATTTTGCCTATGGAACAGGCTATGAAAGACGCAGGTCTTAAATATTCTGATATCGCAAAAGTCATTATGGTTGGCGGTTCAACGAGAATTCCTGCCGTATACGACGCAGTTAAAAAGGTTACCGGCAAAGAGCCGTTTAAGGGCATCAACCCTGACGAATGCGTTGCAATCGGTGCGGCAATTCAAGGCGGCGTTCTTGCGGGCGAAGTCAAAGACATGTTGCTTTTGGACGTAACTCCGCTTTCACTCGGTATCGAAACGCTCGGCGGCGTATTCACTCCGCTTATCGAACGTAACACGACCATTCCTACAAGCAAGTCGCAAATCTTTTCAACGGCGGCAGACAACCAGACGGCAGTTGATATTCACGTTCTTCAAGGCGAAAGACAATTCGCAAAAGACAACAAGACGCTTGGTAGATTCCAACTTGTCGGAATTGCACCTGCTCCAAGAGGTATTCCGCAAATCGAAGTTACTTTCGATATCGACGCAAACGGTATAGTTTCCGTTAAAGCTGTAGATAAAGGAACGAACAAAGAACAATCCATCACGATAACGGCTTCGAGCAACCTTACCGAAAAAGATATCGACGCGGCTATCAAAGAAGCTGAAAAATATGCAGAAGAGGATAAAAAGCGTAAAGAAGTAGTCGACGCTAAAAACGGAGCGGAACAACTTGTGTTCGCAATGGAAAAATTTGCTCGTGAAAATGCGGAAAAGATTTCCGAAGACGATAAAAAAGCAATCGAAGACGCCGCAAAGGCTTGCAGCGAAGCTGTAGCTAAAGCCGAAACGGCTGACGAAGTAAAGACGGCGGTTGAGGAACTCAGCAAAGTTACGGATCCTATCGTAACGAAGTTCTATCAATCGAATCCTGAAGCGGCTGCCGAAGCTGCAAAAGCAGCAGGATTCGATCCGAATGCGGCAGGCGGAAATTCTACCGACGGATTCGACGGAACCGTCGACGAGAACTAATCGACCTACAATACAACAAACATACTAAACCCACTGTATAGTGGGTTTAGTCAAGAGGTAGCTTATGAGCGAAAAGGACTATTACAAATTATTGGGCGTTGAAAGAAACGCGTCTGCCGATGAGATAAAACAGGCTTACAGAAAGATGGCGAAAAAGTACCATCCGGATTTATATTCTACGGCGTCCGATGAAGAAAAGAAAAAGGCAGAAGCTCAATTTAAGGAAATAAACCACGCTTACGAAGTTTTGTCCGACCCTCAGAAGAAAGAAATTTATGACAGATACGGCGATGAAAATGCGTCCGCATTTGGCGGCTCGTCAGGTTTCGGTGGATTTTCAGGCGGATTTGACGATATATTTTCAAGTATTTTCTCAGGCTTCGGAGGCATGGGAGGCGGTAGAACGAGAAATCCTAACGCGCCGAGAAGAGGACAGGATATACTTATAAACGTAAACCTAACGTTTGAAGAAGCGGCTTTCGGCTGTAAGAAAAAAATTACCGTAAAGCGTATTGAAAACTGTCCGGATTGTAAAGGTACGGGAGCTAAAAACGGTTCGTCCTTTAAAACTTGTGACCGCTGTCACGGATCGGGACAGATTAATCAGACTCAGCGTACTCCTTTCGGCGTAATTCAACAGGTGGTTACCTGTCCGGATTGCGGCGGCAAGGGTAGAATAGTTTCCGAAGTTTGTCCGACTTGCGGCGGAAAGGCGAGAAAGGAAGTTTCAAAGGAAATTACAATCAATATTCCTGCGGGTATAGATAACGGACAAAGAATTAATTATGCAGGCGAAGGTAATCAAGGTATGAACGGCGGCGAAAACGGTTCGCTCATTGCCCAGATTTCCGTTAAGACGCATAAACTGTTTGTAAGACGCGATTATGATTTGCACGTAAATATCCCGATATCTATGATTGACGCCGCACTCGGTTGTACGATATCCGTACCGACGTTAACCACGCCAACGACTTTGGATATTCCTGCCGGCACGCAGTCGGGCACAGTATTTAAAATTCGCGGTCAGGGAATTAAACAGCTTAAAAAGACAACGAACGGCGATTTGGTCGTTACAGTGACGGTTGAAGTTCCTAAGAGTCTTACAAAGACTCAAAAGGACGAATTTAAAAAACTTCAGTCTACGTTTGAAAATAAACAATTCCCTATGCAGAAAGAATATAAGGATAAGCTTTAATGGAAGAATTTGAAATTAAAATTGAAACCACGCACGATTTGGCAGATACGATTTCTGCCATTTTGTTTAGCGTAGGCGCACAAGGCGTAAGCGTTATAGATAAAGAAGACGTAAACGAAGTTATGAAAAGCACTTCGAATTGGGATTACGTTGACGACGCCGTTTTGAATGAGCCGGAAAATCTGGCAGTTATTACAACCGTCGTTGAAAATTCGGAGAAATTTATTTCGGCGTTTAACGATACTTTAAAATTGCTTTTGCCGAACGTTTCCGTTAAAATCGAGACGAGAAAACTTGAAAATCTCGATTGGACGACCGAATGGCGAAAGAACTATAAACCAATTAAAACGGCAACCATAACGATAGTTCCTTGTTGGATTGATTATGAAGCGGACGCAAACGAAAAAATCATAAAATTGGAACCGGGAATGGCTTTCGGGACGGGCGAACATGCAACTACAAGGATGTGTTTGGACCTTACGCCTTCGCTTGACGGTAAAAAAGTACTTGACGTAGGGTGTGGAAGCGGTATACTTGGTATAGCCGCCGATATTTTAGGGGCGGAAAGCGTTTATATGTGCGACCTTGACGAACAATGCGTTGAAGCGGCACGAAAGAACGCCGAACTCAACGATTCGGCGGTTGTTATCGAACAAGCCGATTTGTTGAATAAAACGGATAAGATTGGCGACGTCGTTTACGCAAATTTGACGGCGGATATACTTTTACGACTTTCAGATAAGATAACCGAACATTTGTCGGACGGAGCAAAACTTATCGTATCGGGTATAATCGATTCCAGAGAAAATGAAGTTTTAAATCAGTTTCTTTCGCTCGGTTTTACCGTGGACGACAGAAGAGAAGAAGGCGATTGGAGGGCATTCCGACTTTCATGGAAATAAGACGCTTTTTTGTTCAACCTGAATTCAGAAATGGGAAATTCGTGACCGTAACGGGTGACGAATTTTTGCATTTAAAAAAAGTCTTGCGAATGAAAACGGGCTATAAAATTATCGTTTGTTTTAACGACGGATACGAACATTATTGCACGATAAAAGAAATTGCAGACGATTATGCCGTTGCGGAAATCGACGAGAGTTTAAAGATAAGCGAACCGCTTTTAGATATTACGCTTTTTGCGTCCGTTTTAAAAGGCGGAAAACTCGATTTAGTCATTCAAAAATGCGTTGAACTCGGGATTAAATACGTAACTCCGTTTATATCGCACAATACGGTTGAAAAGAAATTTAATGCTGAAAGGGGAAACAGAATTTCATTCGAAGCGGCGAAACAATGCGGTTCGGCGTTTCTGTCCGTTGTGAACGAAACCGTTGATTTCGAAGAGATGATTTCCGCGTTTAAAGATTTTGACGTGGTTTGCTTTTTCTATGAAGACGAGGACGTAAAATCGATTGCTGATTTTGAAATACCGAAAGGTAAAATTGCTATTGTCGTAGGCAGTGAAGGCGGTTTTACTGCCGAAGAAGTAAAGAAAGCGAAGTCTAACGGTGCAAATATCCTTTCTCTCGGCAAAAGAATATTACGTGCCGAAACGGCTTCGATTGTCGCTTCGTCGTTGATTTTGTACAAAATGGGGGAGATGAATTTATGAAAATATGCGTTTTTACCTTAGGGTGCAAAGTTAATCAATACGATAGCGACGCAATAGTAAAAGGTCTTAAACAAAAAGGATACGACGTTGTCGAGCAACTTGAATATGCCGACGTATACATAATTAATACATGCGCCGTAACTAACGAAGCGGAGAGAAAGTCCAGACAAGCAGTAGCAAGAGCAACGGCGTTGAATCCCGATTGCAAAATCTTCGTATGCGGCTGTGCTTCGCAAAACGACGCAGAACAATTTAAAAGCAAGAATAACGTAGTTTACGTTTCGGGTACGGCTAATAAACTTGCGCTGATTGATTTTGAAAAGATTGAATCATCGGATTGCACTTGTTTGTCAACCGCAACCGTGTTTGAGGAAACGGGCACGGCGTTGAGCCTTAGGACCAGGCATTATCTTAAAGTCCAGGACGGTTGCAACAATTTCTGTAATTATTGTCTTGTTCCGTACGTCAGAGGCAGGAGTCGTAGCAGAAGTCTTGAAAATGTACTTGAAGAAATGAACGAAGCCGTAAGGTCTACGAAAGAAATCGTATTGACCGGAATAAATTTATCCGCATACGGACTCGACGTCGGTTTGAGTCTGACCGATTTGATTAACGCCGTACGCGATTACGACGTGAGAATAAGGCTCGGCTCTTTGGAAGTCAACGTTGTCACCGAAGAGTTTTTGCTTGCTTTGAAAAATTTAAAAAGATTTTGCGAACACTTTCATTTATCTTTGCAAAGCGGTTCCGACGCGACTTTAAAAGCTATGAATCGTCATTATACGACGACTGAATATAAAAACGCGGTAAAGCTCATCAGAAAGTATTTCCCCGACGCCGCCATAACTACCGATATAATAGTAGGATATCCGACCGAAACGGAAGAAGATTTTATCGAATCTTATGAGTTTGCCAAAGAAATCGCTTTTGCAGATATTCACGTGTTTACCTATTCCCCAAGGGATAAGACGGTGGCTTTTAAGTTAAAACCGCTTTCAGGGGATATTTTGCTTGACAGACAGAGACGTATGAGTTCGCTCAAGCAGAATTTGAAAAACGAATATAATTCTGCCTTTATCGGCAGACCGCTTGAAGCGCTTTTTGAAAATCGTGCCAACGGTAGTATGTGCGGACATAGCGGCAATTATATTACGGTATACGGAGACGGCAAGGCAGGGGAATTAAAAACCGTAGTTCCTAAAGAATTGTATAAAGACGGTTTAAAGTAAATATTCATAAATACGGATTAAAGAATATATTAAATTTAAATTACGCTTATTTGCTAAATTTAACGTTAGATAAACTGAATTCCGACGAGTCGCTGAGCTAATCCGACGACGAATCTGAAAGTGAATTCTGAAAGTGAATTAAAAAAAAATAAAACGTTGAATTGCAAATATGAAATTTTTTGATATAATGATTCAGGATAAATTGTGGCGACAAAACTTACGTAAAACGCATAGAAATTAAATTCAAATTATATAAATTCAATTTATCTTTTATACAGTTTTTAAATTTGTCGGCATTTTATAAAACGTAAATCATTGTATAAATAATTGCAAAACTTACGTAAAATAGCTGTTATTTAAGTGTTAAAATAGAGCGAAGAAGTTTAAGAATATTTTAAAAATATTTAAAAAAATAATAAACGAATAAACGAAAAATATATGCTTATTGACGCAAGCTAAACGCCGAAAGCAAAAAGGAGACGTTATGGAAAACTGTTTATTTTGCAAAATCATCAAAGGTGAAATTCCTTCAACGAAAATCTACGAAGACGAAGATATGTTGATTATAAAAGATATCGCGCCTCAAGCACAAATACATTATTTGTTATTGCCTAAAGAGCATTATGCCAACATTATCGAAATGACGGAAAAGCAAGCGGCAACTCTTGCAAAATGCATAAAGAAATTGTCTTCGATGGTCGACGAACTGGGACTTTCAAACGGATTCAGACTTGTTTCTAACAAAGGAAAAGACGCTTGTCAAAGCGTGGAACATTTGCATGTTCATATTCTTGGCGGTCAGCAATTGGCTGATAAGATGGCATAGAAAAATAGTTGACAATTATTTTGTCAAAGTGTAAAATTGTCATTGTGCGTTGCGAGTAGCGACGTGCTTTAAGTTTTTTCTCAAAGGAGGTGAATACAATGTCAACAGTCAAAGTCGGAGAAAACGAATCTTTAGAAAGCGCTATTCGTCGTTTCAAAAGAAAGTGTGCAAGAGACGGTATCATCGGCGATTTGAGAAAAAGAGAGGCTTACGAAAAGCCGTCTATCAAACGCAAGAAGAAAGCAGAAGCTGCAAGAAAGAGAATGTACAAAGCGTAATAGCAATTTACTTTTATTCTGTAAAACTAAAATGATAAGGGGGTTTTATGAGAGCTAAAAGATTTTTTGCACTTTTTATGGTTGTAGCCATTCTCTGTTGTTCATTTGCCGTGCTCAGTGCATGCAATAATGAGACTGACGAAGAGGCTCCGAAAGGTGCTATATACGAAGAAGATTATACGCCTACAAAAGATAAGGCTATGATTCTTATACCGGGACTTATGGCAAGCGCTTTATATGAAGAATCAACCGACGAACCTATGTGGTGTCCGACAGGTTTTATTCGTCTTGCTAAAATATATACTACTCGACTTGCCGCTTTAAATGAAGAGTATCCGGATTCTCAAAGAGACAGTTCTGAATATAAAGAGAAAAAGAAATATTTATTGCAAAATATTTTAATCGAATATCTTGCTTGTGATGAAGAAGGCGTACCTAATACCTTGGCAAGAGTTTGCAATATGCAAAGCTCGAATCCTGCCGACAGCTTTGGCGGTATGGGATATCTTTGGGAGATTTTATACGCAAATTATCATGAACAATACGACGTTTTGGTCTGGCAATACGACTGGCGTCAAAGCAACGTCGAATCGGCTAAACATCTTGAAGAATTTATAAATAAATGCGGATACGAAAAAGTACAATTCTATACCCATTCAATGGGCGGAATCGTTGTTTCGAATTGGCTTCAAAAAGCTGAGAACAGAGAAAAGGTAGAACTTTTCGTTCCGTTCGGCGCACCGTTTCTCGGTAGTATGGACGCGATTACGAACTTGTTCAGCGAAGACGCGTTTGCTTCATTAAAGCCTACTTTGGATGCAATGGGATTGACGTTTAATCTTGCAGAGGTTGCAAGAACTATCCCTTCCGTGGTTGAGTTGTTGCCTAACGAGGAATATTTCAATTCGTATAGCGGAGGTACTTCTCCTATTACGATTGACGGAGTTGCCGTATCTTATGATGAATTTTACGAAGCGCTTATAGCACAATCGTGGGCGTATGATTCTAACGGCGAAACAAAGTCGTTTATCAAGAATCTTAAAGAGTATCAGGAAGCGTTTTATGTAAATGCAACTTATGATTCTAAGCTCGGACATTACGTTGAGGACGCATCGTCTGCAGAAAAAGTGCATGTGTCAAAACTTGTTCCTACGGAATATGTTTTGGGCGTCGGTCTTTCTACTTGCAAAGTAACAAATCTTGTTACGGACGAAAACGGAAACTGGAAACTTTATTCCACCGATGCAGATTTGACTGAATTCAGCGCGGTCGGCTCAATTTACGATAAATACATAAACGGTAGGGAAGACGGTCAGACTTCCGGAACGGGACAGAAAATTACCGGATATAAAGACGGTTTGTTCTATGGCGCCGGTGACGGAACTGTTCCTGCCGGTAGTGCAACTGCAGGTTTTGCGCTTGACGCCAAAAACGTTCACTTGGTTTACGGCGTAAAACACGGACCGTTGCTCAATGACTCTTGTGACGCCTTAAACGGATTTGCTCCAAGTTACCTTACAGGTCTTGCTTACGTCAACGAAATCGTTCCGAAATACGTTAAGCAAACAGATTCGGAAATTGTGTTAAAATCGGGTTCGGGCAGTGGCAGACCGACCGTTGCTTCGGTTGACGGCATAAGCGAATCTGAAAAAATTACCGCAATAGTCATGGGCGTTGTGATGAGCGTTGTGCTTGTAGCGATAATTATATGCGTTGTTGTTACGGTAAACAAAAAGTCAAAAGGAAAAAACTCTTCGGGCGAAAATGAACCTGATAAAGAGCAAAGTTCCTGATAAAGAGTAAATTTTATCCGATGAAATTTGTCGGCTAAATATTAAAACTTAATAATAATAATTTTGAAGTCGCATTTGCGGCTTCGATATGGGGCTATGGCTCAGTTGGTAGAGCGATGCGTTCGCAACGCATAGGTCGTGGGTTCGAATCCCATTAGCTCCACCATAAAATAGGACAGGTTGCCTGTCCTATTTTATTTTGCAATGAAATACTGCTTAACGCTGTCAATGTGTAATTAATAGAGAATATGCTATTTTGCAAAACTAAAACTATTAAGGCTATCCGCTAGTTTTTGAACGGTAAATTGCCACGGCGTAAAAAGCGGCTTACGAAATTAGGTTTTGTCAAAATAAAATTCAACGATTTATGTCGACGTTTTACGAGGAGGTAAGACGTCGGCTTTTTTATATTTATATATGATGGCGTATGTTAAAAAATTGAATACTATAAGAAAATTTTATCGATCAATAAAAATGTAACGCAAGTCAAAAAATGTTGGTTTTATCTGTTAAAAATTCAGCAGGGGAATTTTAATAGACGGAGTGTTATAATCAAGCAAAAAAAAGATGAATCTTATTTTTAAAGGCGAAAGGTCAGAATGCGTTGCTAGGTGAGATTCGTATAAAAGAATATTATTAGGGAGATTTTTAAAAACGTAGATAAAATAATAATTAAAAAAGATTTTATTCTTCAAAATATGTGATAAAATAAAAAAAATAAAAAAATATTAATTATGTAATAAATTTTAGGTGGTATATATATGTACAGATTAAAAGACAAAGTTGCAATCGTTACCGGTTCTACAAGCGGAATAGGTATCGGCATCGCAAGACTGTTTGCGGCAGAAGGTGCAAAAGTGGTTATTTGCGGAAGACGTCAGGAGAAAGGACAAGCGGTCGTGGACAGAATCATAAACGACGGCGGCGAGGCGTGGTATCACTATATGGATATTACGGTACCGGACAGCATCGAGAAACTTTTTGCTGATACGGTTGAAAAGTACGGCAAAATCGACGTATTGGTAAACAATGCGGCAAACGTCGCTTTAAAAGACGGCCGTGTGGACGAGCTTACGCTTGAAATGTGGGATAATATTTTTCAGAGCGATATGCGCGGTACTTTTTATGCAACAAAAACCGTGTTGCCTTATTTGCAAAAGAATGAAAACGGCGGTTCTATCATCAATATTGGTTCCGTTGCGTCGTGCAACGGCGATTTGAGCTCTACCGCTTATGCCTGTGCAAAAGCAGGGGTAGACAAACTTACCGAGTATACTGCATTGCAGTACGGCAAGCAAAATATCCGTTGTAATTGCGTTCGCCCCGGTCTGATTGTTACGCCTGAAAACGACGCATACGTTTCACAAACGCTCAAAGACATTTTTACGAGCAATATTATGGTAAATCGCTATGGTTGCCCTGAGGATATCGGATATATGTGCGTATACCTTGCCTCCGACGAAAGTGCGTACGTAACGGGGCAGATTATCAACGTAGACGGCGGACTTAACTCTCACTCTTCCACTGTCGCACAATTCCGTCAGCTCAATTCCCGCGTATGGTAAGTGCAAAATGAAGGAGCGGTTTCTTGCCTTAGTCCGTCTCTTTCAAAATATGCTGCTGTTTTGCTATCGGTCTGAATAGGAAGATATTTATAGCATTGTAAATATGTTAAACGTAGACTATGATTAAAGTAAGTTAAATGCAAATCGGCAAGGAGCAGAGTAGTTTTTAGAGCTAATGATTTAAAACCTGAAACATGTTTAATACTGTTTCAGGTTTTATTTTGCAAAAGTTTGAAAGTCTATTTATGTTGCTTTTACTTGGCTGATTTTTTTAAACTTATAGAATTTAAATCTGTTTCTCATTTTATAAAAAATACGTTTGATATATTTGTTTATTTTTTACATTATAAATGATAAAAAAATGATGAAAAGTCTAAAAATATAAAAATTTTAAAAATATTAAATTAGGTATTGTTTTTTTTTGTATTATTTGTTAGAATTAATTAAGATATAGTATTAGATTATTTGCAGTATTAATATTATAAACTATGATTGGCGTTGTTAGGAGGAAATTATGGGCAAAAATACAAGACAGTATGCTGAACCGGTGCTTAACGACCGTTGTTTGGCAAAAGCAAAGCATCGTGACGATTCATTGATCGGATGTAGCTTTGAGAATATTAAGCAACGTGAGGCTAACGAAGAAGCAAAACGTAAGGCTAAGTTTGCAAAAGAGGAAGAACTGCTTGCAAAAAAACGTAAAATTGAGGCTGCAGAAAGAGAAAAGTGGCTTGCACAACAAGAAATACGCGAAAAAGAAGAGATGGAACGTTTAAAAGCCGAAGAAGAAGCGGCAGAAAAGCGTCGTATACTTGAAGAACAGGCAAAGGCAAGATATGCTGCTCGTCTCGAAGAGCTTGAACAAATGCGTTTGGAAGATGAAAGGAAGCGTGTAGCTGCCAGCAAGGCGTATGTTGCTTCCATCGAAAGAGAGCAGGAAGAAATTAGAAAAGCAAAGATTGCTGACCAAAAAGCGTCAGAAAAAGCTAGAGCCGCACTTCAGAAAGAGGTAGAGAAGAAGGCTGCCGAATGTGATAAGCAACAGGAGCTCGCACAAAAAGAAAGAGAAAAAGAAAGAATCGAATATCAAAAAGAGCGTGAGCGCTATATGGCGTCCATTTTAGCTGAGGCATCAAGGCAGGCTGAAGAGCATAGAAAGGAAAAGGAAGCCGAACGCCAGGCAGACCTTAAATTCAAAGAAGAGCGTGAAAAACGCCAGGCAATGATTCTGAAAAAGTTCCAGGAAGAAAGCGAAAAGGAAAGACAACTTCGTACGTCTTCCGATGCAAGAGCAAAGGCTGAACATGATAAATTCATTAAGGCTAAAATTGCTCAATCATTAAAAGAACAGGAAGAACTTGATAAACAAAGAGCCGAACAGCTTGCAGCCGAAAGAAAAGCTTACGAAGATATGCGCGCTAAGCAGAGAGCGGCAATAGACGCAAGAATTAAAGCGGACGAAAAAGAAAGAAACAGATTAAAAGCTGAAGAAGAAAAGAGACGCGCTCAGGAAATAAAAGAAAGAACTGCCAACACGAAACGTTTAATCGAAGAAGAACGTCAACGTGGTCTTGCTCGTGAAAAAGAGATTATGATGGACCGTGCAGTTGCTGAAAACGACGCTAAAGAAAGAGCAAAAGAGATATTAAGAAAGAAAGCCGAAGAAGATAAACTTCGCAAAGCTAAAGAGCTTCAGCTTGAGAACGAAAGAAAAGCCGAACAACAGAAACGCGTTGAAAGCCAGAAGGCAATTGCAGAAGTTGATAAGGCTATCTTAGAAGAAAAGAAGCGTAAGGCTGCAGAAGAGCAGAAATTACACGAAGAAGAACAAAAGAATCGTTTGGCACAATTAAAGGAAGACGAAAAGAAACGTCAGGCTGAAAAGGCCGTTGTTGCTAAACAGAAAGCTGAGGAAGAGAAAGAAGTTAAGAAAAAACAAGCTGAGTTTAAGCAATCTTTGAAAGAAGAGGAAAAAATATTCACCGAGCTTAAAAAGGCAAAAGAAGACGCCGAAAAGAAGCTTAAAGCTCTTGAAGCCAAAGAAAACAAAAAAGAATTCAGCATGATTCTTCGTGAAGTGGAAAGACCTGAAAACCTCAATAAAGTTACGCTTTCATTGAAAGATATACTTAAAGCTTTCCCATATGGCGGTTCGGTTGACGTTACTACGTTAAAGAGAAAAAATGTTATCGATAAAAACGTCAATCATTTATCAATTACCGGCTCTGCAAACATAGAAGTTAAATTGTCTGTAACCGCTAATGAATTTGAACTCGCCTCAATTAAATCTATTAAAGCGTCAAAAGGCAGAGTCGTTCAGTTGGTATATACCGTTCCTAAACTTGTGTATAAACCTGCTGACGAAGACGAGCAGAAAAAGAAAGACGAATCAAAAAAATAATTCATAATTTTGAGTAAATTTATTTGGTTTAAGTCGTAATTACTAGACGTATTTAAAGATAAGTTAAAGTTAAATAAACGACTCCGTAAATCGGAGTCGTTTATATTTTGTTAAATATTCATATTATCATAATTCATCTGAATAAATTTTATCATCATAATATGAATAAAAAAATTTATCATTTGCGTCTTATTGCATCAATTGTCTTAAATAAAAGTTTATCACCGTTATCTGAATATCGGAGAAGCATTACGTTAAAATTTAATACGGTAAAAATTTAGAAATCAATCAATAAATAATGATTGATTTTTCGCTATATTATGTTAAAATATTGCTGAGGTGTATATGATAAAAAACCATAAAGATTCTAATTATTATGATATTGAAGAATCGGCTGACGGCATAAATTGCCAGGAAAGTACTATTGACCGAAAAAAGACGCAAAAAATAAAATACGGAAAAATTATTTTATGGACGGTATGTGCAGCGATGTTTTTGTGCACGCTACTCGTTCTCTTTTTAGTCGGTGACGTAACGGCAACAATCGACGGTGACGTTTTAAAAATTAAGGCAACGCTCACCCAGTCGTCGAAAGTATCAATTTCCGACATTGAATCTGTCGAATGCACTTCTAATATTTCGTCCGGGAATAAAGAAATGGGCAGCGACTTGTATAAAATAAGTACCGGCACTTTTAGTAACGACGATTACGGCCGATATAAATTGTATATTTATAACAACGTAAATAAGTACGTTATAGTCAAAACCAAAACGGATAACTATTACGTTTTTAATTTAAAAACCGAAAGTGAGACGTCTCAATTTGCTACGACTTTGCAGAGTAAGCTTGTATAGTTTTAAAGCAGTGCATAAAGCAGTGGCAAGAGACAGAGTTAATTGTTTTACAGCTGATAAAATATAAATGTAATGATAATAAAAATAGGCAATATTAAATTAAATATTGCCTATTTTTAAATATTGTCTATTTTGTTATATTTGCTAATTCTTATTTTAGCTTTATTTTGGCATATCTTTATTGTTAAACTTAATTTTTCTCCCAATCTATCTATTAAATAATCTATTTATCAATCTATCGTTTATTGATTTACTGATTTACTGATTTATTGTTATATTCATTTATCGTCAATTTATTATTTCAATTCCGCATTTATTAGTAAGAAAATTTTCGAAACGTTTATCATATCGCATTTTAACAGTATTAAATTTTTCGGATAGTATTTGTATCGTCGTTGTTTTTGTTCGCTAAATCTTTTTTCTTTTTCAATTTTGTTGTTACAATTAGAATGATAATTCCCGCAACAATTGCTACGGCGGCACAGGTTATTGAAATAATCTGTACGTTTGTCAATCCGCCCCATTTGAGATTTTCCGTTTTTATGTAGCCAGTTTGAGTGCCGATTTTTACTTTATAAAAACCGTTTATTTCTTCGCCGATTATCGTCAGCTCTTTGCCGTCGATAATATTTGTTATTAGCGTGGATTTTTCGTCGGGAAGCGTGTATAACGCTACTTTTGTGCCGACCTTAGACGATTTTGCTCTGCCATATGCGGCCTTTTCGTTTGTCAATGCCTGTTCCGAGTCGAACGCAAGACCTGCGACGATAACGTAATATTTTTTTCCGTCGTACTGAACCTTATACCAGTTTTGCTCGTTTTGATAACCTTCGCCGACGATAATAAGTTTCGTACCGTTTTCAACGGTTATATATTCAGATTTTTCTTGTGAAGGGAAGTAATAAAGACGAGTTTTTTGCAACATAACTCTTAGAACGCTGTCGCCGTTCCACGCGTCTTCGGTTTTAGTCACGTCTGACGTTTTAACGTATCCGACTTTATTTCCCCAGAGCACGTATGAAAAATTTTCATCGGCATTTTCAAGAAATATGATTTTTGATTTGTCGGAAATTTCTTCAACGCTTTCATAGTTTTTGTAATCTTTGTAAAAAAACGTTTGCTTGTTCGTTATGGCATTGCATACGCTGTTAATTTCAGGGGGAAGGGTAGGAACGTAGTTATTTTCGGTAACAAAAGAAAACGCGGAAGATTTGCCGACAAAATTCATTGTCGTTGAAAAGATAAATTCGTTTTCGCCGGAAACGGAAACGGATTTGATATCGCCGAGAAGGTAATTTTCTTTTGAAAGAGCAATTTCGCTTTCTTTTTCGAATTGCAGAAGAGAACATTTATATTTTATTGCCGAATTATTTTTGACAATAAGAAGATTTCCTACGTAATCTATATCGAAATCGATAACGTCGTCGACAGCTTCGTTAAAAGGGAAAACAGCTTCTTCGCCATCGGTTGTGAACGCTTTAAATCCCGTGGTCGAATTAAGCACGTAAACGAGATTTCCGCTTTTTGTCGTCGCAATTTTTTTGCCGCCGAAATTTAAGAGCGGTTTGACGTTTTGTCCGTCAAACTCATATACGGCGTCTTCAGTTAAAATAAATACGAAGTCGTCGCAAGCGGCGATATCCGAAATTTTGCAACCGACGTCGATTATTGTAGAGCTTGTTCCGTCTGTTATAAAAAAGTTGCTATCGCTTGAATAGCATATTTTTTCTTTATAAAAACATACGGAATCGGAATTTGCAGTTTCGATAAAGTTGTTTTCAAAATATAAACCGTTTGAATCGACGACTGCTATAGAATCCCCCGATTTAATTGCTCCGTTTATATTATCGAAATGTCCGTTTTTGCCGCTTGTTCTGACCGACTTTTCAATTGTCAGGCCGTCTTTTGTAGCAGTAAAGCAATCAATAGATTTTTCCGATTTGTTAAGAACGTTTAATTTATCGTTTTCGGCATAAATTTCCGAGTTTTCAGTTTGTATTTCAGCAGTAAAAACTTTGCTGCCGTTTTCATCGTAAGCGGTCAGAGCGTTGTCGGATGAAACGTAGATATAGTTTCCGACGTAAATTTTATTTAAAGAAGATATTTCGAAAAGATTTACGGTAGTAAGGTCAGGCGACGTTTTGCTGACAATGAAGTGTACGCCCGTGCTCAAGTTAAAATCAATCCATACGGAAAAGACGTAACCGTTTGCCGAATATAATTCGCACTGTGTGAATGCTTTTACCGTTTGGTTTTTGATTTTTGTAAACGTAGAATCGTATATTATCGTGTCTCCGGTAATGCGGTTAATTGCAAACAGATAACTTCCGCATTTAAGCAGATTGTAGTCCACGGTTGCGTTTTCAAGAAGTAAATCGGAAGACGTATTGTCGTTCAAATTTATTTTTACGAATTTTTCGCCCGTATTGACGATAAGGTAATTAAAGAAAACCACCATTGATTTGACGTCGTATTCTGCATTTATAAAAGCGGTTGAATCAATTGTATCCGTATCTTTAATCACGATAATGCGGTTTCCGTCTTTTACGTAATGTATTCCGTTTTCGCAAAAATAAGCGACGGGATTAGCAAATTGAACGTAATTGCCGGCAGGTAAAATTATTTCATAATTTGAAGAATCTGCTTTTGCGATTTCGCCGTCGTTATATACGCACGGAAAAACAAATGCAATAAATAAAATTAGTATTGCAGTTAAAGCTAAAAAAAACGAAAAGTTATTTTTATAATTCAATTTTTTGTTTGACAATATATGCATAGTTTAAGTAGTCGATTTTATGAAACGTTTTAGCAAAAATTTAATCAAATCGAAAACCCCTTTATCAATTCTTTATAGCAATATAATAAATTATTTATGCCGATAAGTCAACAACCGAGATTTAAAGAATAAATACTTTGCGACGCACTGTGTATTAAGTTTGAGATAAGTCGTAAGAGAAGAAGTCAAATTGTGAGTTGTATGTTTTTAAATGAGTTGTACGGTTTTAAATTGGTTTAAATTATTGCTATATTTAAACCTTTTTGATATAATTAAAAAAGGAGTTAATATGGCTAAAAAGAAATTTTACTATAAAAAGAGCGAAAAAGCACAAGTAACAAACGTATACGACGCAAAAATGGAAGAAGCCGCCAGAAAAGTTCCGCTCGAACAATTGGGGCTTTCAGAAAACACGTTAAAGCTTTTGCTCGATAATAATTTAAAAACCGCTTCCGATTTGGTCAAAAAGACCGAAAAGGATATGTATAAAATTCAAATGTTCGGCAAAAAGCAGTTTATTGAAATTTCAAAGTGTTTACGCAAAAAGGGCTTTGTTTTTGCGACAAGAAACGACCAACCAAAAGTCCATGAAACGCAACAACAGACAAACGATAAAGCGGCTAAACAAAACGCTCAACCTGTAAAGCAGGAAAAAGTTGAAGAAAAATTGCCGAACCGTAAATTTTTCACTTTGAGCGGAAAACTCAGGCAGGGCGAGGGACGTCCGCATTATGGCGTTGAAGAAGTCAAACAGCTTAAACCGCCGTATCCGCCTGAAGAGTGGCGCAAGGTTCAGCGCGGTACGAAATGGGGATTTTATGACGGAATAAAAAACGTCATTCCTCCCGTATACGACGAAGTTTTTTCCTTTAAGGAAGGACTTGCACTCGTCGAACTCGATGAAAAATGCGGTTATATCGATTCAAACAATAATATGGTGATACCGTTCGATTATGAAGCGGGATTAAGCTTTTCCGAAGGTTTTGCCATGGTAGTAAAAAACGGTAAATGCGGATACGTAGATAAAAATAATAAACTTATCGTAGATTTTCAGTTCGACGCGGCTACGCCTTTTGAAGACGGCTCGGCAAAGGTCAAAAAGGACGGTAAGTGGGGACAGCTTGAAAAAGACGGAACCGTGAAATGGAATGCAAGATAACCGTTTTGCGTTTTTACCTGAAACAATTAAAGCATTTTAATGATTTAAATAATGAATAATTAAAATAATGAAAGTATTTGATAAAATAAATATTAAATTTAATACTTAACTTAAATGTTTAAAATAAATACTTAACTTAAATGCTTAAAACAAATTCTTAAATTTAATACTAAATAATGAAAGTATTTAAAAAAATAAATACTGAACATAATTAAAAGTAGTTAAAAGATAGGGATTATCAATTTTTAAAAGCGATTTAAAATTATTGAAAAAAGCTATTAGCAATAATAAAAGCAATTTTAGCAATAATAATAAAAGCAATTTAAATCAACTAAAAATAAAAGACCTACCGTACGGTAGGTCTTTATTGATTGTTCGTTATTATTTTGCGGCTTTAAGGTCTGACAAAGCTTTTGAAAGGTGAGAAACCTTTCTTGCAGCAGTGTTTTTATGAAAAATTCCGTCACATTTAGCTTTATCTATAACTTTGACAGTTTCAGGCAAAAGTTGTTCTGCAAGGGCAATATCTTTTGCTTCGATTGCAGCGTTATACTTTTTGATAGCTGTCTTTACTTGTGATTTTTGTGATACGTTTTCCGCATTTTGTCTTTGTGAAACACGAACTCTCTTTTTTGCTGATTTGATGTTAGGCATTTTTTTCTCCTTCTAAAACATCTTGATTTGTACTTTTAGAATAATACCATAAGACGAATTTTTTTGCAACAAAATTACATTGTTTTTTTAAATTAATAGATAATAAAATTATGAAAAATTTTATTTGCGACGACTTAAAAGAAACGTTTTACACCGAAATGGCGATAGACGCGGTTGAAAATAAAGATAACGGATATACAAAATCGCAACAATACGGTTTTGTCGATAAATACGTAACAAACGTAAAAACCGAACAGATAGCAAGAGAGATTGGAAAGCCGAGAGGCGTTTACGTAACAATTGACGTAAGAAAAAAATGTCTGAACGAAAACGAAAAAAGTACGCTGATTAAAATCGTCGGCAACGCAATTAAAGATATGAGCATTTATTCGGGCGGAATAAAAAAGAATATCCTTGTTGTCGGGTTAGGCAACGGCGGACTTGTCGCCGACAGTTTAGGTCCTGAGGTGGCAAACAGAGTAAAAGTTACGCGCAATATAATTAAGGAAGGCACGGGAGATAGGTTTTTGAAGTCGCTTGCAAGCGTTGCTCCAAGCGTATACGGCAAAACGGGTATCGAGTCGTTCGACGTTGTAAAAGGCATTGTGACGCAAATTAAACCGGATTTGGTAATTGCCGTAGATACTTTGTGCACGTCAAAAGTGGGCAGAATAGGGAACAGTTTTCAATTGTCGACCGCAGGCATAGAGCCAGCCAGCGGAGTTAACGGAGGCAGAACAGGACTTAATTATTCAACTTTAAAAGTGCCGACGCTTGCCATCGGCGTTCCGCTTGTAGCAAAGTTGGACAAGGTATTATATAACGCTTTTTCCAATTATGATTCAAAGAGAGGCTCATCAACCGACGCCGCAAAATATGCCGAAACGCTTATCGAAAATAATTTGTCGGGACTTATCGTTACGCCTAAAGAAATTGATTTTTTAACGGAAAATACTGCGCAAATTATAGCTTCGGCGATAAACTTTGCAGCTTTCGGCTGATGTGCCGTTTAATAAATTGTAAAAAAAATTCAAAGACAAAAATTGCAAAAGGAAATGCCGACAAAAGCAAATCGTTTTATGGTTTATTTATAACTGCGATTCGCTAATTTCGTTATATTAAACTCTTTAAAACTATTTACTTAAATTATCATAACGATACGATTGAATTTCGTTGAATCGTGAATTTAGTTGAATCGTGAATTTCGTTGATTCTTATATTATAAATCGGGTTTTCATTTCAATTAAATTCTCGACTTAAAATTCGTTTTAGCATTTTTGTATAAACTTCCGATTCATCGCCTGCCGAAAATCCGAACGATAGTCTTCCTGTATGGGCAGACGGTAAAATTTCTTTATCAAGTTCTTCTAAAAGCAAATCGGTTCCGTCAAGAATTTTTTCCGCACCGAGTAATGCCTTTATGTTTTTCTTTATATAGTTATAATGTGTGCATCCTATCGATACGAGTTCCGTTTTTATAAATTCACTTAACGTATCGAACAAATAATTATCGACCGACTCAAAATTACGTTCGTTCAAAAGCGTTGTCTGAATTATGTATGCAAGGCAGGGCGTATCTGCAATTTTACATTTTGGCGATAAATTCTTTATCGTATTCGGCGTTGCAATAAGCAAAGTGTTTTCGTTTTCGATTTCAGGCTTTACGGTAAAGGTCGTTTTGTCTTTAGGTATAAGAGTTGAGGCGGTATAACATGCGATTACTTGCAAATCGCTTTCTTTTTTTAAAAAATTAACCGTATCGGCGATATTAGCTTTCAAAGTGTTAACGTTTTTTTGCCCGAAAGGGAAATTCGCATTGTCGGCATAATATAAATAGTCGCAATCGGGAAAAGCGGATATCAGACGGGCAAGGACTGTCAAACCGCCTATTCCGCTGTCATAAACTGCAATCTTCATATTTTACAATATGAAACAGCAATATGAATATTGACAAAAATCACAAATTAAATATAAAAGCGACGATTTAGCGTAGCATAAACGAGCGTGAAAGAGAGCGTAAATATGTATGATTTGGATAGCGTAAAATAAACAAGCTTGAAATAAGCGAGACGGAAATTTAAATATTATAGATATGATACTGAAAACGTTATAAATAAAAAAGAAATTAAAATTTATCTTGAAAAATTGTTTTATAGCTAGAATATTTGTTTGTCAAAATCGTTTAATGAATGGGCAACGAAAAAAATCATAGCGAAAGTTATAGATTCTGAATTTTAGATTTTTAAAGTATTTTAAAAGATTAAAAAACAAAAAGAGTCAAAATTTAAAGAGTCAGAATTTAAAATCAGACTCGATGTTGTTTGGTCGTATATGGTTGTTTAATAATCGAATTCAAATTATTTGCAATTTTATCGTATTGGCTTTGCTTTTTATGACTGTGCACTTAAATTTTTTGCATGTCGATTAATTCCGGAAGACATTTTTCCACGTTCAAGCCGTATTTTAAATCCGTATTATCTTTAACGGTAGTCTGAATTGCAAAGTGTATAAAATCTACTGCTTTTTGAGCGGCGACGGGATAGGGTGTTCCGTTTAAAACGGAAGAAATAACGACCGATGAAAGAATGTCGCCCGCACCGTGAATTCGCTTGTCGAATCGACTGTTAAACTGAAAAGAGATTTCGTCGTTGCAAAGCGTTGCGGTTCCGCATAAATTGCCGCTTGTAACGCCTGAAAGTATTACGCATTTAAGTCCCTGCTTTTTCAGAGCGGTCAGAATTGCCGTTGCGTTGTCCTTGTCTGTCGATTCGTCAGTTACGGAAGAGAGCATTCTTCCTTCTGTGAAATTCGGTAGCAAGACGTCGGCAAGAGCTACCAAGTCCCGCATTTTGTTGAAGTAGTTGCTGTCGAATACGCTGTAAAGTGAACCATCGTCTGCCATTGCAGGGTCAACCGCAACTAAAAGTCCTTTTGATTTAAAATCTTTTGCGATTTCGATTGCGGCATTGAGTGAAGACAGAGTACCTAAAAAGCCCGTATAAAGACAGTCGAATTTCGCATTTATACTCTTAAAGTGGTTGTATGCGGGCAAAACATTGTCGGATAAATCGGTAAAAGTAAAATTGTCTATTGCCGTTTGCGTTGAATAAAGGGCGGTAGGCAGAGCAATTATTTCGTTGCCTAAAGCAGAAATAATAGGAATTGCCGCAGTAAGTGAGCAACGTCCGATTGATGAAAAGTCTTGTAGAGATAAAATGCGTTTGTTCATGAAATTATATTATCACTAAAAATAAATCGTGGCAACAAATATTCTCCTTAATTCTGTGAATCGGCGTTATGCTATTGTCATATATTTTTAACCTTAAGATTTAATTTTGTGATTTTTATCTATGGCTAAAACAAAATTTTTAAGTCTATGGATAGCATGATTAAGAAAAGCAAAAAATAAAGCACTCTTTATGAGTGCTTTATCAACGTTTAGGTTAAATCTAATTTCTTGAATTAGTCGTTTGCAAAATTAGTCGTTTACATTATAGTCATTGCAAAGTAAGTTCATTGCTTTGCATAATTTGTGAATAAATACTGAAGGTCCGACAATAATTGCAACGCCGAGTACGTGCCATCCCCAGTAACTGCCTGCGCCGAAGCTGTATGGTATCTGACGGCGTTCGAGTTCACAACCTATGCGTTTGCAGATTCTGTGCATCCATACCAAAATTCCGATACCGAACGTAATAGGACCAATGAGGAAAAACAATAACGCGTAATTCATTGTCTTTTTACCGTCGTATCCGCTAGCAATCATATTAATGTCTTCGCCAATGGTATAATAAGTGTAGATTGAATAGATACCTAAGGTGATAATTGAAAGTAAAATGTACTTAATTAAACTGCGGTTTGTTTTCAAAAGTAATTTGTAAGTTTGTTTTTCGTTTGCCATGCTTTTTTTTTCTCCTTATTTTGTTACGTTGTGTTTAGAGATTCTCTAAACAATCATAATATACTTAGAATAACTCTAAAAGTCAATAGAAAATTTAGAAAATCTTGAAAAATTGCCAAAAAAAATTAATAATCGAAATATGAGACTTAAAGAAATCAGACAATCAAAAAAAATAAAGCAAATTGACGTAGCGGAAAAACTAGGAATTTCTTATGCAACGTATTCCGGCTATGAAACAAACACACACAAACCAACACCCGAAATGCTTTGTAAACTTGCCGATTTTTTTAACGTTACAACAGATTATATTTTAGGAAGAACGTCGGATAGTTTGTTAGAAAATTCATATATTCCTAAAACAGAGATACAAGAACTATACGACCAGTTGGATGAGGGGAACAAAAAACTTGCTAAAAGCTATATACAAGGGATATTAGATACTCAAAAGAATATTAAAAAATCAAATTAAATTTAAGCTTGTTACGCTATAAAAAGTGTACCGAATAAGCGGTCTAATTGCAAAAAAGTAACGCTTTATTGTGCGCGGTAGTTTAAATAAAACGCAAAATTCAGAACAAATAATATGAAACCAAACAAACAGTGGATATTTTATGCTAAATACGGACAAGCGGTGGTTTTATGATATAAAAAATCGGCGGTTGTTGTAAAATATAAAAACGCAACGCAGAGTAGACGCAAAAGCAAAAAATAAAATGTGCAGTTGTTTTATGACGGGAAACGAAACGTAAATCGACTCTATGACAAAATAGTGTTTATGAAAAGCAAAACGAAGAGAAGTTGTAAAATGCAAAAAGAAGAGTCGGCGTAAAACGCAAAACGAAGAGTAGTTGTTATAACAAAAAAACACAAAACAAAAGGCATCCGATAAGATGCCTTTTGTTTTACCGTGCAGCCTCTCTCGATACCAACTACCGAAGCGGTAACCGTGTAGGTAGCTCCTTCAAAGCTTCCTTGTGGCACACGCTAAAATCTGCTTAGTGCTGCTGCGGTCAAGCTCTGACACGGTTCACAGCATAACGTTGCACAAGACCTTGCTATCAACACCCCTTGCACGGTGCAGCCTCCCATAGCTTGCACCTCAATCGACATTCAACACCGCTGTAGCGGATTGCGGTTTACAGGGCACCGCTAGCTCCCCGTCTAGCACGGCTATATAATATTAGCATAATTTACTGTTTATAGCAAGCACTTTTTTTGTCGCTTTTTTTGCTTTTAACCGCAAAAAAAGCATACTGTCGTATGCTTTTTATCTTTAAAACCGTTTCTAGAAGTCGTTTGTAAAACGCATTTTTCATAGTCGTATTGTGCGTTAAACAAATTTTTGTCGGTTGGCTTTAAACGTTTAATTATATATTTTAACCGCTTTGTTTAAACGCGGCTGTTTTTAAATCGTTATAAGTCGCGTTTTTCAAAAGTTAAAATCGAAATAATAGACGAAACGATTATCCATGCCAACGGAACGAAAGTGCAAAGCAATATGGTTTCCGTGCTTAGTGCCGAAACTGTTCCCGTTGAAGAGAGACATACGCTTAAAAACGCATTTGCGAGTTTTGTAAGGCTCTCTTTGCCTGCAACCGAAGCGGCTATTACGATTGCCGAAATAGCGAGATTTTCAACGATATAAAAACCTATTGAAACTCCTATCGCTCCGCCGCTCTTTCTGATTAAAAGCGAAATCATGATGAATACCGAAGAATAGGCAAGCAGCGATAAGAATTGCAATGCCATTCTTCCGATCAATATTCCGAATTCCTTAGCGGTAAACGTCACGCCATAGCCTATCATAACGCTCAATACGCCTGAGAAAATATAATTTGCCAAAACGTAAATTAAGGTGAGCGCCACGGCTTCGATAAAGTACGTGAAGAAAACGTTTATTCTTTTTGTTCCGCATATAGCGGCATTTCTTATAGCTCCGTTTTTAAAAGAGCCGCCTACGATAAGGCTTATAATTATACCTAAAAGGAAAGTGGTATCGGTTGCCGCAACGTTGCCTATTATTACGCTTTTGCCCGAATATGAAAGTCCCATAAGTTCAAACAACATTGCGTCGTCGCTATCTCCCACCGAAACGTTCAAAGCGCGTGCGACGAGTACGTTTATTAAAGTGAGACAAAATACAACTATAAGACCAATCCAAATCGATTTGAAAAATTTTGCTCTGTAAAGTTCGGCTTTTAACAGGTTTTTCATTGCTTGTCGCCTCCCAGTAGAGAAATAAAATAGTTTTCGATGTCGCCTTCAACGAAGGAAATCGAGAAGATAACCACTTCGTTTTCGGCAAGCGTTTTGCTGATTGCGGGCAGCTTGTTTAACAAATCGAAGCAGTAAATAGTTCCGTTTTGTGCAAGTTTGATTTTTTCCGCACCCATATTTTTGAGCAATCCGACGGCTTTTGCGGCGTCGTCGACGATAAGTTTAATATACGGTCGGACGGTTTCGTTAAGTTCGGTTTCGTTGAGTTCTTTTACCAGTTTGCCGTTTGCCATAACACCGTAGCAGGTAGCGACTTTTGAAAGTTCGGAAATCAAGTGGCTTGAAATAACGATGGTCATGTTTCTTTCTTTATTAAGTTTAAGCAGTAAATTTCTGACGGCTTGTATAGCTTCCGGGTCGAGACCGTTTACAGGTTCGTCCAATACTAAAAGTTCGGGTGAGCCTATAAGCGCGAACGCTATGCCGAGTCGCTGTTTCATTCCGAGCGAATATTCGGAAAATCTTTTTCTGCTTTCGTTTCCTAAACCTACAAGGTCGATTAACTCGTAAATTTGTTTTTCGTCATAGCAACCTTTTTGCAAAGCCATATATTTTAAGTTTTCGAAAGCCGTGAGCTTAGCCGAAAATGCAGGGTATTCGATGAGATATCCTATTTTTTTTCTGCCGGCAGGAAGATTGCCGTCTTCTCCGAACAAGGCGAGATTTCCGCCGTCGGGTTTGGCAAGCCCTAAAATGATTTTAAACATCGTCGTTTTGCCTGCGCCGTTTTTTCCTATAAGGCCGTAGATATCTCCTTGTCTGACCGAAATGCTTACGTTGTCAACCGCCGCTTTGTTTTTGTAAATCTTAATCAAGTTATCGGTTTTTATAACGTACGGACGGGAGGAGAGAGCGTCGGACTCTTTGTTATTTTCGTTTTCCGATGAGGATTTAATTTCTTCGTTTAAAAAGTCAAATTCAAAATCCTGTTTAATATCTTCCATAATTTACCTCTGGCTTTAATTATAATCTTTTTGCCATATATGTCAATTATCATTTTTGCAGTTGTTTTTTGCGTCGATGATTATTTATTATACAATCAATTATGCTCATTTATTTGACTTTTTTGCATTACTGAAATTATAATAAATAACAATAATATGGCGAATTATCGTTATAATAGTATTTTAATTGAGGAATAAAAATATGTACAAACCTGTTGACACGAATCTGGACTTTACAAAAAGAGAAAAAGAAATTCTTGAATTCTGGAAGGAAAATCAGATATTCGAGAAAAGCGTTGAAATGAATAAGGGTAAAGAACCGTTTACTTTTTACGACGGCCCTCCGACCGCTAACGGAAAGCCGCATATCGGTCATATTCTTACCCGTGTTATGAAAGATATCATTCCGCGCTTTAAATCCATGAAAGGCTATGACGTGCTACGTAAAGCAGGTTGGGATACGCACGGACTTCCCGTCGAACTCGAAGTTGAAAAGTCGCTCGGTATTGACGGTAAACCTGAAATAGAAAAATACGGAATCGAACCGTTTATCAAAAAGTGTAAAGAATCGGTATTTAAATATAAGTCCGAATGGGAAAAGATGTCGGATAGAATAGGTTATTGGGTGGATATGGAAGACCCGTACGTAACCTACGACGATAATTATATCGAATCAATCTGGTGGTTTTTAAAGCAAGTACACGAAAAAGGATTGCTTTATAAGGGGCATAAAATCGTGCCGTATTGCCCGCGTTGCGGAACGGCGCTTTCAAGCCACGAAGTTGCACAAGGCTATAAAGATGTTGAAGAAAAATCTATTTTTGTCAAATTCAGAACGGTAAAAGACAAAAACACTTTCTTCCTTGCCTGGACTACAACTCCATGGACCTTGCCGTCTAACGTCGCTTTGTGTATGAATCCTGCCGAAGACTATACAAAAATTAAAGTCGGCGACGAATTCTATATTTTAGCCGACGCATTGATAGACAGCCTTTTCGATGAATATGAAAAAATCGAAACGAAAAAGGGCAAGGAATATGAAGGCGAAAAATATTTACCGCTTTTTGATTTTGCAGACGTAAAAGAAAACGAAGCATATTACGTTACGTGCGACGGTTACGTAACTTTGACCGACGGTTCGGGTATCGTTCATATCGCTCCGGCATTCGGCGAAGACGACGCAAACGTCGGAAGAAACTATAAATTGCCGTTTGTACAGATGGTCGACGAGCGCGGTCGCTTTGTGAAAGGCACCGGAGAACTCGAAGGTTTGTTTGCTAAAGACGGCGACAAACTTGTTATAGAAGACCTTAAAAATCGCGGTTTACTTTTTAAAGAACTTATGTTCACTCACAGCTATCCGTATTGCTGGAGATGCGATACGCCGCTTCTTTATTATGCTCGTTCGAGTTGGTTTATAAAGATGACTGCCGTTCGCGACGAACTTTTGAAATCGAACGCTTCCGTAAACTGGATGCCTCCTACAATCGGTACGGGCAGAATGGGTAATTTCCTTGAAAACGTAATCGATTGGGGTATTTCCCGAGAAAGATATTGGGGCACTCCGTTGCCTATCTGGGTATGTAACAAATGCGGAAAGGTGCACGTTATAGGAAGCAGAGAAGAGCTTAAAAAGCTCAGCGGACTTAAAGAAGATATTGAACTTCACCGTCCGTATATCGATAAGGTAACGTGGGATTGCGAATGCGGCGGAAAAATGGAAAGAACGCCGGAAGTTTGCGACTGCTGGCTTGACAGCGGTTCAATGCCTTTTGCTCAATGGCATTATCCTTTTGAAAACAAAGAAAAGTTTGAAAAATTCTATCCTGCCGATTTTATCAGCGAAGCGGTTGACCAGACCAGAGGTTGGTTCTATACGTTGCTTGCCGTTTCAACCATCGCTTTCGGTCGTAGTCCGTTTAAAAACTGTATCGTTTTAGGACACGTCAACGATAAAGACGGAATAAAAATGTCCAAGCATAAAGGAAACGTCGTAGACCCTTGGACGGTTCTCGACAATCAAGGTGCAGACGCAACCCGTTGGCATTTCTATACGTCGAGTGCGCCGTGGCTTCCGTCCAGATTCTATCCGGAAGCTGTTTCCGAAGGACAGAGAAAATTTTTGGGAACTCTTTGGAATACGTACGCTTTCTTCGTTTTGTATGCGGAGATAGATAAATTCAATCCGAAAGAATATGATATAAACAAAGTCAAGCTTTCCGTTATGGATAAGTGGATTTTGTCAAAACTTAATTCTTTGATTAAGTTTGTCGACGAAGGACTCAACGAATATAAAATTACGGAAACCGCAAGAGAAATAGGCGAATTCGTCGACGGCTTGTCCAACTGGTACGTGCGTCGTTGCCGTGAACGTTATTGGGGAAGCGAAATGACGGAAGACAAGAAAGCCGCTTACATGACGCTTTACACGGTGCTTAGCACGCTTTCGCTTGTCATTGCTCCTTATACTCCGTTTATGGCTGAATCGATTTATCAGAATCTTGTCAGAACTTTCAGAGAGGACGCTCCTTTAAGCGTGCATCTTTGCAGTTATCCGACAGCAGATGAAAAATATATCGATAAAGAACTCGAAGACGGTATGGAAGACGTTTTGAAAGTCGTTTTCCTCGGAAGAGCGGCAAGAAGCAAGTCGAACATCAAAAACCGTCAACCTCTTTCGAAATTGATGTACAACGGACACAAGAATTTATCCGACGAGTTGAAAGGCTTGATTGAAGACGAATTAAACGTTAAAGACTGCGTTATAAGCGATACGAGCAGCGATTTCATTTGCTATGAATTGAAACCGCAACTTAAAACGCTTGGACCTAAATACGGAAAATTGTTAAATCAGATAAGAGAGTTTTTAGCGACTTGCGACGCAAAAGACGTTGTTAACAAAGTTAAAAACGGCGGAGTTTTCAAAACGAAGTTAGGCGGCGAAGAAGTTGAATTTTCTGAAAGCGACCTTTTGATATCGGTTACGAATAAAGAAGGTTTTGCTTCCGAAACGGACGGCGAAATTACCGTCGTTCTCGATACCGAACTTACTCCTGAGCTTATCGAAGAAGGAATTTTAAGAGAAATAGTTTCAAAAATTCAGACAATGCGTAAAGAAGCAGGTTTTGAAGTTGTTGACCATATTAAGGTTGGATACAGCGCCGAAGGACTTGCTAAAAAAGTTCTTGACGAAAAGGCTTATTTAAAAGACGTATTGGGTGAGAGCGCAGACGAGAAACTTGTCGGTTACGTAAAAGAATGGGACGTAAACGGAAATAAGGTTACGCTTTCGGTTGAAAAGATATGATATATAACGATGAATGGACAGATTTTGAGGTTATAGCCACGGGAGACGGCGAAAAACTTGAAAGGTGGGGCAATCTCAAACTTTTAAGACCCGATCCGCAGGTTATATGGAAACCGATTAAACCGCTCAGAAGCTATGAGGGCATAAACGCAATTTATGCCCGACACTCTACGGGCGGTGGCGTATGGGAATATAAAAAGGGCGTTCCCGAAGAGTTTTTCATTGGATGGAGAAATCTGAAATTCAAACTTAAACTTATGGGGTTTAAGCATACGGGGCTTTTTCCCGAACAGGCTGTAAACTGGGCAAGAATGATAGACTTAATTAAGAATGCGAAACGCCCTGTCAGCGTTTTGAATCTGTTCGGATATACGGGAGCGGCAACCGTTGCTTGCCTTAGTGCGGGAGCAAGCGTTTGTCACGTTGATTCCGCAAAGGCAATGGTAGAGAGATGCGGAGAAAACGTCAGATTGTCGGGGCTTGAAAAGTCCGCTGTCAGATACATAATCGACGACTGTTTTAAATTTTGTGCAAGAGAATTGAAACGTGGCAGACGATACGACGCAATTATCTTGGATCCCCCGAGTTTCGGAAGAGGTCCAAACGGAGAAAAGTGGAAAATCGAGGAAGGTATTTCCGACCTTGTAGACCTTATTGCAAAATTGCTTAGCGATAATCCATTGTTTGTTTGCTTAAATTCTTATACAACGGGACTTCAGCCAACGGTTATGAAAAACATACTTAAACTTGCGTTGCCTGCATCGGCGGAAATCGAAGCGGACGAAATAGGTCTGCCAACGTTGGAAGGCTTAGTTCTGCCGCAAGGTTGCACGGCTTTTGCAACGTTTAAGAGTTTGCATTGAGTTTAAAAAACACGCTTAATTCGGTTCGCGACGGTCGTTCGGACTCGGCTTATTATGACCGAAAAAGAATATGTTTGCGAAAGGTATGTTTGCAAAAGGTTAGACTAAGCAATGAGCAGTTAAATTTTATCGAATATTATTTGCTAATAAAAATATTCAGTTAAATAAAAATATTATACGGAATTAAAATCAGATTTATTATGCGGAATTAAAATTTGATATAAGAATTTAAATTAAAGTTATATAGTATAAGTTTAAAAGTATAAGTTTAAAAACGTATCAGTTTTTAAATGCGTATCGGCAGAAATTTGGAGACACTATGAGAGAAGACATAAAAATACTGTTTGAAGATAATCATATTTTGGTGGTTACAAAACCGCCTATGGTTCCCGTGCAGAAAGACGAATCGGGCGATGAAGATATGTTGACGATATTGAAGCAGTATTTAATTGAAAAATACAATAAACCGGGCGATGCCTTTGTGGGGCTCGTTCATCGTCTTGACCGTCCTACGGGCGGCGTTATGGTGTTTGCCAAAACTTCTAAGGCTGCTAAACGACTATCAGAGGCAATCGTTAACGGAGAAGTCGAAAAGAAATATTTCGCTATAGTTGATGGTTTGCCAAAAGACAGACAGAAAAAGGTTATCAATTATTTAAAGAAAAATCCTAAAACGAACAATACTGAAATCGTTCCTGCTTTGACGGAAGGTGCAAAATATGCGGAATTGGACTATAAAGTGTTGGATACAAAATCAAATTGCAGTCTTGTTGCAGTTAATCTCGTTACGGGCAGAGGACATCAGATAAGAGTTCAGATGGCAGGATTGGGCACGCCTATTGTCGGCGACGCGCGTTACGGTAAAGGTCTTAAAGTACCGCTATGCCTTTGGGCAGTTGAACTAAGATTTAATCACCCTATCAGCGGAAACAGAATGGTTTTCAGGGTTTACCCACCCGAAACCGAGCCGCTATGGAATTTGTTTAATTTGGAGCAATATTTAAGACTTACTGTAAAAAACAACAATATTTACGATTAATGGAGATACTATGGAATTTATAGATAAAACTTTAGGTGAGGTAATAAACGGATTAGCAAATACTTATCCGAACAATTTAGCTTGCAAATTTCCGCTCGAAGGATATGAAAAAACGTGGGCGGAATTCGATAAAGAAACAGACGAATATGCCAAGGGCTTTATGGCTCTCGGAATAAAGAAAGGCGATAAGGTTGCCATATGGGCCAAAAATACGTCGGAATGGATGCTTACGTTTTTCGCAACGGCAAAAATCGGAGCAATTTCGGTTACCGTCAACACAAACTACAAGATATTCGAGCTTGAATATCTTCTCAATCAATCCGATTCAAAGTTTTTAGTCATGATGCACGGAACTAAAGACGTAGATTACGTAAAAATCGTTGAAGAACTTTTCCCTGAACTTCCAAGCAGCAAGGACGGAATCGTAAGTTCAAAAGCGATGCCGTTTATCGAACGTATAATTTATGCCGACGTTAATGAAACGCCTAACGGATTTATGACTTTTTCCGAAATTAAGAAAATGGCTTCAAAAGTTTCCGATGAAGAATACAGAGAGAGAATTGCAACGCTCAATCCGCAAGACGTTATAAATATTCAGTATACGTCGGGAACAACGGGTTTCCCTAAAGGCGTTATGCTTACCCATTTTAACATTATAAACAACGGCAAATGTATAGGCGACGGTATGGGATTTACCGAAAACGACAAACTTTGCATCTGTGTTCCGTTTTTCCATTGCTTTGGAATGGTGCTTGCTATGATGGCGTCAATCACTCACGGAACGGGAATGGTACCGCTTCCGTACAGCCCGTTAAAGGTTATGCAGGCTATAAGCGAAGAAAAATGTACGGCAGTTCACGGCGTACCTACAATGTTTATTGCTATGCTCGAGCATCCTGATTTTAAGAAATACGATTTTTCGTCGCTCAGAACGGGAATTATGGCAGGTTCGCCGTGTCCTATAAAGGTTATGCAACAAGTTATCGACGAAATGAATATGAAAGATATAGTTATAGTTTTCGGACAGACGGAAGCAAGTCCGGGATGTACCATGACGACGACGAACGACCCTATCGAAGTCCGTGTATCAACCGTCGGAAAAGCCTTCCCGGGGGTTGAATGTAAAATCATCGACCCTGATACAGGCGAAACGTTACCGCCTCATAAACCCGGTGAATTTTGTGCAAGAGGCTATAATATAATGAGAGGATATTATAAAATGCCGGAAGCTACGGCACAGGCTATCGACAAAGACGGCTGGCTTCATTCGGGCGACCTTTGCACGGTAGATGAAAACGGATATTATAAGGTTGTCGGCAGATTGAAAGATATGATTATCCGCGGCGGCGAAAATATTTATCCAAAAGAAATCGAAGAGTTTTTGTATACGTGTCCTAAAATTTCCGACGTTCAGGTAATAGGTGTTCCTAGCCAGCAATACGGTGAAGAAATTATGGCGGTTATTATACTTAAAAAGGGCGAGACGATGACGGAACAGGAAGTCAAAGACTTAATTAAATCTAACATGGCAAAGCATAAAGTTCCTTCATACGTACGTTTTGTAGACGCTTTCCCTGTAACTGCAAGCGGAAAAATCCAAAAATTCAAACTTCGTGAAGAAGCTATCGAAATTCTCAACCTGCAGGAAGCTGCAAAAATCGAAACCGCATAAAGGAGGGCAAAAAAATGAAGCTATCATTTTCAACGCTTGGTTGTCCAAGTTGGAATCTACAGGAAATATTTACTACTGCAAAAGACTTAGGTTATAAGGGCGTAGAAATTCGTGGTGTAGACCGTGAACTTTATGCCCCTACAATGAAGGCTTTTACGGTTGACAAAGAAAAAACGCTTGCCGAGCTTAAACGCTTAGGTATTGAAATTTCTATGTTTACAAGCGCCGCAACGCTTGCTATGCACGGCAAAAAGGATGACGCTATCGAAGAAGCGAAAGCGTATATCGATTTAGCTCACGAAATGGGAGTTCCTTTTGTCAGAGTTCTGTCAACCGATACGCCTTACTTTGACGGCGGAGATATTGACTTATGCCGTAAAAATCTTGAAGTAATTGCCGATTACGCAAAGGACAAAAACGTCACGGTTCTTATGGAAACTAACGGCCTTATGGTTGATACCAAAAAACTTGCGACAGTGCTTGACGAGGTTGGCGGCCCTGTAGGCGCTTTGTGGGACGTCCATCATCCGTATCGTTTCGGCGATGAATATATCGGTCAGACACTCGACAATTTAGGAGATAGAATTAAATACGTTCATTTGAAAGACAGCGTAATTGCCGGCTGTTCACCTAAGTATAAGATGATGGGTTATGGCGATATTCCTCTCGAAGAAGCCGTAAATTCGCTTTTGTCAAAAGGCTATGACGGTTATTTCACTCTTGAATGGGTAAAAAGATGGAACGCCGACCTAGAGGAACCGGGAGTTGTCTTTGCGCAATACGTAAATTATATGAAACGCTTTCAGAAATAATTGAAATTTCAGCTTGTAGCTTGCTTTTCAGATTTATTAGCTATCTTTAATAAATTTGCGGGGCATGGCAGAGCAACTAAAAAAATATAAAAATGTGCGATGTAAGTCGCACTTTTTTAACGTTAAAATTTTTTTTAACACTTAAAATATTTAAAATTTTTTAAAATTATTTAAAAAATTTTTATTGTAAAATTCATATAAAAGCGCAAGTAGCGATTATAAAATTAAGAAAAATATTGAGACGTTTAGTTTGAATTTTGAATTAAGTAAAATTTTCTAAAAATTTAGTTTTCTTTAAATTCGGTAAAAATTTTGTTAAACTAAATTATAGTAATTAAAAAAACGTAAAAGGTGTTGTTCAAATTATTAGATTTTTGCAGTTTTATATAACGTAGAAGATTGCTTTCAAATTAGATTATAGCAGTTTAAAAAAACGTAAAGGTTGCGTTTTTTATCACAGTAATTTTTAAATTCAGAAAATTATTTTTAAATTAAGTAAACGTATTAATTGAACAAAGTAAAGAATGTTGAAAATAAATCGGGTTAGTCTTTAACTAAGTTTTATGAATTTAAAATCCGAACTACGCTTAATTTATTGTAGAATCTATTCATTATTTAGCTTATGAATCTAGGTAATCTAAGTACTTTACCAAGATGTATATTTGTATAAATATTCATTTTCTTTAATGCAAATCATTTTTTGTACATTTTTTGCATTTGCAAATCATTTTTTGCACATTTTTTTTGCATTTAATTAATAATTAAAAAATCCGTAAATTAAGTTTAACGCATACAAAAAAAGGGTGAAAAAGATAGGTAGCGTTATTTTATAAAAAAAACGGCAACAAAAAAATGCCGCCGCTTGTCGGATACAAATTTTATATCAATTTTGCTTTTGTATTTTTTATGAATTTTATCTAATTGTCTTAAATAATTTTAATTAAAATTTTTTTCTATCGTAATCTTTAAATGCTTGAAAAATTCAAATAATCGCTGTCTTCCATTCTTTTTTTGATGGCACGTATCATAGGGATTGTTTTATATTCGTTTTCCAACCAGATTTCGCCGTAACCAGACGATTCTAACGTTTTGCAAAAGTTTTCTACGGCTTTTACGTGCCTTCTGAAAACCGTTCTTATGCAAACGTTCATTTCGGTTGCTATTTCCTGAAAAGTTAGTTTCTTAAAATATCTCAAAATAAGGATTTGTGAATCGATCTCTTTTAGCGACGATAGAGTTGAATCGATTATATATATTAAGTTGCATAGCTTTCGTTTTGAATCGTTCAGATTTGCAATATCCGTTAGTAACTCTTCAGTTGAAATTCCTATTCTTAAATGTTTTGAGCCGAATCCCGATTCTATTCGCGTTTGTACGCCGAAATCGATTGTTTTGATAATTTGCGGAATAGCAGAATAAGCAACGAGCACAGCGTTGCTCCAAGACGTTTGTTTCATATGTCCTCCTTGGGGAAAAAAGAATATTTGCCTTGATTATAATTAGATATTTGTAGCAAAGTCAAAGTAATATGACAAAAAAGTGAAAAAAAGGTGAAAAAATGGTGAAAAATAGGTGAAAAGTAATTAAGTTGTCGTTTTTTGTCTAAAATTGTTAATTTAAATTCTTTAAAACCTTAAATTTTATAGTACTTTAAATTACGTAATTCCGTTTAAAATAAGACTTGTGATAATTCCTAAAATTAAAGCGATTATGCTTTGTGTAAATTTTTGGAGCAGTATCTTTTTTGTTTTTATTCCGCATTTTCCCAGGAATCCCATAGATTGAAAAAGAATACCGGTTCCGGCAAATGATACGGTAAAACACATTAATCCGCATTTTAAGTAGTTAGGGATAGCTATTTTGTTGAGCATTATGCATCCTCTTGTCATTTCTATCATTCCGCATAAAATTGCTTTGAAGGTGCTTCCAAATAAATTACACGGCAGAAAGGATAGTATTCCGCTGTTAATTATTAAATCGATAATAAGATTGAAAATAACTATATATCCGCAAAGGTTAAGCATCGATAACGTTGAATTGCTTATTGACGAAGCCAAAACGTTATCCGTATCCAGTGGCAGGGAAAGTGTTTTTTTGTCGTCGACATTACGTTTTCCTCTATAAATAAATCCGTTTAAAAATGCAGATAGGTAGTGACAAAGTAAAATAATCACGGACAATTTTTTGTCTTCAAGTATTGTAACGCCTAAGGTTCCTAATATAAACAGCGGTCCGCTTGTCGAACAAAATGCCGACATTTTTTCCGCTTGCTTTTTATCCGTCAGCCCTGCGGTATACAATTCGGAAATAAGTTTTGCGCCTACCGGATATCCGCAAATTATGCTCATAACAAAAACGTAAGATGAAATTCCCGACGTGTTATACATACGTCTGAAAGGTTTGTCGAAAATTTTTGCAAGTTCAATCGGCGCACCTATTTTAGTCAGAACGGTAGAAAAAAAGAAGAAAGGGAACAGGGCAGGCAATACCGAGGCGGTAAAAATTATCAAGCCGTTTTTTGTTGAGTTTATGTAGATTTCAGGTTTAGCGATTATCATTATAAGAGAAATTGAAATGAGCAATATCAAAACGGTATTTTTAATTTTTTCTTTTGAAAAACGAGAATTGGAAAAGAAAAGTTTAATTTTAGATTTGCAAGTTTGCTTTTCGTTTACAGTTTTTTTATTTGTCGGCAGAGCTTTTTGAGTCATAGTAAATTATATTAAAAATTTTAGTGAAAAATTATTTAATTTACGTATAAGCGTTAAGTCTTAGCGAAAACAACTTAAAATAGGAAACAATTTAAATAAAAAAATTAAATAAAAATCATTTGGCAGAACGTTTGGCAAACAGAGCGGTTTTAAAAAGTGCAAAAAAAACGCCCTTTTCATTGATATCGAAAAGTGACGTTTGTTTTTGCTTTGATTTAAATTTTATTCGTTTAAAAACAATTTATTCGTTTAAAAACGTCGGCTGATTTAAAACTTTTTCAGGGTTGCCGTTTACAAGCGACAAAAACCGATGAGCTTTTTCGTCCATATCTAAAAGAGGCCGATAAACGCTGTTTGCGTCGCAGTCGCTATATTTTAAAAACGGTTGAGTTTTTTTGGAGATAGCGCTTAATATATCTTTTCTGTTTTTGCGAATACCTAGGACTCTCACGTAAGGATTGTTTTCCTCTGCCAGACTTACAAGGTCTTTTGTCAGCCCTAAAGTCGCGGAAGCGACAATGCGTTTAATCGTGCTTTTAGTATAACGTTTTGTAGTAAGGGCCATAAGCTCTTCGATTGAGCCAAAAGTCAGTTTTTTTAATCTGTTTTCAAACCCTTCGGATATATTGGCGATTTTTTCGAGTTCGGCAGCTGACATTGTGTTTATTGCATAGAGGCAGATTGCCGAAAATTTCTTTGCGTCGATATCGCTTATTTCTACAAAAGGCGGAACGGCTTTATCGATTTTCTCGCCGCAGTGTAACATTTTTCTGATTTCGGTCGACGACAAAAAAGGTCCGCCGTCCTGAGAATATCTGCGTTTTACCGTATGAAAGTTAAACGGTAAATCGAGTGCATGGCATGCTTTTAAATATTCGACGCCAAGTATATTGTTAGGACTTCCTATAAGTTCGGACACAACGGGGTTTTCATTGTCTAAAGCCATGGTCCTGGCTTTTGCAAGCGAATAGCCTTGCGACATATAGTCGTTGAGTAGCGATTTGAATTCATTTGTCTCATAGTTGAGAGTCGAAACGGCAAGTTGTAAGGAACTAAGGTCGCCGCTTTCGCTTCCGAATGAAAGCGTCACGTCGTCGAAAACGGATAGAGTTTTAATTGCCCCCATTGCAAATCTGTTGGCAGGCGAGAGAGAATAGACGACGGGCAGTTCGATTACTATGTCGGCTCCTGCTGCAATCGCCCAATTTGCACGGGTATATTTATCGGCAATGCAAACGTCTCCCCGTTGAGTGAAAGAACCGCTCATCACGACAACAAGGGTATCGCAATTTGTTTCTGTTTTTGCTTTTGTAAGTTGATAAAGATGCCCGTTATGAAAAGGATTGTATTCTGCGATAATTGCCGTTGTTTTCATATTACCTCGTTTGCTTGTCGTTTTTAAAATTGTGTTGTCAACAGTTGATTTTTTGAAAAATAGCTTTTATAATTATAGCAATAAAATAAATAAGAAGCAATATCATATTGCCGAGTTTTTGGAGTTAATATGAGCAATTTTTTAGAAAATCTCTTTTCCAGAGCAGCAAAACTTAACAAAACCATAGCTCTTGCGGAAGGTGACGATTATAGAGCCGCTAAAGCAGCTGAAATCCTTACCGAAAAGAAAATCTGTAAAGTCGTTTTAATCGGCGACAAATCGGGCATTATTGCAAAGTTTCCCGAAATCAATTTTGACGGCGTAAACTTTATGAATCCTGCAGTCGATAAAACCGATGAATATACCGAATTCCTTTATGAACTTCGTAAAGAAAAAGGTTTGACGCTTGACGCCGCAAAGAAGCTTATCACGACAAACAATATGTATTATGCTGCTGTCGCGCTTAAGAAAGGCGACGTAGACGGTGTAGTCGGAGGCGCGGTATTTTCGTCGGCAGACGTGTCGAGAGCCGCTTTCCAGGTTGTTAAACCGGCTAAGGGTATAAAGAGCGTTTCAAGTTGCTTTATCATGGTGCCTCCGGCAGATTTTAAATATAGCGACACGCCGGCATACGTATTCAGCGATTGTGCCGTTATTCCGTATCCTGACGAAAATCAACTTGCAGATATCGTCCAAGCGGCATATCTTTCTGCCAAGAATATCGTTGAGGTTGAACCTAAAATCGCTATGCTTAGCTTTTCAACGCTTGGAAGTGCAAAACATGAAAATATCGACAAAGTCAGAAATGCGCTTCAGATTGTAAAGAACGAACATCCTGAAATTTGCGTTGACGGCGAAATGCAGCTTGACGCCGCTATAGTAGACGTCGTTGCAAAACAAAAAGCAAGCGGAAGTCCTGTTGCAGGTCAGGCAAACGTCCTTGTTTTCCCTAACCTTGACGCTGGTAACATCGGTTATAAACTTGCTCAACGTTTCGGCGGTTGCATGGCTATCGGACCTATTATGCAAGGTTTGTCAAAACCAATCAACGATTTGTCAAGAGGCTGCGTTGCAGAAGATATAGTAGCCGTTGCGGCAATCACGTGTTTGCAAGGAGCGTAATATGAAAATCTTAGTCATTAATGCAGGCTCTTCTTCACTTAAGTATCAACTTATCGATATGGAAACCGAAACCGCTTTGCTTAAAGGACTCTGCGAGCGTATAACTTTCAGCGGTAGCTGTTTGTCGCAAAAAACTGCGGACGGTAAAGAATATACGATTCAACAAGATATGCCGTCGCACAAAGAGGCTATGGAGCTTGTTTTGAAAGCTATGTTGGATCCTCAGTACGGTGCAATTAAATCCGTATCGGAAATCAGCGCGGTAGGTCACAGAGTTCTCCACTCGGGAGAGGATTTCCATTCTTCGGTCGTTATCGACGATGAAGTCATCAGAATATGCGAAAAGAATGCGGAACTCGGACCTCTTCATATGCCTGGAAATATAGCTTGCATAAAAAGCTGTATAGAAGTTATGCCGGGCGTTCCTATGGTTGCCGTGTTCGATACGACTTTCCATAGCACAATGCCTCCTAAGGCTTATATGTACGGAATTCCGTATAGCGTATACGAAGAATTTAAAGTCAGAAAATACGGCTTTCACGGCACGTCTCATAAGTTCGTAAGCGAAGAAACGGCAAAGATTATCGGCAAAGATAAAAAGATGATAATCTGCCATTTAGGAAACGGTTCTTCAATTTCAGCCGTCAAAGACGGAAAGTGTCAGGATACGTCTATGGGCTTTACGCCGCTCGAAGGCCTTGTTATGGGAACACGTTCGGGTAATATTGACCCTGCCGCCGTTGATTATATTAGACAAAAACTCAATATGAAAGACGGGGAAGTCGTTCAATTCCTCAATAAAAAATGCGGCATGCTCGGAATAAGCGAATATTCAAGCGACTGCCGTGACCTTACCGAAAAGGCAAATCAAGGGGATGAAAAGGCAAAACTCGCTCTCGATATGGTCGCTTACAGCGTAAAGAAATATATCGGCAGTTATGCGGCCGTTTTGGGCGGCGTGGACGCTATCGTCTTTACGGGCGGTATAGGCGAAAACAGTTTTGTTATGCGCGGACTCGTTATGGAAGGTATGGAATATCTCGGCGTTGATTTCAGCAAAGAGAAGAACGTCGAAAAGGAAAGCGGTATCCGCGAAATATCTAATCCGGGTTCGAAAGTTAAAGTTTTGATTGTTCCGACTAACGAAGAGTTGTCAATCGCAAGAGAAACACAAGCTTTAGTGGCAAAAAAATAAAAAAATGTTAAAACCACTCAAAATATGGCGTTATTCGTTTGACAATATCGGCGATTTATCGTAAAATTTTGAAGTTGAAAGACTCTGGACAGGAGGAATGTAAAGATGGCAGTACCAAAAAATAAAATTTCTAAGTCGAAAACTAATTCTAGATTTGCAAATTGGAAGTTGAAGGCAACAGGTCTTGTGGAATGTCCACAATGTCATGAGCTTATCAAGAGCCACACGGTTTGTCCTAAGTGCGGTTACTATAAAGGCACTTTGGTAAAAGAACCTAATCAAAAAGCTGAATAATCTTTTTTTTGGTGAGCAATCGCTCACCAAATTTTTTATACGAGGTTAATATGAAAATTGTATTGGACGTTTTTGGCGGAGATTATGCGCCTAAAGAAGTCGTTTTAGGAGCCGTAAACGCCGTCAAGGAAGATAAAGATATTGAAATAGTCGCCGTAGGAGACGAAAACCAAATCAACGATATATTAAAATCGCAAAAGGGTGATTTTTCTCGTATTACCGTTGTAGACGCAAAGGACGTTATCACCAACGATGAATCTCCGACTATGGCTATAAAGTTGAAGAAAGATTCGTCGCTTGTCAAAGCGTTTGATTATCTTATGGCTCACGACGACGCAACGGCTCTTGTTTCGGCAGGGTCGACGGGGGCAGTATTGACCGGTGCGTTTATGAAAGCCGGCAGAATTAAAGGCATCTCTCGTCCTGCGCTTGCACCGATTTTGCCTACGGTTAAACACGGAAACGTCGTACTTTGCGACTGCGGCGCAAACGTAGATTGCAAGGCCGTAAACCTTCTTCATTTCGGATATATGGGAGCGGCTTTTTGTAGCGCTATGCTTAAAATCGAAAATCCGAGAATAGGTTTGCTTTCAAACGGCGCGGAAGACAAAAAGGGTAACGAACTTTGTCACGAGGCCTTTGCATTGCTTAAAGACAGCGGTCTGAACTTTGTGGGCAACTGCGAAGCCCGTGATATTTTGTCGGGTGAATACGACGTTATCGTTGCCGACGGATTTAACGGAAATATTGCTTTAAAGTCGGCCGAAGGCACGGCTAATGCGGTTTTCAGTCTTTTGAAAGAAGGAATTAAAACGGGCGGTTTAAAAGCTAAAATCGGAGCGGGGTTAATGCTTCCTACGTTGAAAAAGATAAAGAAAGAAATGGACTACAACGAAAACGGCGGAGCTTGCTTTTTGGGCGTAAACAAAGTTGTCGTTAAAAGTCACGGCGCAAGCAAGGCAAAGTCGATAACCTCAAGTATTCTTCAGGCGAAGAATCTGTCGGAATACGACGTAGTAGGAAAAATCACCGAATACGTAAAAAATTTAGACGCTAAGGACGAAACGTAATGGCTGTAAATCTTGCCGAAGTTGAAGAGAAAATCGGATATACTTTTAAAAATCCTATGCTTTTAGTCCGTGCGTTTACGCATAACTCTTATGCAAATCAAAAATGCAAAAGCTATCAGAATCTCGAATTTTTGGGAGATAGCATTCTTGATTTCGTAATAGCAAAGATTTTCTTTTATCGTTATCCCGACAAAAACGAGGGATATCTGACGAGAATCAGAGCGAGCGTCGTTTCGGAAAAACCGCTTGCCGAAGCTATAGATCGTCTTAACGTATCGCACAATCTGCTTGTCGGCGTCGGAGAGAAGAAACAGAACGTTGCCGACCTCGACTCCGTTAAAGCTGATTTATTCGAATCTATCGTCGGAGCTATATACGTTGACAGCGAAGACGTCTCAGAATGTGAGAAGTTTATCGTGCGACTTTTGAGCGATATCATCGACGGAGTCGATTCGGCGAGGAAGTCGATTGATGCGAAAAGCGAACTTAACGAATACGGAACGAAACATAATAAGTCCGTGGCATATCGCGAAATCTTCAGAAGCGGACCCGACCATAGTCCGATTTTTAAATACGAAGTGTTGATTGACGGCGAAAAGTTCGGCGTCGGCGAAGGCAAAAGCATAAAGGAAGCGGAGCAGATAGCTGCGCAATCGGCGTTAAACGAGATACGGAACAAAAATAATAAAGTCTGATAGTTGCGGGAAAAACGTAATTTTTACGATTGAACGTATAGCATAAAAAAGATTTCCATACTGAAATTTTGCTAAATCGATAGCTAAATGATACGCAAATCTTAAACTGTTTGTTTGCGATTTCTTCTGACGCTATTAGGTTTTGCGTTTTATTTGTAGATTCCGCTTGACGTTTCCACGTTAAATTGACGTTTAAATTGACGTATTTTAATTTCGGTTTTAAAAAGTTTCAAATCTTATGTGTGAGAAACTGCTTGTAATATAAAGCTAAAAACTGCGACAAAAGTCGCAGTTTTATTATGCAAAATTTTCACGTTTCCTTATGAAAATTGAGTTTTAGTTTAAGGGTAAATTTTAGTTAACTGTCAATAAATTTGTTTAACTTAAATCGTAAAAGCTAAACGAATTATAAAACAAATTCCAATTTAACTACTACAAAATGAACAAATTTCAATTTAACTAATTCAAAATGAACAAATTTCAATTAAAACTAATTCTAAACAAACAAGTTTTAAACTAAAACGAATTCTATCTTAACGCATTTTTTATAACTATTAAGCGATTATTTTTTAATCATCAGTTCGGCGTGTACATTCGGAGTTGCAAGAATGGTTTTATAATCCGTATAAATTACCTGACCATAATGATATGGTTGCTTTCTTTTTACGTTCTGACGTTTTGTATAATCAACTTCCGCAGTTGCCGTTTTATCCGAAATAGCGATTTCGGCAACGATTTGCAGAGTTAAATCGTCGGGAGTTTTGCCGTTTGTTATAAGCAGGGTATGCGCGGACGGAGCGTTTTTTTGATGGAACCACAAGTCGTTTCCGTTTGCAACTTTAAAAGTCAGATTATCGTTTTGTATATTGTTTTTTCCTTTATATACCGTAAATCCGTTTACGTTATATTCTATCGGAGCTTGAGGCTTTTCGTTTTTCGTCGATTGCTTCTGAATTTTTATCGCGCCTATTTGGGATAGTTCTCTTTCGATTTCGGAAATGGAGTCTTCGTTTTTTAACGAGTCGATACTTTCGGAAATGGAAAGAGCATATTCGAGTAAAGATTCTTCTTCGTTAAGTCTTTTTTGCGTAAATTCTTTCGTTCGTTTAAGCTTGTTATACTTATCGAAATGCTTGTTTGCGTTTTGCGACGGCGACAGAGTTTCGTCTAACGTAATGGTTCTGTTTTCGTTTGTATAATAATCATAAACTTCTATTTCTTTCATGCCTCGTTTGATTTTATAAATATTGCCGGTTATTAATTCTCCTAAAATGCGTTCGTCGTCCATTGTTTCGCAATCCGACAGTTTGTCTTTTGCAAGAGCAATATTCTTTTTAAGCTTTTCTATAAGACGGTTTGTGGCAAGCTTTATGCGTTTGCTTTTTGATTCCATTCTGACCTTAAGGTCGCTGAAGTTTACGCTTTTGTCGAAAGCCTCGCTGAGCGTTTCGCACTTTTCAAATTCATCGTCTGCGTAAGGCATGCAAAGCGGTTCGCCGTTTTGAATACACGGAGAAAACAAAGAGGACGAGTTGAAATTTTTCATTAAATCAACCGTTTCGATCAATTTCTTTATTGCCGCTATGTCGAGCGAAGCCGAGTTAATATCGACGTCTGCAAGTTTAAAAAGCTGCTTTAACGTCGCTTTGCTAAAACCGCTGAAATCGGCAAGCATATTTTCTGCAAAAACTCCCGATTTTTTTGCTAAGTCAAAAATTTTCGTTTTGAACAATTCGTCGAAAACGCTTGTTTTAGGTTGAACGAGAGGGGTATATTCGATTCCCTTTAAGACGGGATGATTGTTAGGGGCGTCAAGGCTTGTTTTCTTCATCGCCTCTAAAATGATTCCTTTTTCATCGGTGAATATAATATTCGAGTATCGACTCATAAGCTCGACGATGATTGAGAATCTCTTATAATCTTTCATTTCGGATTTGCAAAGGAAATCTATTTTTATAGCGCGGTCGTTGTTTAAAATGCCTATTCTTTCGACGGCGCCAACGCTTAAGTGCTTTCTTAAAAGCATGCAAAAAGCCGGGGCGTTTATAGGATTCGGCTTTTTTTGCGTAGTCAGGTGAATACGCGGAACTTTTGCGTTTGCCGAAATAACCAAAATATAGTTTCTGTTGCCTCGTCTTAAATAAAAACGGATTTCATCGCTTTCAGGTTGGACGATTTTGTCTGTTTTCGCGCCTTCTAAGGAATCGTTGAGCTCTTTTGATAGAGCGTTCATTGTAAATAAATCCATAAAAACATTATACAACAATTTAAAATAATGTAAATAAAATATTAAATGGCATAAATATTATAAATATAAAAAAAGTGGTGATAATTTAAAACGGAAGCTTTAAAACGGTCGATAGAAATTTATAACGCAACGCAACGATAATTTTTCTAAAATACGGTATGCATATTCAAAAAATCGATTGATTAAAATATATAAATGTGCTATACTATGACGAATACAATTAGGTGTTACTTTACGGAGGTTATATGAATTACACTATTGACAAATCCGCTAAAAGCGAGATTAAGGTCAGTTTTACGGCTGATGCAACAGAATTTGATGCGGCTTGCGAAAAAGCTTATCAAAAAGTTAAGGGAAAATTTAATATCGGCGGTTTCAGAAAGGGCAAAGCTCCTAGAAAAGTCATTGAAGGACTTTACGGAAAAGGCGTTTTTTATGAAGACGCATTGGATATAATTATTCCGGAAGGATACGAAAAATTCCTTGCCGACGAAAAGAACGTTGAAGTTGTCGCTCGTCCGGAAGTTGAAAAATTCGATTTCGAAGACGATGGTAAAGTTACGTTTACTCTTAAAATTACGGTTAAACCTGAGGTTAAACTCGGCGAATATAAAGGACTTAATATCGCTAAAAAGGTAGACAAAGTTACAAAGGCACAGGTCGATTCGGAAATCGACGCCGAAAGAAATAAGCAAGCTCGTATCGTCGATACGGAAGAAGCTGCAAAAATGCACGATATAGTAAATATCGATTTCAAAGGCAGCGTTGACGGTGTGGAATTCGAAGGCGGTAGCATGGACAATTACGACCTCGAACTCGGTAGCGGAAGCTTTATTCCGGGTTTTGAAGACCAACTCGTCGGAGCTAAAAAGGGCGAAGACAAAATCGTCAAAGTCAAATTCCCTGAAGATTATCATGCAGAAAATCTTAAAGGCAAAGACGCTGAATTTGCTTGCAAAATTAACGGCGTAAAAACAAAAGAATTGCCAAAGCTTGACGATGAATTCGTTAAAGATATTTCTGAATTTAATACCGTTGACGAATATCGCAAGAGCATAGAAAAGAAACTCAAAGAAAGAGCGGAAGAAAAAGCCGAACGCGATTTTGAAAACGATATTATCGAAAAAATCGTTAAGAATTCAAAAATCGATATTCCGCAAGCAATGCTTGACGCCGAAGTCGAGGATATGATTGAAGAGTTTTCGTTAAGACTCCGTTATCAGGGACTTAAATTCGAAGATTATCTTAAATATATGAATATTACCGTTGAGGATATCAAGAAAGATTATACTCCGCAAGCTGAAAAAGCTATAAGAGTCAGACTTGTTATGGAAGCAATCATCAAAGCGGAAAAAATTAAACATACCGCAAAAGAACTTGAAAATAAAGTCAGCGAGTATGCAAAGCAATCTAACATGGACGTTGAAAAATTCAAATTGAACCTTAAAGAAGGTCAGCTCGATTATATCGCAAAGCAGATACTTACCGAAAAATTGTTGGATATGCTTAAAAAGGAAAATCTTTTAGTTAAAGAAGCGGCTACTAAAGAAAAAAAGGCTGAAACAGATAAAGCATAATTTCAACTCGTTTCAATATAATTCTTTTCTATAAATTATATTGACAATAACGCTTAATTTGGTTTACCGCTTTAATTAATCGTAAATTTACTTAGCAGGAGGGCAACATGATTAAAGATTATTTAGTACCATATGTAGTAGAGCAAACTAATCGTGGCGAACGTTCATACGATATATATTCAAGACTTTTGGACGACAGAATTATTTTTCTGTCTGGCGAAATTGACGACGCTATGGCGAATACCATCGTTGCCGAACTTATATATCTCGAAGGTAAAGACCCTACTAAAGATATTAGTATCTATATTAATAGTCCCGGTGGTAGCGTAACTGCCGGTATGGCTATTTACGATACTATGAACTATATTAAATGCGACGTTTCGACGATTTGTATCGGACTTGCCGCTTCGATGGGTGCGTTTTTGCTTTCTTCGGGTACAAAAGGAAAACGTTATGCGTTGCCAAACTGTGAGGTAATGATTCATCAACCTTTGGGCGGAGCAAGCGGTCAGGCAAGCGATATTGCAATCCATGCCGAACAGATTTTACGCACCAGAGACAGACTTAACAAAATTTTATCGGAAAATACAGGTAAGCCTCTCGAACAAATCGCGAAGGATACCGACCGCGATAACTTTATGACTGCTGAAGAAGCAAGAGATTATGGTCTTGTCGATAAAATTTATTATGCCAGAAATCAAGAGGTGAAGGGATAAATGGACGAAATCAAAACTTTACATTGTTCTTTTTGCGGTAAAGACGAAAAGGAAGTCGAAAAGATAGTTGCAGGTCCGAACGGCCTTTATATATGCAACGAATGTATTCAGACTTGCCTTGACATTTATAAGCAGACTCCAATGGCAAAAATGTCCGATGAAATTACGCTTTGTACGCCGAAAGAAATCAATGAAAAACTTGACGAATATATTGTCGGGCAGGACGCAGCCAAAAAGGTTCTTAGCGTAGCAGTTTATAATCACTATAAGCGTATCGCTTCCAAACCTAAAGACGGTATCGTTCTTGAAAAAAGCAACGTATTGCTTATTGGGCCTACAGGTTCGGGAAAGACTTTGCTTGCCAAAACGTTGGCGCAGATTCTTAACGTGCCTTTTGCCGTTGCCGACGCGACGACTTTAACCGAAGCTGGTTACGTTGGCGAGGACGTCGAAAATATTTTGTTAAAACTTATTCAGGCTGCCGACGGCGATATCGAAAGGGCTCAAAAGGGCATTATTTATATCGATGAAATCGATAAAATCGCAAGGAAGAGCGAGAACGTATCTATAACCCGTGACGTTTCGGGCGAAGGCGTTCAACAGGCGTTGCTCAAAATAATTGAAGGAACAGTTGCTTCCGTTCCGCCTCAGGGAGGGAGAAAACATCCTAATCAGGAATGTTATCAAATCGATACGACAAACATTTTGTTTATTTGCGGAGGCGCGTTCGTTGATTTGGATAAAATCGTCGATACTCGTAAGGACAGCTCAAAACTTGGTTTTGGCTCGGCGGTTAAAGGAACAAACGATTACGATTATGACAAGCTCATTTCGGAACTTCAGCCAATCGACCTTATCAAGTTTGGATTGATTCCCGAGTTTGTCGGAAGAATTCCCGTTGTCGTCGGTCTCAATGCCTTAGACGAAAACGCATTGGTCAAAATTTTGTCGGAGCCTAAAAATGCATTGACAAAGCAATATCAATCTCAGTTTAAGATGGATAACGTTGCTTTGGAATTTGAAGACTCTGCATTAAAGGCGGTAGCTCATAAGGCAATGGAGTTGAATACGGGCGCGCGCGGTTTAAGAGCAATTCTTGAGGACGCTTTGCTCGATTTAATGTACGAAATTCCGTCGGATAAATCCATTGAAGCAGTTGTTATAAACGATGCCGTAATCAAGAAACAGGCAGACCCTGAAATTCGCAGAAGAACGGCATAATGAGGTAATGATGAATCAGAATTCAAAACAAATTTTTCCCATCCTGCCGCTTCGCAGGATGGTTATCTTTCCGGGACAATTTACTAAACTTTCGCTTGTGAGAAAGAAGTCTATTGCCGTTGCAAAACACGTTATATCTAACGGGTTAAACGTTTTGCTTGTTCCGCAATATAACTATGATATGAAAGCGGGGCAGACTCCTATTTATCACGGCGTAGGCGTTGTAGCTACAATTTGTGAATCAGTCGAAGAAAACGGAATTTACAATTTGTACGTTGCCGGAATCAGACGAGTAACCGTTGCGGACGTAATTCGCGGCGAGTCGTACGATGAAGCAGAAGTGGAAGATTTTATTGAAAAAGATTTGAGCGGCGTCGAAACCGACGCTCTTTACAATAAATTGCTTGAATTTTTAAATGATAAAGAAAGCGTTCAGGATACTTTTTTAGCCGACGTTGTTTTAGATATCGACAAGGATAAATGTGTAAAACTTGATTTGGTAAACGCTGTAAACGCATATCTGCCGTATGAAGAGGCGTTAAAACAGATTAGCGAACCAAGTTTGCAGATTATGCTTGAAAATCTTTTGGTTACAATTAATCGCGATATTGAAATCGCAAAAATCGACAGGCGAATAACTTTGAAGGTTAAAAATTCTTTTGAAAAAGCTCAGAAAGAAACTTATCTTCGTGAAAAAATGAACGTTATTCAAAAAGAGCTTGGCGGTGACGATGACTTTGAAGATTATAAAAACAAAATTAATAATCTGCCTATAGACGAAGAGTATATTCTAAAATTGCAAAAGGATTTGGAAAAATCGGCAAGGATGCAACCAAGTTCGGCGGATTTTAATTTAATCAGAAACTATCTTGATTTTGTTCTCGATTTACCGTGGGGAATTTACACCGAGGACAGTTCGGATTTAATTAAGGCTAAATCTATTTTAGACCGTGACCATTTCGGTTTGGATAAAATCAAAGACAGAATACTTGAATTTTTAGCCGTGCATGCAATGAGTAAGAATCATAGAGAACCGATTTTATGTTTTGTCGGTCCTCCGGGCGTCGGTAAAACTACAATCGTTAGGTCGATTGCCGACAGTCTGGACAGAGCATACGTCAGAATGAGTCTTGGCGGCGTTCACGATGAAGCAGAAATCAGAGGACACCGCAAAACTTATATCGGCGCCATGCCTGGTAGAATTATAAGCACGATAAAACAGAGCGGAACGATGAATCCCGTATTTTTGCTTGACGAAATAGACAAGCTTGCAAAAGATTATCGCGGAGATCCGTCCGCTGCGCTTCTTGAAGTTCTTGACCCGGAAATGAACGATACTTTCCGTGATAACTATCTTGAAATTCCGTTTAATCTAAAAGACGTAATTTTTATCACTACTGCAAATTCAATGGAGAGCATTCCGGCACCGCTTTTGGATAGAATGGAAGTTATAGAAATGAGCGGATATACGCCTATTGAAAAAGCGGAAATCGCCAAAAGGCATCTTATCAGAAAACAACTTGAGAACTGCGGTTTGTCGTCTGAACAGGTCGAAATCGAAGAGGGAGTCGTTGAAGACGTAATTTCTTTATACACTCATGAAGCGGGCGTTCGTCAACTTGAAAAAGAAATTGCTCAGATAATGCGCAGAGCGGCTCGTAAAATAGTTGAAGGCAAAGATAGCAAAGTTTTTGTAACAAAAGAAAACCTGAAAGAATTTTTAGGAATTCCGAAAACCGTGAAGGATAAAAAATTGCCTGCCGACGAAGTGGGAACGGCAACCGGACTTGCCTGGACTGCTTATGGCGGAACGTTGCTAAATATCGAAGTTTCCGTTATGGAGGGAAAGGGCGAACTTATTCTGACAGGCTCGTTGGGTGACGTATTGAAAGAATCGGGCCGTGCTGCATTGACGTATTTAAAAGCTAATGCAGAAAGGCTCGGCATAGATAAGTCGATATTTACGACAAAAGATATTCACGTTCATTTGCCTGAAGGAGCAACTCCAAAAGACGGACCGTCTGCCGGTATAACGCTTGCAACTGCAATTTATTCGGCTTTGACGGGTAAAAAAGTTCGTGCAGATATATCAATGACGGGCGAAATAACCTTACGCGGCAGAGTGCTTCCTATCGGCGGACTTAAAGAAAAGCTTCTTGCATCGCACAGAGCAAACGTATTGGAAGTTATAGTTCCTGAAGAAAACCGAAAGGATATAGAAGAAATTCCGCAATGTATTTTGGATTCTGTAAAGGTTGACTTCGTAAGCAACGTAAATCAGGTGTTTGATATAGCGATATCATCGGATATGTGAAATAAATTTTAAAATTTGTTATTACGTTTAAAGTCTTAAAATCGCATAATAGTGTAAGTTAAATAATTTTAAAAGCTAAAAGGACGGTTATCCGTCCTTTTATTTTTATAATACGTTTTAAATTCAAATATTTTATATTTAAATATTTTTTATTAAGTATGCAATATTAAGTATGTTTTATAATTTAAATTATAGGTAATTTAAATTTAGAATGATAAATTGAATAAATTATTTTAATTAATTTATTTAATTAATTTAATTAATTAATCTTATTAATTCATTTAATTAATTAATCTATTTGGTCTATTTAATCTATCAATGTATTAAATAATTTATAAATTTATTGATTATAATTTTAGTAATCTTAAAAATTAGTATTTTCTAAGTTTAACAGTTTAAAAAATAATAAAAATTTAATTCTATATTTAAACGTTTAATTTGTAAATTTAAATTAATAATAAAAATTAATTCTAAAATTTAAATTATTAATCAAAATTAATTCTAAAATTTAAATTATTAATCAAAATTAATTCTATTTTAAATTTTCAACTAAAATTTATATATTCAAATTTATATGTTTTAAATTTACATCATTTCAAAAATTATAATATTATAAATTGATAGTTCCAATAAATTTTATACATTAATAAATAATTTAAGCCGCAATTATAAGATTGAGAATTTTGTATTTAAAATTTAAAAAACCGCCCTCATAGAAATCAATAACTCATAGAAATGCAATATCCTGAATTTCTGATTTTAAGGCGGCTTTATAAGTTTTTATTGCTATGGCATAAACTGTTTGTATAAAAATGTTTATGATTTTTAATTGTGCAAATTTAAAGTCAGTTTGATAGTATCTGGTCGATTCGCTTTTCAATTTCATCTTTTCCGACGCGTGCCTGAACCGAAGTGACGATTATATTGTCGACGCCGACGCCTGTTACGCTTGAAATCGTCATAAGCGCTTTTCTTGTTTGTTGTTTGCTTAGCTTATCGGCCTTTGTCGCTATCAACGTAAACGGGGTGCTTGTTTTGTATAGATAGTCAATCATGGTAAGGTCGTCTTGCGTGGGTTCGTGTCGTATATCGAGCAATACGAATACGTTTTTCAGATTCGGCGAAGCGGACAGATAGGTTTCAATCAGGTCGCCCCATTTCGCTTTCTCCGTTTTAGAAACTTTTGCAAAACCGTAGCCCGGCAAATCTACAAAATAATATTCGCCGTTGTTAATTTGAAAATAATTTAAAAGTCTTGTTCGTCCCGGTTCGGAAGACGTTTTTGCAAGTTTTTTCTGGTTTGTTAAATAATTTATTAAACTTGATTTACCGACGTTAGATTTTCCCGCTATTGCAATTTCCGGTACGTTGTAGTCCGGTATATTCTTTTTGTCGGCAACCGACAATATGAATTTAGCTTGTTTAATCATAATTTCACCTCAACAAGTTTAAAATCTATAAGGTCGCATGAAGTAAGGATATATTCAGTTCCGTTTTTGACAAAAGACGGTTTAATGCGAACGTCTTTTCCGTGCAGATGACCGTATAAAACTTTGTCAATTCCGTAGCTCTCAATAAGGTTTGTAACCCTTGTGTCTTTAAAATCTGCGTCAAAAGGCGGAAAGTGCAATAGCGCTATTAATTTTTGATTGTTTTTTCTTTTTTCGAGTGCGGATTTTATAGATAATTCAAGTCTTTGCAATTCACGCTCAAAGATTTTCTTGTCTTCATCCGGAGAATTTTCGGTTATGATTCCCCAACCGCGAGTGCCGCAAATTATAAAATCGTCGAAAGCAAAGCAGTTATTTTGTAAAAAATCAAGGTAGGGGAATCTCGATGAAATTTTGCTCAAAGAATTCCACCAATAATCGTGATTCCCTTTCAATAGAATTTTTCTGCCTTTTAGTTCTTTAAGTTGAATAAGGTCTGCCTCAGCCTCGTCAAGATTTGACCCCCATGAAGTGTCTCCGCCCAACAATACAAGGTCTTCGTCGGCGACTTTATTATTCCAGTCTGTTTTAATTTTATCGAAATGTCCCGTCCATTCGGTGCCGAATACGTCCATTGGCTTTTCTACGGCGGTGGATAAATGTAAATCGCTTATTGCAAAAATTTTCATAAAAATATATTAACATAATTTGTTTTTTCAGGCAACTCAATATAAATGATGTTTGAAAAGGGTAAAAAAGTTTTAAAAAATGGTTAAAAAAGAGAAACCCATAATGAGTTTCTCTTTTTGTGGCAAAAGGTGCAATATGCTCCTTTTTTTGACAGTAGGTACTGCCGTCAGCTATTGTTGGTTGTGAAATTTCCGCCGCTCGGGAAAAGTGGTAAATCGAAAACTCCCGAACATACTTCTTCCGAATAAGGTTGGCAAGTCGGAATTTGCGGGTATCCGTATGTCGGGACTAAGAGTTCAACTTCCGCAACGACTTTAAGTATTACCGTAGAACACGCCGCAACTACAAACGCATTCGATTCCTGATAGGTGCCGTGCAGTGCGACAAAATTTACGGTGCTGTCTATCGTTACAGGTATAACCGAATTGTCCGGTACGCATAAAACAACGTCCAACGACGTCGTATAGCTTGACGTAGCTTTGCCTGCCGTTCCGTTTGCGTCGGCATAGATAACTTCGATAGGAATCGTTACCGTTGCTTGTACTCGAGAGTAACCCGGTCTGTCGGTTAAAGGAGTAACCGTAACGCCGCTTAAAGTTCCTTTTGTCGAGCTGGATACGGCGCTGACAAAGGTAAGCGGAGTGGTAGGGTCGGACGGTGTAAGATTTGATAAGGCGAGCGTAACTTGCTCGTTTGACGATTGGGTCATACAGGCATCAAACACTCTGTTGACCTGTATACATGCTTTTTCGCAAAGGCCATAAAGCGGATTTCCGCTTATTGCCCCCGGAATTTTATCGCCATTACAATTGCAAAATGACATAAACGTACCTCCTGTTCTAATTTAATATATGTAGTTTGATTGCAAAGGTTTCAAAATTTTGCCTTAAATTTGTAAGTTATACGTTCGCTATAAAAAATGTTTTAAAATACACTTTAAATATATTTTTAAATATGAATTAAAATATGAATTAAAAAATGAATTAAAATATGAATTAAATTGTGAATTCAAATATGGATTCAAATATAATTTTAAATATCATTTATGATATTAAATATGCTTTAAAATCTCTTAAATATGTTTTTAAATTCCTATTTGTTTTATACGTTTTATAACGGTGGTTAAGTTGCTTATAAAAAACGGCTAAACGGCTTGGATATGCTTATACGTTAAATGGTTTTACGATAAATCTTTTCGGTATAATACGCATTTTCTCGCGTTTTTACAAAAAATTACAAAAGAAAATTTCAGAACGTATTCAGAATGTATTTTAAATTTAATAAAATGCTTTTAAATTTAATAAAAGTTTAAAAATCGGCATAATCGTTTTATATTCAAAACCATGTTAAGATTTTGACCACTAAATTGAAAAACTAGTCGTTTTATGCTTGTTCGTTTTGTTTTCTGCTTCCGATTTAATAGAAAAAGCTTAATTTTTTTTAATAATTTAGCGTAGATTTAAATTTAATATACTTGTAAACTAATAAAGTATATATGTAAACTAATATAATTTACAAATAAACTAAAAAAATTTTAAAAAAAATTTTTCGAATTGCTATAAACCGTATGGATAAAGGGATATAGCGATTTTTTTAAAAAGTGGTTGACGGTGGTCAAAATTCGTGATAGTATAATGTCACTAAGGTATCAAAAGGTGAAATATGTCAGGGATATTAACGGGATACATTCGTCATAGCATTGATGAAAAAAACAGGACTAGAATACCTGCAAAGTATAAAGACAGTTTGCAGGGTCCTTTGTATTTCGTTCCGGCAGACAATGACTGTATTTTACTTTTACCTGAGCAAAGAGCAAAAGAAATGATGGAAAAAAGCCGTGCGAATATATCTATATTCGACAGCGACGGTCAAGACCCGACGACTTTTTTGCTTAGCCATACCAGCGAGCTTAAAGAGGACGCTCAGGGCAGAATAACGTTGCCTTCCGATTTAAAAAAGATGGCTCAGATAAACAAGGACATCGTTTTTGTAGGTAAGTTCGATTATATCGAAATTTGGGCGGCTGAAACTTGGGAACGTAAATTCTCCGTTCTTGAAAAGAGCAATCTCAGCGCAATGATTGAAAAATTGAAGAAATATGGACTTTAATCATACCCCCGTTCTTTTGAACGAGTGCATAAACGGACTTAATATCAACCCGAACGGCATTTATTTTGACGGCACTTTGGGCGGTGGCGGCCATTCGTTGGAAATAGCAAAGCAATTGACTAACGGCAGACTTATTTGCGTAGATAAAGACGCCGAAGCAATTATGTTTGCGGCCGAAAGGTTATCGGAGTTTAAAGATAAAATCACTTTTATCCACGATGACTTTAAAAACGCCGAGAGAATTCTTGAAAAAGCAGGGGTGGACAATCTTGACGGAGTTTTGCTTGACCTTGGAGTTTCTTCTTATCAGATTGATAACTCTGAACGTGGTTTTTCGTATATGAAAGACGCTCCGTTAGATATGAGAATGAACCAGGACCAATATCTGACGGCATTCAACGTGGTCAACGAGTATTCGGTTTCTAAATTAGAAAAAATCATAAGCGAATACGGAGAAGATAAATTTGCAAGACGTATTGCAGAGCGTATAGCGTCGGTAAGGGCAAAAGAAAGCATAAGAACGACGACGGAACTTTCAAAAATCGTCGAAGCGTGCTATCCGCCGTCACTCAGATGGAAATACGGACATCCCGCAAAAAGAACTTTTCAGGCAATCAGAATCGAAGTCAACGGCGAACTCGACGAATTATATAGCACGGTAGAGTTTTTGTCCAAAAAGTTGCAAAAAGGCGGAAGAATTGCGATTATATCATTCCATTCGCTCGAAGACAGAATAGTAAAGACTTGCTTTAAAGATTTGGAAACAGATTGTATCTGCGATAAAAGTTTACCTAAATGCGTATGCGGTAAACATCAGGAAATAAAAATATTAAACAAAAAACCGATTACGGCGTCTGACGAAGAATTGAGCTTAAATTCCAGAGCGGAAAGCGCGAAACTCAGAATAGCCGAAAGAGTTTAAAAGGAGGGTGTATATGTCATTGACAATTCAAGACGTTCTTGACGTCCAGACAAAATCAAGAAGAGATATGCGTGATAGTTATGACGATACGCCGTCACGCTATAACGATTTCGAGCAGAGATTCGAGCAAAAGTTTGCTCCTAGACAAAACGGATATCGCGAAGATAATCGTTATGCCGATAACCATAACAATTTCAGACGTTATGAAACGGAGGAACGCTTCGACGGTCGCTATAACAGAGAGTATGCCGAACCTAAGTATGCAGAACGCGAAAACGGTTACGACGATTATGCAACAAGGTATTCTTCTGCATATAACAATATCGAAAATTATTCAAATGCCGGTTACTCGGATACGGATAGCAGATACGGCGGCTATAACGCCCCGTATACAAATGAAAATAACGTAAGAAACGCAGATGAAAGGGAAATCAACTATTTTGGTCAGGACCCTGCTTTTGCGAACCTTAGAAGACAGCAAAACAACAATGAGTATGCTTCTTCGAACTATAACGGATACACCGATTACAGATATAACGGTGCGGACGATAGATTTGCCGATAGAAATGGCGACAGATTCCTTGAAAATGCTCGCCGTGAAATGAATTCAGATTATACAAATGAAAACATGGATTTGTTGTATGACAGATTGTCGTATACGTCCACAAGAGAACAAAATCCGAGAGCTATAGCTCCTAGACGCGGACTGAAAATGTCCGGCGCAAAGTCGCCTAAGGGTAGAACGAAAAACGTAAAAGGCAAAATTATTCTTGCCGTTTATATTGCCGTAATCGTTCTGGTGGCAACTTTAATTATCGTTAACGCTGCCGGTATAAATGCCGGTACGGCCGTGACGAGTGCCGATACCGGTGCTTATTCCGTATCGCTTGAAGGGGTAGAGGCTTCGAACGGATATGCGTATTCCGATTACGGATACGTAGTCAATACTAACTGGTTTGACAGATTATGCGATTCGTTAAAAATGTAATACTGCAAAATACATTAAAATCCTAACACCTTGAATCAAATTAAATTCTTTTTAAGAATTTGGAAAGAATCCCTTATGGGGATTTTTTCTTTTACGATTTTTATTTAATAATTTATTGATTTTACGTTTAAATTTGTATTTACTTTTACCTTTAAATTTGCTTTTACATTTATACTACTTTTATTTTTAGACTTATATTTGCTTTACGTTTATATTCACTTTTAATTTCACTTTTAATCTAAAATTGCTTTTACATTTATATTAACGTTCATATTGCATTTACATTTTTCATTTACGTTTATTTTAACCGGCGTTGTAAATTCGTTTTCGTTCGGTAAGTTAGGCGGATAATTTATAACCGACTTTTTTCGTTGAGTTTAAAACGTATGCGATTTGAATATGCGTGATTTGAATATAATATGCGTGATTTGAATATTTTATTTTTAAAAATTTATAAACAGATTAAAGCAAAACCTATTTGTAATCATAGGATTAAATTCGTTTTTTCGTGCTACTTTCGGCAACTTTTGAGTATTTATATTTGAG
>JBJETY010000027.1:0-10522 GCA_051883555.1 Christensenellales bacterium | reverse complement strand
GACGTTAAGAGTCGTTTCACCCGAAAGCGAACAATATCTTGTCACTATTCCGTCCGCGTGTTCAAGCACTACGTAGTAGCCGTCGAGCATATTATAATCTATTTCCGTAACCTTACCGTCCGCAGAAGCATAAACGTTGCTATCCGTTTCGCTCACGAAATCCATTGCCTCGTGCGTCTGATACTTATTCAAAGACTGGTTATAAAATACTGAAGACGCCGAATACTCGTTAGACACACTGCCGCTTACAGGAACCGTAAAAACGGTTTTTTCCTTTTCAGGCTCGGTAGGATTAACAGGTTCGTCAGGTTCGGAAGGTTTTTCTCCTTCGTCTTGCGGTTTGTCCTGTTCACCGACTATCGTTGACTGTGAGTCATCCACGATTGAAATGTTTGCGTCTTGCCCCTTCTTGCTTTGCGATACGGCAACGCCGACCATCGTGGCGACTGCGCCTATACACAAAACAATCAGGAAATAGTAGCCGTTCTTTTTGAAGAACGTTTTAACTTTTGCCCACTTTTCTGAATTGTTTTTTTCCATAAAACCTCCGCTGTGGTGATTATTGACAGCGAAAAAATTTTTATACATTAAAATAATTCAAGAATAAATTTTTTTATGTCAAGCCGATTTATACGATTTTCTATAACCGCTGTTCATTATACTTTTCATATCGTCGGTTGAAAAAACGCACGTGAGGTAAATTACAATTGCCATATAAGCTTTTACGTACGGCATATATGCCATAAACTAAAATACGATAAAAAAATGCCGCATATTTATGCGACATAATAATTCTTAAAAAGGCTTTAAAAAAGCACTATAAGATTTAATTGAAAATGCACAAAAGCTTTTTAAAATTGCTTTTAAAATTATTTACCAAGCTTTTTAGCTCTCCGCATTTTCCGCAGCCATATCAACGGCTCTTTTTACAATCAAATCGTCGTAGCTAGAAAACTCTTCAACGACTTTGCCGTTAAGCGTTTCGACGTCGATTTCCGACGGCTCAAAAAATACCTTATCCAACGTTTCTTTGCTTACTGCACATTTTTTATCGAATATGGCACTGAATATAGGCGTGACGATAAGCGACAATGCCATATCGCATACGCCGATCAACGGACTTCTGTTTATACCGGCTTGCAACGCTTCTTTTGCGGTTATGCCGTCAGGCGACGTTCCGTAACCCAATGCGAAAATTAAAATTACCGTCAAAAGCAATGCGGAAATTATGGACGCATAAGCGCCTGCCTTATTGATTTTTTTGAAATACAAACCATAAACGTAAGGGCCGATGAAGCAACCTGCCAGAACGCCCCAACTCAGCGACATCAAAGTAACAATTGCCTCTACTCTGACTATTGCGAAAACCGCCGAAAGCGCAACGAAAACCAAACAAAGGCATCTGAGCAGAATATTCGTATTCTTTTCGGGAAGGGACGGCTTTACGTAGCCTTTTACCAAATCCATGGTAATGGTAGACGATGACGAAAGAGACAAAGCTGCAAGCGTTGACATACTTGCAGAGAAAAGCAATACCATGATGAGGCCTAAAAGAGCGGACGGAAGATTTTTCGTTATCATTTCGGGAACGAGCATATCCGTATTGTTTCCAAGCTCTGCGAAGCGTTCAGGCGATACGAATTTCGTTACGAAACTACCCATAAAATATGCGCCGCAACCTACGATAAGAGAAAACAGAGTTGAAATAACCGTTCCTTTTTTTATTGCCTCGTCGTCTTTGATAGCGTAAAACTTATGTATGGACTGCGGCAGTGCCCAAATGCCGAAAGAAGTGAGCAAAGTTATTATTGCGACGTTGAAAAGCGGACTGTCTATAAATCTTCCGCTGGCAGAAGTTGCCGACGGAATAAGACCTTTACCGCTTTCTGCAATCGCCTTTAAGCCTTCGCCCCAATTCATATTGCCGTTTCCGAGCAACACGAAAACCGCCACGGTGATACCTACAATCATTATGCAACCCTGAATAAAGTCGGTTATCGAAGTTGCAAAGTATCCGCCCAAAAACAAATAAAGCGCCGTCAGACAAGCAAGAATTAAAATACACCATACGGAATCGAGTCCCAACGCCGACTCGAAAATATAACCTAACCCTTGATAAACGGATGACGAATAAGGAATAAGAAAAATAAAAATAACGATTGATGCGAAAAGTTTTATATGTTTGCTGTCGTAACGTTTTTCAAAAAAATCAGGCATCGTCCTTGCGCCCATATTATGAGTCATAATCTTTGTACGACGGGCAAGAACGAGCCAGGCAAGCAAGGTGCCGAATACGACGTTTCCTAAACCTATCCAAACGGAAGCAAGTCCGAAATTCCAACCGAATTTTCCTGCATAACCTACGAAAACTACCGCCGAAAAATAAGTTGCGCCGTATGCAAAAGCGGTAAGCCAACCGCCTACGCCTTTTTTTGAAAATAGGAATTCGTTGACCGACGCGCTTTTTCTTCTGCAAACAATGGAAACTACAACGATAATTAAAATATAAACTGCAAAAATTACGTATGCCGCTACGTTTGCGGCAGAAACTGAAAGGCTAAACATTTTTACCCCTTCATAAGCGGAATTATGTCTTTAACTTTATTGAGCATAACGTCAGGAACTATATCCGATTTCTCCGCCATTTCCTTTGTCGTTTCGCCCGATAAAACCAACACCGAAACGAAACCGCAATTTTTACCGAAAGCAATATCTGTATAAAGTCTGTCGCCTACCATAGCAATCTGTGACGGCGGCAAGTTATATCTTTTTGAAATTCTTTCTCCTGCGATTGTGTGCGGTTTGCCCATGATATATTCAGGCACCCTATCCGTCGTAAGCCTTATTGCTTCGATAAAAGCACCGACGTCAGGCATAGGACATTCTTCCGCAGGACAGTTGAAATCAGGGTGAGTTGCAATATAAGGTATGCCCTTTTTTATGAATTTACAGAACTGATAAAGTCTGTCGTAAGTCAAAGTAGTGTCAAAACCTAAAACGGCAATATCCGGGTCGGTGTCCGACAATTCTATGCCGTAAAGCAAAAATTCCGAGCGCAATCTTTCATTGCCCAATAAATAAACTTTGCTGCCTCTGAAATGGTCGAGGATATATTCGCAAGTAACTTGTCCGCTGGTATATATTTCGTCCGAATAGACTCGCAAACCGAGATTATTGAGCCTTGCAATATAGTCGGTATGCATTCTCGACGAATTGTTTGTGAAAAAGCATATACGCTTTCCCATTTTTCTGAGTTCGTTTACTGCTTCGAAAGAACCTTCGATTTCGTTGTCTCCGATATAAACGGTACCGTCAAGGTCGAAAAGAAAAAGTTCGACGTTTTTGATATCTTTTGTCATTTTAACTCCTTGGTTAAATATAATCCTCTAATGCGCCCGTAGCTTTAGCATAGCCCAGCAATCCTTTTGACATTTCGCCTGCAAGCGCCATAATAGAAAGCAATTCTTTTGAAGAAAAGTTTTCTTTAAGCCAGAAGCCTGCGTCGTCATACAGTCTACGCCACCTTCTCTGCCCGACAGAATAATCAATTTTGTCAAGACAATTAAGCAAATCCGGTCTATATTCTTCCACTATATATTTAATTCTAAAATAGCCGTTAACCGTCAAAAAGTCAATTCTTTTTAATAATAAATTGAATGAAAGACCGCATTTCTTTTCAAGCAACTTCATTGATTTAATTTTATCGGGCGGCAAAAGCACGTCGTCGGTTGCAACTTTAAGAAAATTCTTATAATATCCCCAAAGCACGTAAGCGGCAACAAACGCATATTCGCCCCTATGTCTCGATTTATCGCTTAAAGAAAGAATTTCCGAAAAAGTATCCACGCCGCCGACAAATTTCTCCTTTCGCTTTACTTCGGACAGCGAAACGAGATACCAGAACAATTCGTCAACTTTCGGCGAAAGCTCGATTGTGCTCTTTTTGATTTCTCTGTCAAACGCGTCTGCCATACTCTCGCCGCGTTTGCTTTGCAAAAGGTTTTTATTGTCCGTTTTCGAAGCTACGCATTTTTCAAAAATCCTTAATTTTTCGGAAAGAGCGATTCCCCAGCCTGCCGCAAGGAGAGGTCTCGGGCAATTTTCAAGCACGTCGATATCGGCAACTAAAAGTTTAGCGACTTTTGCATTTTTAATTTTATCCGTACAAAATAAAAACCTGTCGCTGCTCGGCGCCGTGACAAATAAGGCAAACTCGACGTTATATACAGTCGCTACGTAACTACACAGCATAGCGACTTTTCCCGTGCCTATTCCGACAACGTAACGAACGTATTCGGGAATCTGCATAACGTCTTTCAACGCTTTGTCGTCTTTATCGCCTTTTATTTTGCATTCATAGTAGCTTATTTTATTCTTTTTAAACTCAGCCATAACGCTAAACGCAAGGTCTGCCAAATCGACAGGATAAACGATTGCAACGTGCCCTGCCTTTGATTCTTCAGGAATCAACGTCGGCAAAATCGACGCCATATTTTCGCCCAGATATACGTCAGTATCCCCTATTTTTTCGTATTGCACTCCTCCGAAATCCGTCATAATATACCTCGATTGTTTTATATCAAGACTTTATCATAGCTTTTAAAAAATATATGAACAGTTTTTGACGGCTTTTGTCTACTATTGGTTTTTTTTGCTTTTATCCTATCTTAAAATTTTAGCCTGTAAACCGTTTTTAAAGACGGTTGTTTTTTCATCAATCGACCGCAATAATGCCTATGCAATTAAATTTTTTACAATCAAATTATCCGTAACCATATCGAATGCAATCAATTGTTTGTAATTTATGAATTGCAATTATATCAAGCGAAAATTTTATTATTGCAATCATATCGAGCAATTTTACCGATTCGGTTAACTGCGTTCAGATAAACGTTTCGGTTTTTTTAAGATAGCTTTTTAATATCTTTTATCTTATTTGTTTTAATTAGCTTTTTGTTTTCTTTTTAAATTTAATTTGTCTTGTTCGATTGCTCTCTCAATTGCCTTGTTCAATTGCTTTGTTCGACTGCTTTGTTTGTCTGCTTTGTTTGTCTGCTTTGTTTATTTTTAAAATAAAAAACGCGTCGCTAAGCGACGCGCCTTATTTGTTCTTGTTTTTATTCGTTGATTATCGTGATAAACTTTGCGTCCTTTCCGCCCATAGCCAACTGAGCATGCGGAAGCGAAGGATCAAAATAAATCGAATCTCCTGCTCTCAAGAAATAATCTTTTTCACCGACGATAACTCTCAACTCGCCTTCAAGCACGAAATTAAATTCCTGTCCGCCGTGAACGACAAGTTCAGGCGAATCCGCAGGCGAAATCGTAACCAACATCGGGTTCATCGATTTGCATTTAAAATCTGCCGCAAGCGAAGTAAAGGAATAGCCGTCGTATCTTTTGACCGAAACGCCTTTGCCGTCATAAACGACAACCGCCGTCTCTTTTGTAGGCATTACGCCGTCGAGCACGTACTTAGGTTCTGTTCCTAACAGACTCGAAAATTTATAAATAAGATTTATCGGCATTTCTTTTTTGCAATTTTCGTACGATTCGTATTCTTCCGTAGAAATATTAAGCATCTGAGCCATTTGCTCCGTCGTGTAATCGGAAAAAGTACGAAGCTCGACAAGCCTTGCCGCTACTTTTGAATAATCTTCAACGTTTCCTGCCATAATAGTTTTCCTTATTCGTTTATTACTTTATTTAAAGCGTCGATAAGTTCGTCGATATCGATGCCGTGAACTGCCGCTGCTTCTTCAAGCGTTTCGTTGTGTGCGATGGCGCAACCTAAGCAGTGCATACCGAATTGCATAAGCGTATCGGCTATTTTTTCTGCGTCGCCGAGCGTAAGAAGGTCAGCAATCAACATATCCTTTTTTACCATATATAATATCTCCTTTTAAAACTTATTTTTATTATTATTTACAGCGATGAGATAAATATAATATTTATCGCCGCTTATTAAATTACCTATAAACTAATTAAGCGTCTATATTATAACCTTTCTTGTCGGACTAAATATACCGCGTTTTACGCTATAATCGCACGTATTCATCGAAGCTAATCTCAGACTACGCCAGAAAATACAAACAAGTAAATTAGCGCGCCGACAATGCCGAGACCGAGCAAAATAAGGAATAATATTTTGAAGAACGATTTCGGGAATTTGCCGTACGACTTACCCGTTCTTGCATTGACAAACAGTCTGTAATTCTTTTTGCGATATTTATACGCACAAATCCATAACGGAACGAATGAATATCTGAATCGAACGGGTTTATAAAGCGAATCGATATTGATATAGTCTACAAAATCGTATTTATATTTTGCAAGAATTTCCTGCTTGATTATGCCGTCCATACCGTTTTTAGCAACGCTGAAAGACTCTTCGAGCGAAGTGTTGTATCTTTCCGCCTGCATACCGGCAACGTACTTGCTGTCGTATGCAACCTGATTGTCATAGTCAAACGGCATAAGTTTGTTAAGTTCCGCTTGATTGATATTCGAGCTAGCCTCAACAGCCACGTTGTTGAAATTGCGTTCGTAATTGCCGGAAATGTTTATGTATCTGACTCGTCTTTCCGTTCTTTTGTTTTCTCCCGTGCCGACGGTCACGTAATAATATTCGCCGAGACGGCCGTTATAAGAAGATTTACTTCCTGCGTCGAACAAAAATACCGGGGTGTACAAGCCGTTGAAATGCTCTGCGTTGAAACTTTTCTTAAGTTTACCCGGTGCAAAGAATTTCTTTTTTACGGTTTTTTTGGCTATTTCGATAGCTTCTTCCTTAGTCACCTTAAACGGTAAAAGGCTGTCAGGTTTAAGTCCCGGAAGCGTATCGGTTTTCTGAACGTTGGACGCTCCGCAAAACGGACAATTTGTAGCCGTTGAAAAATCGGCGATTTCCATTTCGCTGTCGCAGTTAGGACAACGAACGACAATGCCTTCAAAACTTACCGCACCTTCGTTTTTGAAAGTGAAATAATCTCTGGATGGCGTTGCTTTGCTCTCAACGGCATTAGCGTTTCCGCAATACGGGCAAACGAGTCTGCCGCTTGCGATATCGAAAACCATATCCGCACCGCACGCAGTGCATTTAACTACTTCAGATTTATCTCTTGTCGTCAAAGTTTCTCTCCACATTCAGGGCAGAATTTTGCACCCGATTTTACTTCAGCTCCGCATTTAGGACAACACTTCTGCACTTTTTGTCCGCATTCAGGGCAGAACTTTGCAGTAGACTTAATTTCGGCACCGCAATTAGGACATGCCATCATACCTACCGCCACTTGTTTTGCGCCGCATTCAGGGCAGAATTTTGCGCCCTTTCTGATTTGTGCGCCGCACTTGCTGCATTTATCAGTTTCGACTTTCGGCTCGCTTTGGGCAGGCTGCTGTTGTTGCGGTTGACGGTTTAACGAACCGAATTGCTGAGCCATCATTTGTCCCATAGCAATTCCCGCACTCATATTCATTCCCATATCGGCAACGCCGCCGCTGCTCGGCTTTGACGCCATATCGCGCATTGCCTTAGTTGCATTGTATTGCTGATACTCGCCCATTTTGTCGCCGAGAATACCGATAGTCGAACGTTCGTCCAAAGCCTTTTCGACTTCAGGCGGCAAAGACAGATTCTGAATGGTAACCTGCGTAATTTCGATACCGATATCGGCAAAAGTCGATGAAGCGATTTCTTTAGTCTTGTTGCCGATTTCGAGATAACTTGCACAGAGGTCGAGAGCAGGAATTTTGCTTTCGCCTATGCTGTCGGTCAACGTAGCAAGAATTCTGTTTTTAAGGTGATTTTCGATATCTGCAGTACTGAACGATTTAAGCGTACCGAAAATTTCGCGCATAAACAAAGCTGCGTCTGAAACTCTGAACGAGAAATTGCCGAAACCTCTGAGTCTTATAGCTCCGAAATCCGGGTCTCTCATCATAATCGGATTGGTAGTTCCGAATTTAATATTCGTAAACTGTTTTGTGTTTACGTAATAAACGTCAGCCTCTTTCGGATTTTCAAAAGCATATTTCCAGTTGCAGATTTTAGAAAGGATAGGAATAATACCTGTGTCGAGCGAATACGTACCCGGACCGAAAACGTCGGCAATCTGACCTTTGGAAGTAAAGATTGCAACCTGCGATTCGTTTACGATAAGTTTTGACCCTTTCATTATAGCATATCTGTCGTCAACCGTATAACGATAAACTATTGTTGAAGAAGTGTTATCTTTCCATTCGATAACTTTCAGTAATTGTTTTTTCAAAAAGCCCATTTTTGACCTCCGATTATATCTTGAAAATGATTATAGCATACTGCTACCCAATTTTCAACAAATTTTGTAAATTTTCCTTGCCGTTACAAAAATTTTGTCAACAGCATCAGAACGGGAACGGTTACGATGCAAAACAAAGTCGAAAGCAATATTGTATTTGCCGCAACCTTTTTATTTCCACCGAAGATCTCGGACAGATTAAGATTGACCGAAGCACACGGCATTGCCGCCAAAATAAACAGCGTTACTTTCAAAGTATGGTCGACGGGTAAGAAATAGCAGACCGCAAACATTACGAGTGGAAAAACAACGGTTTTGGTTAATGCGGAAATATAAACGTATCCGTTTGTAAAAAGTTCCTTTAACGGTGCGGCGGCAAATCTCATACCGAGAATCAACATACACATAGGTGTGGTCATATCTGCCAGAAGTCCGATGCCTTTCAATGCGGCGTCGGGCAACTTTACACCCGTAAAAAACAAAGGAAGAGCGACGACGAGAGTAAGCGTAGGCGGATTTAAAATTGCACGTTTTAAAGAAACGTATTTTCTGTCGCCCGTAATAATATATGCGCCAACCGTCCAGCATAGCAAATTCATAGCCACAATAAAAACGGCGGTATACGTTATCGCTTCAGGATATTCAGGCAAAAGCGCTTTTACAACGGGAATACCTAAAAATCCGACGTTTCCGAAAACCGAACAGGTTGTAAGGACTCTCATTCCCTTTCCTCTTAAAACTGCCTCTTCAGAATTTGAAAAATTGAAATCTTCAATATTCGTCTGCAAAAACCCCTGCGGTTTTTTAGGCGGAAGTTTGTTGTATCCCCTACGATAAATAAGCACAAGACATAAAATAAGCGCCAACTGCACGCCGAAAGAAAGCGCTGCGGTAATGCCCAGATTTTTTAATATGGAAGGAGTGTACGAAACGCTAAGAAACGAATTGAGCGTTAAAAACGGTTGATTGACGTAAAGTAAAACCTTAGCAAAATATTTAATTGCATTTTGCTTGACGACCTTCGTCTTAATTAAAATGTAACCGGGTATCGCCATTGCTACAAGCAGCAATACGTTTACGGAAGTAAGTCCAAAGTCCATATTTTCATCTGTAACAAATCACAAATCAACGTACGTGATTAAACGGTATGCAAATTTTCATTTATCGACACGTATGCACCTTAGCATACGTTTTATGCGTTTAATTTTTGTGTGCGTATAAGGCTTAACTCTTGCGGCAAGTAACGGCAGACAAGGCATCGACATATGCCGCTTTAAGGCAATCGTCCGCCTGCAATCTCCCTTCCGACAAAGTAGCTCGCCTTCCGCTGCTAAATTGTTTATATTTTACAGCAACTAAGTATTTATAGTCAAGTGCACGTTACAACTTTAAAACTCTTTGCACCGCTTAAAAAAAACTTTGGCTGAAAGGTTTTAATAAATAAGTTGCAATAATATAAGAATAGGCAGATTGCAAATAGGCAATTACAAATTGCAGATGAGCAATTTACAAAACAATCAATTTTCAAATAAAATAAACGATAAACTATCAAAATCGGCAATTGGCAAGCGTAAAAAATTTACTCGCTTTATTCCGTAAATATTAAACTATAAATTGTAAATTTAGGTTGCTAATATCAATTAAGAAATTTAAAAAAAACGAGCGTTGAAAATTTTAAATTTCAAACGCTTGTAAACTAATCTTTTCCGTATCGCTATTGCCAAATACAGCGTTTTGCGTTTTAAATCACGCTCTGACAAAATTTTACAAAACCATACTGCAAAAATCCTAACAAACTTATTGCAATATTTATTAAACAAACTGCAACTGTTTCTTCAAATTCCTACTGCAACTACTCATACAAAACCCTATTGCAAGTTTCACTTAAATCATCTGCAACTGTCCTACAAATCTTACTGAAATATTTATTAAACAAACTGCAATTGTATATCAAAGTTTGCTACAACCATTCCTTTAAATTCGCCGCAAACGTCTCACGCTATAAAACTACTGCTCTCTCTAAAAGTTTTGTTACAACCATCAAAGTTTTACAAATACATTCCGCACAAAAAAAAGAAAAAGCCGATTTAATCGACTTTTTCTTTTTTGTTTAAAGCGTTAGCTTTAATTAGTTATAACTTGTTACGGTTATCACACTTCCCCGACCTCCATATCCGTAAGGAATTTCCGTTCCTACTGCAAAAGCTCCGTCGGTGTAGCCTTCATCTGTCTTAACATAACTA
>JBJETY010000026.1:0-10607 GCA_051883555.1 Christensenellales bacterium | reverse complement strand
GTTGAAGTTGCGCTTAAAGCAGGGCACGAATACGGAATAAACGTCGTTCCCGCAGTAGAAATACAGACGGAAGAAGATATACATATTCTTTGCCTTTTCGACGGTGTGACGAAATTGAAAGCGTTTTTTAAGGAAATTCCTTTTACCGATATGAAAAACGTACCTGAAATTTACGGCGACCAGCTTATTATGGACGAAGACGACAATATCGTAGGTCATGAAGAAAATTTGCTTTTACACGGCGCAAAAATTTCTCCCCAAAAAGTTAAGGAGCTTGCCGAACGTTACGACGGAGTAGCAATTCCGGCACATATAGACAGGGAAGGCAACAGTATGCTTGCAATACTCGGAGCTATTGAAAGCGGATTCAATATTGTTGAAATATCGACAAAAGCCGGTGAAGATTTTATAAATAAGTATAAAGAAAAATATACCGTTCTTGTGGATTCCGACGCTCATACGCTGGAAAATATAGGTCTCAGCAGTGAAATCGAGTTGCCCGACAATTCGGTATTTGCTCTTATGGACTATCTTAGAAAAAAGAACGCAGAGAAATTGTAAAAATATAAAAAAACGGCTTTTCAAAACCGTTTTATTGTGTTATTATAATATAGGTTTTGTGTGCGTTTTGTCGCATTGTAACAGCTTATGAGAGAACTTGCTTTAAATATTCTTGATATAGTTGAAAATTCGGTCAAGGCGGACGCTAAATTGGTCGAAATCGACGTCATTGCTAAAGATAATTTGCTGACCATAGCCATTCGTGACGACGGAAAGGGCATGAGTGAAGAATTTTTGGCAAAAGTTACCGACCCTTACACCACTACAAGAACTACGCGTAAAGTCGGCATGGGACTTCCTTTGCTTAAAATGGAAGCGGAAATGGCAGGCGGCGTTTTTAAAATAGAATCGAAACTCGGCGTCGGGACAACGGTGACTTGTTGTTTTGAAATCAATCACATCGACAGACCGCCTTTGGGTGATTTGGGAGAAACGATGTCGACTTTGCTGTGCAACGGCGATTTGGTAGATTACGTTCTTAATTATTCCGTTGACGAAGTCGGATTTACGCTTGACACCAGAGAGTTAAAAAACGAACTTGACGGGATTCCGTTGGATGAACCGGAAGTTCTTTTGTTTGTAAAAAACTTTATAAGAGAAAATATATCACAAATTGGAGGAGCATTATGAAGAGTATCGCCGATATCAAAGCAATTAGAGATAAAATGCAATCTCAGATTATATTGCGTGATAACAACACTAACGAAGAAACAAGAATCGTCGTTGGTATGGCAACTTGCGGTATTTCCGCAGGCGCACGTCCGGTATTTAATACTTTGGTTGAAGAAGTTTCTACAAGACAGCTTAAAAACGTTAAGGTTTCACGTTCAGGTTGCCTTGGCATGTGCAAATTAGAACCAATCGTCGAAGTATTCGTTCCGGGACAGGAAAAAGTAACTTATGTTAAAGTTGACGCTGAAAAAGCAAAACAAATTGTTGCCAGCCACATCGTCAACGGAAACATTTGTACAGAGTATTTAATTACCAACGAATAGTAGGAGGAATATATGTTCAGAAGCACGATTCTTTGCTGTGGCGGTACGGGCTGTCACTCAAACAATAGCGGAAAAATCATAGAAGAGTTCAAAAAGCAACTCAAAGAAAACAATCTTGAAAATGAAGTTCAGGTCGTTGAAACGGGTTGTTTCGGACTTTGTGCCGTAGGTCCCGTCGTTATTATTTATCCGGAAGGCGCATTTTACAGTGCAATCAAACCGGAAGACGTACCTGAAATTGTCAGCGAACACATAATCAAGGGCAGACTTGTCGAAAGATTGCTTTATAAAGAAAAGAAAACGCACGACGCTGTCAGAGCTTTGTCCGATACAAACTTTTATAAAAAACAAACTCGTGTCGCTCTTCGTAACTGCGGTGTTATAAATCCGGAAAATATTGACGAATATATAGCGTACGACGGTTATCAGGCATTGATTAAATGCTTGACGGAAATGAAACCGCAAGAGATTATTGATATCGTAAAGGCTTCAGGTCTTCGTGGCCGTGGCGGTGGCGGTTTCCCTACAGGAAACAAGTGGCAGTTTGCTATGAACACCGTATCCGACGTAAAGTACGTTTGCTGTAACGCTGACGAAGGTGACCCGGGCGCATTCATGGACCGTTCCGTTCTCGAAGGCGATCCGCACTCCGTTCTCGAAGCTATGGCAATCGCCGGTTACGCAATCGGCGCACATCAAGGTTACATATACGTTCGTGCAGAATATCCTATCGCCGTAGAACGTTGCCGTATTGCAATCAAACAGGCAAAAGAATACGGTTTGTTAGGTAAAAATATTCTTGGCACGGGATTTGATTTCGATATCGATATCAGACTCGGCGCCGGCGCTTTCGTATGCGGTGAAGAAACAGCTCTTATGACTTCAATCGAAGGTCATCGTGGCGAACCTCGTCCGCGTCCTCCGTTCCCGGCTGTTAAAGGTCTTTTCGGAAAACCAACGCTTTTGAATAACGTTGAGACTTATGCTAATATCGCTCAGATAATCCTTAAAGGTGCAGATTGGTTTGCTTCTATGGGTACTGAGAAATCAAAGGGAACAAAAGTATTTGCTCTCGGCGGAAAGATTACGAATACGGGACTTGTTGAAATTCCTATGGGTACAACGCTTCGTACGGTTATCGAAGATATCGGCGGTGGCGTACCTAACGGTAAAAAGTTTAAAGCCGCACAGACCGGCGGTCCTTCGGGCGGTTGTATTCCTGCAGAACACTTTGATATTCCTATCGATTATGACAACCTTATCTCAATCGGCTCTATGATGGGCTCGGGCGGTATGATCGTTATGGACGAAGACAACTGTATGGTTGATATCGCTAAATTCTTCCTTGAATTTACAGTTGACGAGAGCTGCGGTAAATGTACTCCTTGCCGTATCGGTACAAGAAGACTTTTGGAATATCTTGATAAAATTACTAAGGGTCAGGCAACAATGCAAGACCTCGAAGATATGGAGAAGCTTTGCTACTATATTAAAGATAATGCTCTTTGCGGACTCGGACAAACGGCTCCAAACCCTGTACTTAGCACGCTCAGATATTTCAAAGACGAATATATCGCTCACATTAAGGATAAGAAATGTCCTGCCGGCGTATGTAAGTCATTGCTTAGCTATGAAATCACCGACGCATGTAAAGGTTGCTCGCTTTGCTCCAGAAAATGTCCTGTCGGCGCAATTTCGGGTGAGATTAAACAGAAATTCAATATTGACCAAACAAAATGTATTAAGTGTGGCGTCTGCATGAACAACTGTAAGTTTGGTGCAATCATCAAAAAGTAAGAGGTGCGATATGGCATTAGTAAATTTAAAAATAAATAATATTCCCGTTTCTGTTGAAGCCGGAACAACTATTTTGGAAGCTGCCAGAAGTGCAGGAATAAAAATTCCTACTCTTTGTTATCTTAAAGACATCAATGCAATCGGCGCTTGCCGTGTATGCGTAGTCGAAGTTAAGGGCGCGAGAAGCCTTGTTGCGGCATGCGTATATCCTGTTAACGAGGGTATGGAAGTATTTACAAATACAAAGAGAGTTTTAGATAGCCGTAAGACGACCGTCGAACTCATTTTGTCAGACCATAAGAAAGAATGTCTCAGCTGTATCAGAAATAATAACTGTGAACTTCAGACTCTTGCACTTGAACTCGGTTGTGACGCCGGAAAATATCAAGGCGCAACAAACGAATATGCTATCGACGAGTCAACGCCTTATCTTGTTCGCGATAACAACAAATGCGTACTTTGTCGTCGTTGCGTAGCTGCATGTTCGAAATATCAATCAATCGGCGTAATCGGCGCTAATGCTCGTGGTTTCGATACTCATATTGCAACGGCTTTTGAAAAACCGTTGTCAGATGTTGCTTGCGTAGGTTGCGGACAGTGTATTACCGCTTGTCCTGTCGGCGCACTTCATGAGAAGGAATCGATTGACGACGTTATGGCGGCGCTTGCCGACCCTGATAAATACGTCATCGTCGGAACAGCTCCTTCAGTCCGTGTAGGACTTGGCGAAGAATTCGGCATGAAGATGGGTACAAACGTAGAAGGTAAGATGGTTGCCGCTTTACGCAGACTCGGTTTTAAAAACGTATTCGACGTAGACTATACGGCAGACCTTACGATTATGGAAGAAGGTACGGAATTTTTGGGCAGACTTAAAAATGGCGGAGTTCTTCCTATGATTACTAGCTGTTCTCCTGCTTGGATTAAGTTCTGTGAACACAATTATCCGGAATTGCTTGACCACCTTTCGACTTGCAAATCGCCACAGCAAATGTTTGGCGCAGTCTGCAAAACTTATTATGCTGAAAAAATGGGTATTGATCCTAAGAAAATCGTTGTCGTATCCGTTATGCCTTGTACCGCAAAGAAATTTGAAATCGGAAGAAAAGACCAAGACGCCGCAGGCGTTCCTGACATCGACATCGCTATTACGACAAGAGAGCTTGCTCGTTTGATTAAGCGCGCAGGTATCATGTTTGAAGCTCTTCCTGATGAAAAATTTGACGAACCGTTCGGAATCGCTACGACGGCAGGTCTTTTGTTCGGCGCAACCGGTGGCGTTATGGAAGCCGCACTCAGAACGGTTGTTGAAGTCGTTACCCAAAAAGAAGCACCGTCGCTTGATTTCAAAGAAGTACGTGGCACAAAGGGTATTAAAGAAGCAACCTATGACATTGCCGGAACAAAAGTTAAAGTTGCCGTATGTTCAGGTCTTGCAAACGCAAGAGAACTTATGGAACAAATTAAAGCAGGTAAGGCAGATTATCACTTCATCGAAGTTATGTCTTGCCCGGGCGGTTGCGTAAACGGTGGCGGACAACCTATCAAGAGTGCTGAAATCAGAAACAACTATGATATTAAAGCAACGAGAGCTGCCGCAATCTATGACGCAGATAAGAAATCAAAACTTAGAAAGTCGCATGAAAATCCGGCAATTCAAACGATTTATAAAGAATATTTCGGAGAACCGAATAGCCATAAGGCTCACGAAATTCTTCATACGTCTTACGTAAAGAGAGATAAGTTTTAATTTTAATATTAAATTTAATCAAAATTACGAATAGACAGATTAAACCGTTAAAGACAAATTCATTTATCGTTAAAAGCACCTGCATTGCAGGTGCTTTTAAATTTTAAACAGTAAATAATTTTTTAAAGCGGTTGTATCTTAAATTTTAAATAAGATACTTTTATATTAGGTAGTTTAAAATTTTGTTTTTTCGTAAAACCATATTTTATATAGAATTAGATTTAAAATTAGATTTTAAAATTAGTAAATAAATATTCAAATAAATATCCAAATTGATAAATGATAAAAATTTAAATTGACAAAATTAAATTGATAAAAAAATTAATAATTATAAATATATTAGTATTTAAATTAGATTTTTGTTTGATTCTTTAAATCGAATTTTTAACGTAAAATTTAATTTTGTTATAAGTATAAAATTTTGTTGTAAATCTTGCATTATTGTGTTGACAATATAAAATAATAGTGTATACTGTATATAAACAATATACACAGTTATTACAGCTATATACGCTTAAATTAAACGCAAAACTTAGATTTAAGCAAATAAAATTTAATAGGAGATAATGATGTTAAAAGTTGAAGGTTTAACTAAACAATATCCGGAATTTAATCTTACCGACGTATCGTTCGGTCTCGAGAAAGGATACATTTTAGGTTTTATTGGCAGAAACGGTGCAGGTAAGACGACAACAATTAAATCGATTCTGAATCTTGTTACCCCGACAAGCGGAAGCATTGAAATTTTCGGAAAAAACTTTTCTGAAAACGAGTTGGAACTGAAAGAAAAAATCGGCTATTTGATAGGTGACGTCAATTATTACGGTAAAACCAAAGTTAAGACGATATCCGCCGTCTATAAAAAGTTTTTTACAAAATGGGACGAGCAGGCTTATAGAAGCTATCTTGAAAGATTTAAGATATCGGAGAATAAGAAAATCGAAGAGCTTTCAAGCGGAATGAAAGTTAAATACGGTTTGACTCTTGCTTTGTCGCACGGAGCCGAATTGTTCATTTTAGACGAACCTACAAGCGGTCTTGACCCGATTGCTCGCGATGAATTGCTTGACCTTTTTCAGGAAATTGTTTCGGACGGCGAAAAATCGGTTTTGTTTTCGACGCATATTACGTCTGACCTCGATAAATGCGCAGACTTTATACTTTTTATCAAAGACGGAAAAATCGTTTCAAACAGCACGAAGGACGACCTTATAAATTCGCATTTGATTGTTAAGGGCAGTCTTAACGATTTAACTGCCGAAAATGAAAAGCGTTTTATCGGTATGAAAAAAAATAAATTCGGTTTTACGGGACTTATTAAAAAAGAAAATTATGACAGCAGTTTGCCGTTTTCTACGGAGTTGCCGAATCTTGAAGAAATTATGGTCTATTACAACAAGGAGGAAGCATAATGAAAAATATAATATATAAGGAATTAAAATTATTTATCGGTCCGATTGTATATTTTATGTTGCTTTTAAGTGCGCTGCTTGTTATTCCGTCGTATCCTTCAATAGTTGGAATTAGTTATAGTTTATTGTCGATAAACATATGTTTCAACATTGCAAGGGCGAATAACGATAATCAATTTACGGCTATGCTTCCTGTGCCGAGAAATTATATAGTGTCGGGTAAACATTTTAGCATTGCATTTATAGAATTGATGCAAATTGTTGCTGCCATACCGTTTGCTTTGGTATCGATATTTATAACTAACGTTAACGGCAATATAGTCGGTTTGGATTCGAATATGACGTTTTTCGGTATAGCTTTAATATGTTACGGCGTATTTAATCTGATATTCTTGCCTTGGTATTTCAAAACAGGATATAAAGCAGGAATTCCTATGCTTGTCGGTGTGTTAGGATATTTCTTGGTCTACGTAGCTTTTGAAATTCTTTTGAATTTCACGAATCTTAAATTATACTTAGACGGTACGTCCGTTGAATATGCGGGATACAGGGCTATTGTGTTGTTGTCGGGCATTGTGTTCTATATCGTAACTATGTTGCTTTCTGAAAAAATTTCGGTAAAAAACTTTAACGGAGTAGTAATATAAATGGATTTAACCGTTTCATTAAAGTCCGATAAACCGATTTATGAACAGTTGTATGATCAGATAGTAGCGCAGATATTAAACGGCAAACTTAAACCCGATGAAATGTTGCCTTCGATACGAAACGTAGCTTGCGAGCTTTCTATAAGCGTGATTACGGTTAAAAACGCGTGGGACTTGCTTGCTCAGAACGGTTTTATATATTCAGTCGGAGGAAAGGGATGTTTCGTATCGCCGATGGGAGAGCGGTTAGAAGATAAAAAGTCGTTGCTGGCTTTGGATAAGCTTAAAAAAGATATAGATTTTTATAAAGGATTAGGACTGACTGCGGAAGATTTAAAGAAATTGATTGACGAAAATTTTTAGATGAACTTTGTAAATTGCTAAAAATTTCGGCTCATAATTCCGATAAAAAAAGGTCGCGTTTAGCGACCCTTTTTATTGTACATAAATTATATTCAAATATAAGTAAGAATTAAAATTTACCGTTTTAAGTTTTAGCTTTAACGTTGGTATTTGCTTTTATGCAGATTTAAATTGATTCTGAACACGTATCTCTGAATTAGCGTTGATAATAATTTACGGCATAATCGATTTAATTGCGATTTATTTAAAATCATCATCGTTTACACTTTCGCCGCTGATTTCGGATGCGTCGCTTCCTTCTTCGACACTGCCGTCTATCATAGCGTCGACTTCCATCTGAGAAAGCACCAATTCTTTCTTTTCCTTCTTTTTATCCGAAACGGAAAGAATCTGTATATTGTGTTTCGTTATTTTACGAAGTTTAGGCGTAAGGAAGAAATTGATCTCTCCGCCTTTATCCCTGTCGAAGAAGCTTAAAAGCGCAGGCAGGAAGAATATTACAAGCAATGCCGCGATAATCGATGACCTTGCGATAAGGAAAGTAATTTCTTTTACGATTAAGTTAGACGATACGAAATACACGCTGAGACAGGCACCTGACATTATTCCGGCACTTGTCAGTATTGACATTGTCGAGGACGTAGTAGCCATATATGCCGCTTGTGGGGCTTTAAAACGCTTACGAAGCTCTTTGTATTTCGAGGCGACAAGGATTGCATAATCGACGGTAGACCCAAGCTGAACGGAACCGATGATAAGATAGGACATAAAATTGATTGTTCCGCCGCTGAATATATGCTGCATGGCAAGGTTTAGCCATATTCCGAACTCAATGAGAGCGATTAAAAGCGTTGCAAGTTTCAACGACTTTAAGTGGCAGAGAATAATTACGAATATAACTACAACGGAGATTATAGTAACAAGCAAGAAATCGTCAGGCGTAATTTCTGCAAAATCTGCCGCCGCTTGAGTTATACCCGTCATGTAGACGTATTTTTCGCCGTTTTCACGATATACATATTTATTTCCGTTTTCGTCGCGGTCAGCAAAAATATCTTCCGCCAAAGTTTGAATTTTATTAAGTATATCGAAAGAGCGTTGGCTTTCGACGTCTATTTCACGGTTAAGTCCGACAGTATAAATTGTATAACCGCCGCTTATCAACATTTCTCCCATGTTCAGATAAGTGTCCAGGTCGCTTAAAGCTGACGCGGACGCTTCTGAAGAGTTAGATTGTTTTGCCTGAATTAGTCCTACCATTGTAGCGATGGCAAATTGAGATTTAATTTTGGTTTCGCCTAGTCCTAAATCTGCGGAAACGTAAGTATCGTAAGGGATAAGAGAGCATAATCCTAAAGTAAACGATATATCTCCCGTTTCTTCTAACTTGTTCAATTCATTTACGAATTTATAATGTTTTTCTACGCTATCAACGTTTCCTTCGATTGGGAGAGCAATAATAACCTGGTTTGCCAACGTATCGGCCATAATTTCTTTATTCGAGCCGTCGCCTTGTGAGTCCATAAATTTTATGTATTTATATTCCAACGTAAATTGCTGGACGTAAAAAATCGGGACTATGGCTAATAACAATATTAAAATAAAAATCGGTTTCCATTTTATTGCACGTTTTACAAGCGGTCTGAATTTTATATCCAGACAACGGTGGACTGTCTTTTTTCTGCCTTTCTCCGTCATTAAAATAAGGGCAGGTTGCATAAAAACTACGCAAAGGAAACTCATAATAATTCCTTTTGCGAGAGAGAGTCCGAGGTCAAAGCCGATAGAGAATTTCATTACCATAAGTGCCAAAAATCCGCCTATGGTAGTCAAAGCGCTGGCTGCTACCGCCTTTGTGGTTTCGGGAAGCGCTTGCCTTAACGCCTCTTTCGGATCGAGCGTGAATTTCAGTTTATCCTTGAAGGAATGCATTAAGAATATGGAATAGTCCATGCTCAGACCTAATTGCAGAATAGCAGAGCATGCAAACGTAACTATCGACGTGCTTGGGAAGATAATATTCGTTCCGAGATTTAAAATTATGGAAACTACTATTGTCATCGCAAGAACAATAGGTTCGGTAAGCGATGAAGTAGTTAAAAGTAAAATTATAACTACGATTGCACCGGCAATTGCACAATATAAAAGTAATTCACTTAGAGTGCTTTGGAAAAGGTCGTTAGCAATTTGCGTCATACCCGCGATATAATAATTGTTTTCGCCGATTTTGCCTTTTAAAATATCTTCGATTTTTCCGAGCGTTTTTAATGCTTCTATTGATGAAGGCGGGTCGTTTAAAGAGATGAGCATTGCCCAATCATAGATTTCGCCGTTTTCTTGTTTAAACAAGTGTGCAAGATTTTGATATTCTTCATTGTCGCCGATTCCGAATTCTTCTATCATGCTTAAATCTTCATGCCAAAGCAGGAAAGAAACGCCATCGGTTTTTCTGATTCCTTCCGCAATAGTTTTAGCGTCTTCTTCGCTTGCCGTTATGCCTAATTCGACGTCGCCTTGAATGTCGAAATACTTATTAAGTATTTTATATCCGTCGTACGTATTATAACCTTCAGGTAAATAGCTTGTTAAATCATAGTTCACTCTTTGGTAAACGAAATAAATAAGCGAGCCGCAAATAACTAGTAAAGCCATAAAAACGGCAAAGATAACTTTGTTATGTTTAACTATCCAATCCGCAAATTTTTTCATACTTGAATAATAAAATAAAAAAAATTTTTTAGCAACTAAAAGAGCAATTTATATGGTAAAAAATGTTATTGCCGTAGCTATTTTTATAATATTTTGATTATAAATCATTTATAATTGAACGGAAAGTATTGACGATAATATCAATCGATAAAAAAATTAATAAAATTAAAGTAAATTAATTTTTATAAATAAGGTTAAACAGATTTATAACAATGATCAAAAAAAATTTTAATTTAAAAATTTATCTTAACTCTTTTTAATTTGTATTAATTTATAACTGTATAAATTGTATTATATTAATATTTTATTAGTATTAATTTATTTAAACTATATTAACTTATTTAGATTAATTATATTATTAATTTATACAATA
>JBJETY010000025.1:0-11200 GCA_051883555.1 Christensenellales bacterium | reverse complement strand
CCCACGTTTGAGAAAAAGGCTCGATTTATTCGGGTCTTTTTCTTTTGCTCGTTTTAAATGCGGATTTTACGCTTACGAATTTTATGCCCCTTTATGCCGATGTAATCAATAATTTTCTAAAACACGCTCTCAAAACTTTCATAAATTTTTTAAAAATTTCACAATTCATTTTCCAAAACCGACGTTAAAAAATTATAAATTTTTATTTACCGCCGCCGTTTTATTCCGCTCTCTTGCTTCGCCTTTTCGTTTATTGTTTTATGCGTTTTTATATCCGTTTTACTTTCCGCCCGATATTTATCTCTTAGTCCGTTATTTATCTTTTATTTATAATCGTTTACTTTACAAAAAGAAAAAATAAAAGAATGCGTTTAAAACGCATTCTTTACATAGCGATATATCTTTTATTTCGACTATTTCGGCATTAAACGTTTTACCGCTTTTTACCGCCGTTTTCCGATTTTATTTATCTTCGCTTTTACTGTTGTTTTCATGGTCGTCATGATAACTTACGTCGAGTTGAGTTTCGCTGTCTACGACTTTCAGAACTTTTGGCTTCACTTCGCCGTTTTCGCCCGTCACCGTTCCCGAAGTTAACGTTACTATATTTTCGCCGCCGTCTAAAAACTGAGTAGGAAGTTTTTCCTTTTTATAAAACGCCTTTAAAATCAAAGGAGCAAGGAAACTTGTCACAATGATAAGTATAAGAACAAACGGCATTATAGCCGGGTCGATTAAACCGTAGTCAACGCCCTTTTGCGCGCACACAAGCACTACTTCGGCTCTGACCATCATACCGACTCCGACAGCAACTGAATCTTTAAAATTGAATTTGCAAATAAGCGCCCCGACGCCGCAGCCTATTACCTTGCCAAGCATTGCAACAAGAATATAGCAAACACCGAACGCCGCCATTGCCAGGGTTATTCCGCTGAAATCGGTATTAATTCCTATATTCGCAAAAAAGACCGGCGCAAAAATCATATAGCAATTTATTTCTACCTTTCGGTCGATATAATTTGCTTCGTGAAGTCCGGATAACATAAGACCCGCTATGTATGCGCCTGTTATATCTGCAACGCCAAACCATTTTTCCGCCGCAAACGCATAGAAAAAGCATATTGCAAATCCCCATATCGCAAGACGTCTGTTATGCGGCCATCTCTTTTCCATACGCTTGAAAATAAAACGCAGAAGCATTCCGATGCCGATTGCCGCGACGAAAAACAGCACGGTATATAAAATTACAAACCCTGTCGATTTTCCTGCGTCCGCCCCGTCGCCTTTTGTCATTCCGATAACGAGCGATAAGAGTATGACGCCTATTATGTCGTCGAGTATCGCAGCCGATACGATTGCCGTTCCGACTTTACTTTGAAGTTTTCCTAACTCTTTCAAAGTCGCCACCGTTACGCTTACCGACGTAGCTGAAAGAATTACACCGTAAAATACGTTTGACAAAACGGTTGTTCTGGACCAATCGTTATAACCGCCGTTAAATGCCGTCGCAACTAAAAATCCGAAAGCGAAAGGAACTATAACTCCGAGAAGAGTTATAACCACCGAAGCTACTCCCGTTGCTTTTACCTGCTTTATATCCGTGCCGATTCCTGCCGAAAACATAATCAGAATAACGCCTATCTTGCCTATAAAGGATAAACCTTCGAGCGTCGTTGACGTAAAAACGGTCTGACCGGGAATATATTTAATTAAACTGAGCAGTATGCCCACTAAAAGCATACCTACCACTTGCGGAAGCCCTATTTTTTTGCAACCTATGCAAAACAACTTGGACAAAAACAATATCATTGCAAGCGGCAATAAAACGGTATAATATTCCATTTTCTACTCCATTTTGATGCGTTTATTTTACTTTGTCGGAGACGGAATTTTTCGTTTTCGACTTAGCTACGTTTTCTTTGTGATTTTGCCGCCCTTGACGAAATTTCCGTCAGACAGCTCATTACTTTTATCGCACCGGACGTATCTCAGACCGCGTTTGCCGTCGTCGTTACCCCGAGTTTATGCCGTACGATTCCGCGTAAAGTTTAAAACAAACTTTTGCCCTTCTTTAAATATGCTACCGATTATAGCACTGTAAATTAGCAGTGTCAAACGTTAGCCGTTTTCATTTTTCATTATACATTTTCATTCAACGCGCTTGCATTTACGCTGCCGCGGTTTTATCGCGCGTTAAAAAATAAAAAGACAGACCGCAGCCTGCCTTTTATACAAGGTTTTTAGTTTTTATAACTGTGCATCGGTGCGGGAATTCTTCCGCCTCTTAACACAAACTCCGAGCTGTCGCCCTTTTTCACGGGCATAATAGGAGCATGGCCGAGCAGACCGCCGAATTCCACCGTTCCTTCTTTTTTGCCGATAACAGGTATAATGCGTACTGCGGTGGTTTTATTATTTATAACGCCTATAGCGGCTTCGTCCGCTATTATTGCAGAAATTGTTTCAGCCGACGTGTCCCCCGGAATCGCTATCATATCGAGACCGACAGAACAAACGGCCGTCATCGCCTCTAACTTTTCTATGCAAAGCGTCCCTTGGTTTACGGCGTCAATCATGCCAAGGTCTTCGCTAACCGGAATGAATGCGCCCGATAAACCGCCGACGTGCGCGCTTGCCATAGTGCCGCCCTTTTTAACTGCGTCGTTGAGCATGGCAAGGCATGCGGTGGTACCCGGAATACCTACCTGCGATAAGCCCATTTCTTCAAGGACTTCCGCAACGCTGTCTCCGCGATTAGGAGTAGGCGCCAACGATAAATCGACTATACCGAAAGTTCCGCCGAGCATCTGAGCCGCTTCTCTTGCTACGAGTTCGCCGACTCTCGTTATCTTGAACGCCGTCTTTTTTATTATATTCGCCATCTCGTCGCACGGTTTCCCTTTTGCGTGAGTCAATGCGGTTTTAACTACGCCCGGTCCCGAAATGCCGACGTTGATAACCATATCGCCTTCGCCTATGCCGTTAAACGACCCTGCCATAAACGGATTATCGTCAACGGCGTTTGCAAAAGCAACGAATTTCGCGCAACCGATGCAACCTTCGTCCGCCGTTATTTCCGCCGTTTCTTTTATAGCCTTGCCGACAAGTCTGACGGCGTCCATGTTTATTCCCGCTTTGGTTGAGCCGATATTCACCGACGAACAAAGTTTCTTCGTATTTTTAAGAACGTAAGGAATTGTTTTTATGAAATCCTTTTCGCTCTCCGTCATTCCCTTTTGCACAAGAGCAGAATATCCGCCGATAAAATCAATTCCTATTTCTTCGGCTACCTTGTCAAGAGTCAGACCTATCTGACTGTATCCGCCGCTTGCCGCGCCTATAAGACTGATTGGCGTTACCGATACTCTCTTGTTTACGATAGGAATGCCGTACTTGCTTTGAATATAGTCGGCGACTTCGATAAGCTTCCCTGCTTTATTCAGAATTTTTCCGTACACCTTTTTGCAGACTGTGTCGACGTCGTCGCTTATGCAGTCGAACAAAGATATATGAACGGTTATCGTCCTTATATCGAGGTGTTGGTCTTTTATCATTTCTATTGTTTGTATAACGTCGTTCTGAATCATATGCCGCCTTAAATAGAATTCATTGAAGTAAATATGTTTTCATGCTGAATACGGATTTCAACCGCCATTTCGTCGGCAATTTTGCTTAACGTTTCGTTTACTTCCGAAATCGTTTTTTCTCCCGTCTCAACCATCATAAGCATTGTAAAATAATTTGATTGCATTATCGTCTGAGAAATATCCAAGATATTACAGTCGCTTTCGTATAATGCGTTTGATACTTTTGCAATTATGCCTTTTTTGTCTTTTCCTAAAACCGATACTATAGCTTTCATATTGTTTTCCTTTATTAATAAATTTTAATTATACTAAAAGATTCTGTCAAGCAAATGAGTTAAAACCATTGCCAAAAACGAATTTATGTTTTATAATACTTATTGTCCGAAGCGATGGAGTATGGTGTAGTGGCAGCACGAAGGCCTCTGACTCCTTCGGTGTAGGTTCGATTCCTACTACTCCTGCCATAAACGCCCGTTACGAAAAGACGTAGTCTTACCGTGACAGGCGTTTTATTTTTGCTCTTTTCTTACGTCTTTAAATTCCGCCACGTTTAACAATGTAAACTCTTGCAAACGTTTCTAACAAAGCAATCCAACTTATATACAAACTAAAGTTTCAGGATATACTTTTAAATTCGGCTACGGTTGAATTTAGTTTTAATCATAATAAGTTCTAAATTTAAGCTCAAACCAAAATTTTAAATTAACGTTTTAAATTAAAGTTTTAATCGAAAACCAAAATTTAAATTATCGTTTTAATCGTAACCAAAGTTTAAATTTACGTTTTAAACGATAGTCAGGTTTTAGATTAAATTTTATATCTAACTAAATTTTAAATAAAGATTTAAAATTTAAAATCGCAAATTTAAACGGCGACTTTAAAATTTACTTTTTCAATGCGTTTTTAATATTCGCATTTCAATTCGATTATCTCTATATTTTTCTTGCTTTAATATTTCGGTTTTAACGCCCTTTTTAGTAACTCTTTTTTCATAGCTGTACCGTCGTATCAATTCGCTTCGTTTAAGACGTTACTATACTTATATTTTGCCCCGTTGTTTGACTTTATCGTTTATCGGAATTATAATATCGTTATGAATATAATCGACCAAAAATTAAAAAAGATTCAACAACTTGTTGACGAAGGAGCAAACTCAAAAAACACCGTCGAAATTTTTGAAATTATCGGCATAACGGGATATGACGAAGCCCTTTTGGACAGTTTCGTTTTGTGGACGGACTGTATGCCTTTATCCGACGAAATTCCGTACACGACCGAGCAACGCAATCTGCATATTCTGTGGGAAGCGATTGACCGTACTCCGCTCGGAATTAACGTTGCTTTTGCCATACCGTTCAGACAGATTATCGCAAAAAAACTGTTTAAAAAATGCGGCGACGGTTTTGTCGCAAACGAAGGCTGCCGTTTCAATTTCGGACAGAATATCGAAGTAGGCAAAAACGTATCGTGGAATCACGGTTGTTATTTCGACTCGAAAGGCGGTATTAAATTCGGAGATTATTCGATAATCACCGAATACGTAAAAATATTTACGCACTCGCACTCGGAAGGCGACCACGAAGTCAGAACGTACAACCCTGTAAGTGTCGGCGAATACGCAAAAGTTTATACGGCGGCAACTATCCTTCCGGGCGTTGAAATCAAAGAAGGCGGAATCGTCGCAACGGGAAGCATCGTAACGAAATCGGTCGAACCGTATACTCTTGTAGTCGGCTCGCCTGCCAAACCTATGCGCGACCGCAAAACGGAAGGCCTTTCGGGCAAAGAGTTTAATCATTTTATGATGAAAAACAAAATGTTCCAGGTTGACTGATGGAAATAGCTTTCGAACCGCTTGACATAAAACACGGCGCCGCCGTTATGGATATTTTAAACTATTGGGCAAAAACGGACACTTCACTTTTCGCAAATTCTCTACCCGACGAATTTTTTGCCACTTTGCTTAAAAGGTCTCTTTCGGCATATGCCGTGACTTTGAACGGTCTGATTGTCGGCTATTGCGCTTTAAGTCCTTTTAAAGCGTTTAAAAGTTTTAACCATACTCTTTCTACAACGATTTTTTTGAACCCTAAATTTCTCTCTATGGGTATAGGCGAAAGCTGTCTGAAAAAACTCGAATACGACGCATTGACTTTTGGCGCCGATTGCATTATCGCCGAAATTTCAGACGAAAACTCAAAAAGCATTTCTTTCCACTTAAAACACGGATATAAAATCGTGGGAGAATTGAAAGACGTTGCCGTAAAGTTTAACCGCCGCTTCGGAATCGTTTACGTGCAAAAATTTCTGAAATAATTTAATTCATAAAAATTAAATTTATAATTTATAATAATTAAGCTCCTAAATGCTTAAAACCGCTAATTCCTAAATAATTTAAACCGTTAATACTATTCGGTAATATCTAACCGTTTAATAACGAAAAAGGCGAACCTAAGGTACGCCTTTTTTTCATTCTACGTCGTTTGTTTATAATTAAAATAATAATTAAATATAATTAAAATAATAATTAAAACTTTACTATATTGAAATATTTACTTTCTTTATTTTTTGTATTTCCTTTCGCTTGCGCTAAATTTCGTTTAGCGTATTTTTGTTCGCGTTCGTTTGTTTTAACCTGCTTTAAGCAAGTTTAAACTTCTATTCAAACATTCCGTCAAGTTTCTTCTGCCACTTTATAAGTTTCTTTTCGTTGTACTTTTCGGGAATGGAATTCGCTTTTCTATAACATTTATGCGACTTATCCAAAGCAATTTTCATTTTCAGCAATTCTCCCAAATGCCCTTTTGCGTGCTTTAATTTTTCAGGATAATCGCTGATTTTTATCGTAACAAGTCTTCCTGCCGCGGCGTTTTTCAAATCGTTATCGTTTAAAAGTCCGCTTCCGAAAATCCATTCAAGCGTTTTGTCTTCAAGCCCTAACAAGAATCTTTTTAAAGAATCTACTCCGCAATGCTCTGCGCCGAATCGTTTGAAACATTTATATTGATAAGGATAAAGACTTGCCTTGTCAAACTTTCCGCTCGAAGCAATGACTTCTGACAAAATCTTTGCCGCCGCCATACTCGACGCAATACCGCTTCCGAGCATAGGTATTGTCATAAAAGCGCTGTCGCCTATGAGCGCGTATCCGTCGGCAACCATTCGGGAAATCGGATAGCGGATAGGAATTTCGCATACGATTCCGCCCCTTTCGAGATTGTCTCCAAGCGCAGGATTCTTCTCTTTCAAATCGTCCATCGCTTTCTTAAACGTTTCGTCTTTAAGACAACCAACTCTGCCTATAAGAACGTTCATTCTGTTCGGGTTGTGGTCTAAAAGGCACCATGAAATTCCGTTTTCGCCAAGATGCTTCATATATACTCTCGACGGCTCGCTTTCGTCGGCTTTTCCAGGCAAGCGATTGAAAAATCCGCGGTATGCAACGAATTTTTCATTCGGTTTAATTTCGTTCTGAACGTTAAACTCTTTAGGAAGTTGCCTTCTCAAAACGGAATTAAGACCGAGACTGTCGATTGTCAGGTCTGCAAAAATCTCTTTTCCGTCGACGATAATGCCCTTTACCGCGCCGTTTTCAACGATAGGTTTTTCAACGTTTACTCCGAAATGGTATTTTGCACCATTTGCGCTGTCGAAAAGCATTTTGTTTATAGCTCGTCTTTCTATCGAACGGTCTCTTGTTTCGGCAGGCGTATGCATAGTTTGTCTGGACGCGTCGAACGGCGACACAAAAGTCCAATCGTTTTTCGGCAAACTGCCTTCGGGTATCGTAAATCCCAATTCGTTGAAAATTTCAGGCGACACGTCGTCGTGCCAATCGTATCTCATTTTGTCAAGGCTTTCGGCTTTTTCGTACACGTCTACTTCATGCCCCTGTTTTGCCAGATAGCCTGCTAAAGTCATTCCGCCGATACCTGCGCCCGCAATAACAATTTTACTCATATCCCACCTTATCGTTTTGTCCGTAAAAGTTATATCTTAGTTTTATCCGACTTTATACGGTGTTCCGTCGTTAAATCTTTTCGATTTTTACGCCGTCTTTCGTATCCGTAACCGAATATCCGAGTTCGGTTATCTTTGCTCTTAAACTGTCCGCCAAAGCATAATCACGGTTGAGTTTAGCCTGCTTTCTCTCTTCGACAAGATTTAACACCTCGGAAGGTATTACGCTGTCCGTCTGTTTTTCCGACTCTTCAGATGCGTTAGTTTCGGCTAAAAACTCTTTTGCTTCTCTTTTAAAAATACCGAGAAGAGAATAAGTCTGTCTTATCTGATTTATATCGTTTAAGCAGCTTTTATCCCCGTTTTTGATTTTTGCTTTTATGGACTTAAAATAACCGAACAAATTGGCAAGTGCTTTTGCCGTATTGAAATCGTCGTCCATAGCCGCATTGAAATCTTCGTCTATCGCCTTATTTCCGCCTGTCGCTTTTTCTCCTAACTCTTCAGCCGACAAAATAATTTTATAGAAGTCGGTGAGATGTTTTTCGGCGTCCGGGAAAAGCGTGTCGGTTACGTTTATATCGTTGCGATAATTCGTCATAAGCAAAGCAAACTTTATCACTTCAGGATTATATTTACCGAGAAGGTCGGTGGCAAGAATCGAATTGCCAAGCGACTTGCTCATTTTCTGTCCGTTGACTTTGATAAGTCCGTTGTGAATCCAATATTTACTGAATTGCTTGCCCGTCAAAGCTTCAGTCTGCGCTATTTCGTTTTCGTGGTGCGGAAAGATAAGGTCACGACCGCCGCCGTGAATATCTATCTGTTCTCCGAAAGCAACCATATTCATTGTAGAACATTCGATATGCCAGCCCGGTCTTCCTTTGCCCCACGGACTGTCCCAACAGATTTCCCCTTCTTTGGCGCTTTTCCAAAGTGCAAAATCAAGAGGATTCTTTTTGAATTCGTCGTTCTCGATTCTGACGCCTTCCATTGCGTCTTCAAGATTTCTGTTGGACAACTTTCCGTATCCTTTAAAACTTTCGACCGCAAAATATACGTCGCCTTTTTCCGTCGGATAGGCATGATTTCCGTCAATGAGTCTCTTTACAAAGTCTATGATATTGCCGATATTGCACGTAGCTTTAAGCCAGATATCCGGGTCGTCGATTTCAAGTTTTTTCATGACGAAGTTTATCTTTTCAATCATTTCCGCAGCATAAACGTCTGCTTTTACGTTAAGCTCGTTTGCCTTGGCAATTATTTTGTCGTCGACGTCGGTATAGTTTCGCGCATAAGTTACGTCGAAACCTGCTTTCATAAGATATTTTCTTATAATATCATAGATTAACGCCTGATACACGTGACCGATATGGGCGTCTCCCGAAACGGTTATACCGCATGCGTACATGTTGACTTTATTGCCTTTTAACGGTATAAATTCTTCTTTCTTTCTTGTTAACGTGTTATAAATTTTAAGCATAATATACCTTTTATAAATCCAATTTTATTCCGTCAAAGGTTTTTCCGCTTCGGCAATAAACTCTTTGCTGTCGGCCGCTTCTTTTCCGCCGCAGTTCGTTTTTATGCCGAGTTTGCATTCCAACTCTTTGATTCTCGTATTAAGACGTCTGAATTCTTCGAGTATCGGGTCGGGAAGTAAAATCTGATCCATATCCGCAACTCTTTCTCCGTCCTGCTTTACTACTCTTCCCGGTATACCGACGACGGTACAATAAGGCGGAACCGATTTAAGCACAACGCTGCCCGCTCCGATTTTACTGCCTTTGCCGATAGTCAAAGGCCCGAGAACTTTTGCCCCCGCCGAAATCATAACGTCGTCTTCTATCGTCGGATGACGCTTTCCTACGTCTTTACCCGTACCGCCAAGCGTTACTCCCTGATATACGGTAACGTTATTGCCGATTTCGGTAGTTTCTCCAATGACTATTCCGCATCCGTGGTCTATAAAAAAGCCTGCACCGATTTTCGCCGCAGGATGTATTTCGATACCCGTCTTATGACGGACTCTTGCAGATATAAGTTTGGCTATCGACTTCATGTTATGTTCGTAATACCAATGCGCTTTTCGATAACCTTTTATTGCTTTATATCCGCTATATGTATGTCGTACCATAAACTTGCTTGTGGCGGCAGGATCTTTATCCATTGCCGCCTGCAAGTCCATAGCCAACATCTGTTTTATAGTTAACTTATTTTTTCGGCTCATCCTTTTTCTCTCCGTTTTCGACTTCGCCATTTATTATTTCGTTTTCCGATTGTCCAATCTCGCCGCCGTTAAACAACGCTTCTACTTCGTCCTGGAAAATCGTTTCCTTTTCGAACAAAAGCTTAACCATCTTATCGAGAACGTCGCGATTTTCGTTCAGAACTTTTAACGCTCTCTTATAAGCTTCGTCAAGAATTGCTTTTATTTCCTTATCGATTTGCGCCGCAACTTCGTCGGAATAATTTACCTGAGTCTGGAAATCACGACCGATGAATACTTCCTGACCGGAACCGAGATTCATTGTGCCGATAGACTTTGACATACCCCATTCGGTAACCATCTTTCTTGCGATTGCCGTAGCTCTCTGAATATCGTTAGACGCACCCGTCGAAATATCTTTGATTACGATTTCTTCCGCGGCTCTGCCTCCAAGCATCATGGCAATCATATCGCAAAGTTTGTTGTACGTCATGTGCGTGTCGTCGTTTTCAGGCAACGTTATCGTATAGCCTGCCGCCATACCTCTCGGAATAATCGAGACTTCGTGTACTTCGTCGCAGTATTTAAGTTTTTTAGCGACGATAGCATGTCCCGATTCGTGATATGCGGTAATGCGTTTGTCAAAACTCGTAACGACTCTGCTCTTTTTGGCAGGTCCCGCTATAACTTTATTTATCGCTTCGTTGATATCCTTCATTTCGATGAGCTTTCTGTCCGCTCTTGCGGCAAGAATAGCCGCTTCGTTGAGAAGGTTTTCAATGTCCGCTCCGGTAAAGCCCGCCGTCAAACGGCTGAGCGCCTTAAAGTCGATTTCAGGCGAAAGCGGTTTGTTTCTCGAATGAACCTTGAAGATTTCTTCACGTCCCTTAACGTCGGGAACGTTGACGTAAATCTGTCTGTCGAATCTGCCCGGACGCATAAGAGCCGGGTCAAGAATATCCGCACGGTTCGTCGCCGCCATAATGATGATTGAATCGTTCGATTCGAAACCGTCCATCTGAACGAGAAGCTGATTGAGCGTTTGCTCTCTTTCGTCGTTTCCGCCGCCGAGTCCCGCGCCACGCTGACGTCCGACTGCGTCGATTTCGTCTATAAAGATTATGCACGGCATATTCTTTTTCGCCTGGTCAAAAAGGTCTCTGACTCTCGACGCGCCTACGCCGACGAACATCTCAACGAAGTCTGAACCGCTTATCGAAAAGAAAGGAACGTTTGCTTCGCCTGCAACGGCTTTTGCAAAAAGCGTTTTACCCGTTCCCGGAGGACCTACCAAAAGTACGCCTTTAGGAACTCTTGCGCCTATCTCGCGGAATTTTTTGCTGTCGCGTAAAAAGTCGACTATTTCTTTGAGTTCTTCTTTTTCTTCTTCCGCTCCCGCTACGTCGCTGAATCTGACTTTGACGTTCTGCGCCATATTAGCTTT
>JBJETY010000024.1:0-11213 GCA_051883555.1 Christensenellales bacterium | reverse complement strand
CACTCTTTCAAGCATATCCTTCACTCTTGCTTTTCTTTCGCGCTTATCCTTTACGACTTTTCTTAAAACCAATTCTAAGTTTTTCTCGACGGAAAGATTAGGAACAAGTCTGTCCTCCTGAAAAATGTACGACGTTTCTTCGCACTCGATATTACCTTCATACGGAATGAGATTTGCAAGAGCGTTTAGCAAAGTCGATTTTCCTATACCGGACTTGCCGAGTATGCACGTGATTTTATTGTCGTCAAACTCGAAATCGAAATTTTCGAAAATCTTTTTATCTCCGTACGCAACGCTGAGTCCACTTACCTTTACGCTCATCTTACTACCTCCGTGATTTTTATTATCAACGAAAAAACGCCTTCTAAAATAAAGGACAAAACGACGGCAAATATCGTAAGAGCCAAAAGATTTGCCGTATCGAAACTCAGATTTGCCGTCCGCATCAACAGTCCTATGCTCTTTTTAGTCAAGGCCATTATTTCCGTGGCGATAACGACTTTCGCCGTAAGCGAAACGGTACTTTTCATACTGTCAAGACACGGCTTTGAAATGCTTGGAATATATATAAACCTTATCACGTCTTTTTTGGACAATTTAAAAGATTTACCCATTTTCAGAAGGTTTTCGTCCACGCCCGTTATCGCAGAATAAAACGCCGAATAAAGAATAGGAAAAGCAATTAAAAATCCGATTATGACGGGAGCATAAGCATAATCTACCCATATCAATATCAAAAGAATTACGGCAAGCGTAGGCGCCGCGCGTAATATTGTGATAATCGGCGAAAAGATTTTATGCACCGGTTTAGCAAAAGCCGCAAGTATCGACAAAATAAACGCTATGACCGCAGAAATTATAAAACACTCCAACGTCCTTAAAAGCGTCCATCCGCCGTAAATCCAGATTTCTTTTTCGCCTAACATGGAAAAATACACTTTAAGTACTTCGCCGGGAGCGGGCAACAAAAGAGGCTTTCCGATTGCTGAAGCGGCAATTGCCCAGATGATGAAAATGAGACTTATAGAGCAAAGCGGATAAAATACTGCCGTAAAAATATTTTTAACTATAGGTTTTTTTATAAAACGCACTATTTTGTCTGAAATTTTTCCTTTACCGCTTTCCGCACCGTTACTCGCTTTTCTGCCTTTCTTCTTATTGTCCGTTTTCTCGTTTTTCGCTACCGAAATAGAGACAGCTTCAACGTCGGCTTGAGAGGCAACGCCGTCATCCGTTGAGCCAAGGTTGACAGCGTTGTCGACTGCGTTATTTTTTGCAAAAATTTCTTCGGATGCGCCGTTTTCAGAATCGTCAAACGACGCGGCTTTCATTGTCATATCGAAAACCGTTTCCTTTTCTTCTCTCTCTGCATTTTCGTTTGGAAAATAGTTCGTTTCTATCTTTTTATCCTTTGCCATCTTTCCCCGTTTTACGCTTGCTATTTCCGCCATTTAAGGCGTAGTTACGTTATTTTGATTTTTTTATCTGACGCACTTTTATATCTGACGCACTTTTATCTAACGTAATAGAAACCTTCGTCAGGCGCTTCCATGCCGAAAACGGCAAGATAGCTTTCGATGTCGCTTTTAATATCTATTGCCCACTTAACGTCAATATTGCATTTCGATATCGACGCGGCAGGGAAAGCGACGCTGCTTCCGTATCCTTTAAAAAGTTCCGTAAGTCCAGCCTGTTTTTCAGAATCTGAAATATAATTCAAATTTTCAGTCATAACCTCAACGAGAGCGTTGATAAAATCTTTATCTTTTGCAAGGCTTGACTTTACAACGAGCGACGCCTGAGGATACTTATTTGAAGAACCGGTAACTTCGCTCCAACCTTCCTGCAAATCGTACAGAACGCTGAGCCCTTTTGCGACTGAATTAGTTGCAGCCGGCTCGCCTACAAGACCGTAATCGGCATTTCCGTTTTTAACCGCTGACATAACCTGTTGTCCGTCCGTAACGTAATTTATTGCGACTTTACCGCTTACTGCAGTATCGCCCGACACGACTTTATCTTCGCCGAGCTTTGCTTTAAGAACTTTTTCAAGGACAAGTTGCGGAGTATTTTCTAAACCGATTGAATATACGACTTTGCCGATCAATTTGTCCAGCGTAAAACTTTCGTCGGCATTGCCGATTAAATATAAAACGCCGAAAACGTTTGACGTCACGATTTTATAATCTGCTCCCTTTGCATACAAATTGGCTATAGCGTTTGTAGGCATAATCGCAACGTCGGCTTTTTCGCCCGTAATTTCCGTACCTATAAGGCTTGAATCTACAACGTTGAAATCGAGCTTATAGCCGCCGACCGTTATAGGATTATCCATAACGTTCGCCATGGTAAGAAGAGGCGTGCCGTCAGGCAGTGCCACTCTCAACGTATTTTCTTCTTGATCTTTATTGCAAGCGCCAAGCATGCTTGCCATAGTTACAACCAAAACGATGATTAAAACTAACGATAATATTTTTTTTGCTTTCATAAACGTCTCCTTTAATTTTCATCTGTTCCAAAACTTGTCAACGCTGATTTGACTGACAGTTGAGGAAACTTTCCGAGTTTACCGGCAAGCGCCGATATTCTTTCGACAGAGCCTTCGACAATAAGGCTGATTGCACTCATTCCGTCACGCGGAATGCCCATTCGTCCGATAATTACGTCGGAATATTCGTTCAGCAATTTCTGCATTTCGATACTGACGTTTTTATCGCCTTTTACAACGATTCCGATTACTCCTACTCTCATTCTACCTCCTTTTAGTATCGGCATATCGGCAACAAAAAATGCCATCTGTCGATGGCATAATTTTCAAACGGACGTCTTAGTCGCCTACTCGCTTAACGCGAACGTGAATTTGCAAGGTTTCTTTACGCTTTAAACGCTTCCGCTCTTTTGACGAACGTCAGAGCATGCGACCACTTGAAATCACGTTGATTATATAGCCATCTTACTCTCCGTAAAAAACATCGATACAGATTTATTTGTCGATTTAATATTAACACCTTAGCCGCTATATGACAAGCGATATTTATAAAATAAGATTTATATAAGGCAAAAGACTTTCTATAAGGCAAGCAAAATTTAAACCTGATTAAATTTTTGAGATTAAAACTTTTTAATACTCTTGTTGCCTTTCTTATTTTCTTTCCGTCTTTGCTTTTATTTAACCAACCCGAGAATGCCGATAACGTATTCAATATTTGCGTCGTTATACAAAGTACAAAGTTCTGAAAACTCAGGATCTTCGGCGGTAATCAATTCGCCGTTTAAATTATCATACTTATTTGCAAGCTCGGTATAAAGTCCTGCGTTTGCATAGAACTTGTCGATAATTTTTTCAATGGCTCTCGTTATCGTAACCGAACAGTCGGTCGCAACTTTTCCGAAAAATTCGTCAGCCGCGTCGATTATTGCTTTCGCCCAGGCGTAAACCGTTTTCACGCTCGGATTTCCCTCGGCGTCTTCATATTGCGAAAGCGTAGCAATCAACTCGCTTCCTATTCCGTCAGGATTTAACTCGCCGTCCGAAAGATATTTTTTAATGCTTTTAAACCAGCTTATTTCCTGATTAATCGTTGCCGTCAAAGTTATATCGGAATTTATTTTTGCACGCAAATCAAAATTGATTATATTTGACCAATATTGACGATAGACAAGACTGTAGACTACAAGCGCCGACAATCTCTTACGTTCGGTCTCTCCTGCGTATTCCGATATATCGCCTAAATTTAATTCGGACTCTTCTAAAGCCGCGTTTATAACCATCCAGGCATAACCTGCCTTATCAATATCGCCCGACATTTGACTCGAAAGCGACGAAATTTGTTCTTTAAGCGATTCTGCCGTAGTTGCGCCGTAAAACTTTGTCATAAACTTTCCGACGACAAGTCCATAATTTTCTTTCGGGAAAGCTCCCGAATATATTTCGAGGAAAGATTTCACAAGCTGTTTATCGATACCATCCGCAAAATTTACCGCCACATACGTAACCAACGGAACGTAGTCGATACACGTGCTGCCTATCGCTAAATAATTGTTTATAGCGTTGAAAAACGAATCCGACGTGTGTATCGCGCCGAAAACGGTTTTTAACTTATTTATCGTTGCGGACAGCGTTTCCAATTTCGATTGCTCCAACTCTGCTGAAAGGTTCTTAATTGCGCCGACTAACCCCTGAACGTAGGTGTAAACTTCATCAACGCTTTTCGAGGTAATCTGTCCTTCGGAAATTATATTCCCAAACGACGCAAGCGAACTTACGTCAAGCGAGTTTTTAAGATTGACTGCAAAATCAATCAAAGTATTCAAATCGCTCTCAACCGAATCTATATCGTCTAAAATCTGTTCTTTGTCGTTTTCAACCGCCGTTAAACCGTTTTTGAGAATTTCGACTTTTCCTATAACTTCGGAAAATTCATTCTTTTTTTCCGCGGACGTATCCACACCGAGTTCGGCTTTCCTGTCCGTCAACTTCGCCGTAACGTTTTCCGCTAAAGTATATCCGTTTTTTATCCATTCCTGTAAAACGCATATTATAATGCCGGTATAGTCTGTTCCCGTAAAACCTATCTCGTCTAAAATCGCCACAAGTTTAGTCGAGTCGAATTTTTCGTTTCTTATTAACCGTTTAAGTTCGTCGTTGCTTTTCAACTCGCTTGCCAGTATATTGATTTTCTGCACTCTGACGTCGGATTTGTCCAGAGCGTTCGCATATATATCCGTCAAAGATTTTTGATAAATATAATGGGCTTCGTTCGAAAGGCTATTGACTTTCTCTGCCGACATAGAATAATTCCATTCGTCGTCGCAAGCAAGCATCAATCCGTCTTTAAATTCGTTTATCGCTTTTTCGCGCTCTGTCGGCTCTTTGGATTTATTGCAAGCCAAAAGTCCGCACGTCAATAATGCGGAAAGCAGAATAAGAATTATTGATAAAACGGTTTTTCGATATCCTTTCATTTTATAACCTTTGAATTTCGCGGCGGTTTAAATCGCCTTAATTTTCTGCTCGTTTAGCGTTCGTATATTTAAGCAGCTTTAACAATGCTATACGCCTATCCTGTAATAAGTTATGCGTCTCTCTTGACGGAAGTTTTCTACTATTTATCCGTTTAAACTATGCGGTTTTTCACTAAATCGTTGTCTTTCACGTATCGTTTATAAACCGATATTTTTAAAACGCGTTCGCTATCATAACGATTTTCAATCAATAATTAAATTGAAATTTATACCGTCTTGTCATTCCGTCGTGTGTTTCTAAGAATTATATTTCGTTTTTTTTATTGTATCCCGTTTCTTGCTCATTTGCAATACAAAACGCAAATTGAAATCTTTACGGGAATCGAATTTATCTTTTTCTCAGTCGTTAAAATCAACGATTTGCCTATATGCGCTTGACTTTATATGCAGAGTCTGCCATAAAAGCAGTTTAAACTTCTTTTTTTAACTTTATTATTTTTGCGTTTATCCGTTTATTATTTATCCGTTTGTTAGTTCATTCGTTTGTTAGTTTATTCGTTATCGTTATTGATTTTCACTTCTATTCTCTCTGTACGCCTTTTATTCCGTAACCTTTCGGGAAGCAAAGAATAAAAGGTAACGTTGCATACAAACAACACATGACGCCGCTTACGGTAAATGCTACCCAAGCTACGTAATAGAATTCAAAGTATAAATCAAAAAGCAACAACGCATAAATCAAGCTGGCGATATGCAATACGGAAAGCGCCATTGAAATTATAAACGCCACCAACGCTACGGTGAAATATTCAAGCCACTCTGCCAAAAGCAAATCCTTTTTTTGCGTACCTAAAAGCAACAACTGAGACCTCTCGGTTTTTGCCGTTCCCCTTGCAATGATAACGTTTACGACAATGCTTACGGATATAGCCAGAATAAACAATATGGCAATGCTTCCTATAAGGTCGAATATATTGTCGAACGACTCAGACTCCCAACTGAAAGTTTCAAGAGCTGTGAGCACGAACAAGTTGTTTACGGAAAAGTCCGATTGCATTTCTTTTGCTATCTTTTCGGCATTTCCCGCTTTTGCGACAAGCGTATCGAAACCGCCAAGTCCCATAGCGTTTGCAAGATTCTTTCTTCCGACGACAATATATGCGCCGCCGAAAAGTTCTTGTCTTACAATTCCGCCAATTTTGAAAGACGCCGTTTTATCTTCATAATCTATAAATACGGTATCGCCCTCTTTTAGTCCGTACAACACGCTGTACGCATAATCGATTAAGCAATAATTTTCCGTCGTATCGTTAAGGCGACTTTCGCAAACGGATTTGTCCGTGTGAAATCTGAAATCGATAATTTCAAACACGTCGTCGACGCCTATAACGTTTACAGACTTTTTACCGCCGTCAATCTCTGCTTCGCCCTTCAACCAAAGAGCTTTGCTTACCCTTTCAACGCCGTCAAAACCTGCGACTCTGTTATAATCGTCTTCGGTATCGGAAGAAATATTCGTTATAAAAATCAAATCGCTGTAATCGTTTTTAAAATCACTGAACACCGCTTTTGTGACCGTATAAGAAAGCGTAAGCAATATTCCGACCGTTACGCCCAAAGCCAGAAGTTTCGTTCCCCTTGCCGTACGTTTTAAAGAAAGATTGTGCCCCGCAACGTAGACCGACGGATTTTTCGATTTTTTAAACAATTTACCAAACAATCTTATGCCTTGCGGCGCTACGTAGCAACCGAAAAGAGCAATGGCAACCACGTTTAAAATACCCGATACTCCTCGAACCGTAGGACTTTTTGCAAGAAACATAATAAGAGAAAGTACCAAAACGGCACCGGCTAAAACGCAGGTTGCAACCGTTTCCGAAATTCCCTTACCTTTTTCAAGGATAAGGTTTTCACGAGAACTTTTACGTCTTGCTATAAAATACGGTAAAAATCCGGCAGCAAACGAAATCAGCAAAATAAGTATTCCCGATAAAATCAACCAACCCGCATTGACGAAAAATACGGCGTCTGAAATCGTCGCTTTAAGCAATACGAACAAACCGAGCGGAGCAAGGCATATGCCGACGATAAATCCGATAAGCGAAACGAAGCCGTTTTCCGCCATAAACAATCCGACAAGCTGTTTCTTCGTTGCGCCGATTGCAGTGAGTTTTGAAATTAATATTCTCTTTTCTTCGGACGACAGCATATATAAGATAACTATCGCGCCGACAATAAGAACGGATATGGCTATGCCGCCTATTACAACGGTTGCGCCGTATGATTTACTTTGCTGATTTATATAGTCGTAATCTATCGACGCTTTAACCGTCATCTTTTCATAAGCTTCAATCCGTTTTATATCGCCTATAAGATTTTCAACCGACGCGCCGCTTTCGGCTTTCACGAAAATCTTATTATAAATTCCGCCGATTGAAACGCCGATTAACCTTGCAATTCCGCCCGCATTGTGTCCAACTATTTTTGCAGGCGTATCCTGAGCAAAATAACCCGTTTCTTTGCATATAGCAGAAACGTAAAACTTGTTGCTTCTTCCGAAAACGGAAATTACGATTTCGTCGCCGAGCTTTAAATTCATAGAACTTGCCGTTTTTTCGCTTATAGCTACGTTCTCGGAATTCGATAAAAGTTCCGTTTTTGAACCGTCAATTATTTCAAGCGTATGGAGCGTTTCAAATTCGTTTTTGTCAAGGCCTATTAAATTAAAATACTCGCCTTCCGATTCGCCGTAAAGATTCAACGTTCCGACGGCATATTCCACGCCGTCGAGCGCTTTAACTTCTGTAGCGGAAGAAATTTTGGCGCTATCCGACTTCGGCGTAATAGTAATATCAGCCACACCGCAGTCTGCCGTTTCTACCGCCGTAAGATATTTCTCAACTGCTCCGTTAAAAGAAAAAACGCAAAACAAAACTACAATCGAAACCGCAACGGCAAAAATCATTCCGATTGTTTTGAAAATTTTATCTTTTAAGTTTTTAAGAGCAAGTTTAAACATTCGTTCCGCTTAAATTTTTCGTATTTTATTTTGCACTAATTATGTTTATGATTCTGTTTGCATTGTTTGCAAAAATTTGTGTTTATCAAATTTGTTCGCAAACTTTATATATGATTTTAAATATGAATTTTTATATAAATTTTTATGGCTTTCATTTTAAAATCAGTTGACGACGTTTAGATATTTCTAAATCTTCAAACTATTGCTTGCGCACTCGCCTGAAAATTTTTATGCCGAAACGCAAAAAACGTAATCTTTCGTAAAGGTTTATGATTATCTTTCCGTTTCGCTTTCTATTTTTCCGTCTTTAATTCTGATTTGTCTCGAAGCATACTCCGCATGTGCCGCCGAGTGCGTAACCATTATGAGAGCGACCTGTCTCGTTTTGTTTATATCTTTTAAAAGCTCCATAACTTGCGTACCCATCTGAGCGTCAAGACTTCCCGTCGGTTCGTCAAGAAAAATCAACTCGGGATTCGTTATCAGCGCCCTGCAAAGCGCAACTCTCTGTTGCTCACCGCCGGAAAGTTGTTTAGGATAACGTTTAATGCAATCTTTTATCTGAAGATAGTCAACCAATTCCTCGAATTTATCTTTATATGATTTTACGTCCTGTCTGTCCAGACGTAACGGCAAATAGATATTTTCCTCGGCGGTAATGTTCCCTATAAGGTTGTCAAATTGATAAACAAAAGAAAAACCGTGACGCCTTAATGCCGCCATTTCGTCATCGGAAATATCAGAAAGCTCTTTATCCAAAAGCGTAACGCTTCCCTCGGTCGGAGTTTCGATGCCCGACAATAAATAAAGCAACGTAGATTTGCCGCTACCCGATTCGCCCAACAGCGCCGTAAAATCGCCCTTATAAAATTCGACGTCAATGCCTCTTATAACGGGCGTTTCCACTGAACCGAAATAAGTCTTTTTAAGACCGACAGCCTTGCATATTACGTTTTTTGATGAATCTGCCATAAAACCACCTGTTTTGTTTTATATATTTATTATACACTATATTTATAAATAGACAAATTGTTTTTTTATTTTCCTTTTGCAAAATGAAATTTGCACAAAATGCCGATATTTATCGCGCTAAAAATTTTTTTTAATTTAAAAGTTGAAAGTTTACAAGTATAATAGTACAATATATTTGTTTATAGCTTTATAAAAATTTCACGTATCGACTTTTACTCGTAAATCTGAAAACTATAAACAACGCGATTTTGCTTTAAAAACGTTAACGACTATTTAATCGGAAATTACTCGACTAACGTCGGTTATTTGCATTTTGAAATCTTATTGAAAATTAGGGGTAATTATGAAAAAGATTTTATGTATCATATTGGTAGTTTCAATGATTATGCTCACGTTGCTCTGCTTTACAGCATGCGACGCCAAAATCGATGAAACGGCGATAATCATTCTTCCGGGGCTTTTGGCAAGCGGTTTATACGACGCCGAAACGGGCGAACCCGTCTGGGATCCGTTTACAAGCGAAAACGTATTTATCGATATGTTTATAAACCACGGCTTATTGGACATTTCGGCAATTGACGGCGAACTCGTAAACAACGCTATATCCGTCGTCAAAGCAATCGTAAATAACGACCCGAAATCGCTTTCGTCGCTTATGGCAATGGATAGCAACGGCGTTCCGATTTACAAATCTTTATTGCCTGCCGACGAAAACTTCGACAATCCTTCGAGAATTTACTATGGAGCGTTAGGCAACTGCAAACAACTTTACGACGCTTTGGAACACAGATACGGTGACGTTGCGCAAATTAAAGTTTTCAACTACGACTGGCGTATAAGCAACGTAACCAATGCTAAACTTCTTGAAGACTTTATCAACAAAAAGGGATATAAAAACGTATATTTCGTCGCTCACTCGATGGGCGGACAACTTGCAAGCTGTTATCTTGCAAGAAGCGAAAGCAACTCGGAAAAGGTCAAAGGTCTCGTATCGCTTGATTCTCCGTTCTACGGCGCTATTTCGGCTCTGAGTATTATCGAAGACCGTGAAGGCATGATCGACTCTTTGGTTACGACCTTAAAAAATATGAATATAAGCTTAATCGATACTTATCTTAAAAATATGCTTGACGTATCGGGAAAAGACAGAAACGCTATTTACTCAAAATTTAAAGAAGTTTGTCTCGACCGTTTTATGCCTATGTTCAATTTCGATACTCTCATCGAACTTTTACCGTCAAAACAACTCATAGATACGCCGCAATATACTATGAAATGGGACTACATCGGAACTAAAAGCGTAACGAGCTTTATCAAAATAAACGGCGAATATCTTACAGATACGGATGAAATTATAGAATTTTACAAATCAAGACATTGGGCGTATACGGTAAATGAAGACGGCACGCAAGGCGAACTCCGCGACGTCGTTAAAAACCTCGAAAACTATTGGGAAAACCTTAGCACTTCGTTAAAAATCGATACTCTTTACGTAAACGCTATCGGCTACGATACGCAAGATACGGTATGTTATTCCGCGCCACTCGATGAAAACGGAAAACCTGTTTATAAAGACGCCGTAATGATAGGTACGGAATCGCAAAAGCAAGGCGACAATACTGTTCTGCTCTATTCAGGCACGTGCGGACTTAGCGCTGACGATGAAAGAGTTATGATTGTAACAAACGGCGACCATTTTGACGTTGCTTTCCAATTCAACTATTTCACGTCAAACGGCGTATACAACTGGCTCGACAAACGCTTGTTTTAAATTGCTTGTTTAAATAACAAAAGTTTGTAGCTAATTCCGTCATCCGTTTCTTAAAACGGGCATTAAAACGTCGGCAATCGAAACTATTCGACATAAACTTTGATGGTTTTAAATCTCAGCGTTTAAACAATATGCCGCTCGTTTAAACGGTATGCCGTTTAAATTTAGTCGTTACTAAAAGTTTCGGTATAGCAAACAAAATTTTAACGCGTCTGCCGACACATTTTACCGACAATTATTATGGGCTTTAATTGAGTTTAATTAAGTTTTGTTTTAAAGAATAAGCCCGACTTCTTTCAGGCTATTTGCCCAAAACAGTTAGTTTAATTACTACAATAAAAGGAACGACGCTTGTCGTTCCTTTTACAATTCTACAAATTTATTTACGCTATTATGTTTATTATAAATTTATTTACACTGTCATATTTATATTATTTAATTATGTTAATTTACGCTATTATGTTTACTTACTCTATTATAAAAACT